>NZ_JARBHJ010000001.1 GCF_028864145.1 Actinotignum schaalii | reverse complement strand
GCGTGCTAGTTGCGGTAATGACCATGCCGAAATTCTCTAGCCCGGCGCCGGGGGGGGGGGGGGGGGCCGCGCCCCCCCCCCCCCCCCCCCCCCCCGCTGGGAACTCCCCCGCTACCGGAGAACTTGTTTAGGAGAACATTCCGTAGCCGGCTCCGAGATCGAACTCTTGGAAGTCGGTATACGGGAAGGTGTCATCGAACATGTCGAAATCGGTGGCGGCAAAGCCGTTGTTCTTTTCGAACTCCACCCGAGCTTCGGCAGTCGGTTCGATCTTGGCCGAGCGCATCGTCTCCAGGCCGGTACCGGCCGGGATGAGCTTACCGAGGATAACGTTTTCCTTCAGACCCTCGAGCGGGTCGGACTTGGAATTGAGCGCGGCCTCGGTGAGGACGCGGGTGGTCTCCTGGAAGGAGGCCGCCGAGAGCCAGGAATCCGTAGCCAGGGAGGCCTTGGTAATACCCATGAGCTCCGGGCGCCCGGAGGCGGGCTTGCCGCCTTCGGCCATCGCCGCGCGGTTCTCATCTTCAAAGCGCGCCACGTCCACCAATTCGCCCGGCAGCAGTTTCGTGGTTCCCGCTTCCAGCACGGTAATACGGCGCAGCATCTGGCGCACAATAACCTCAATGTGCTTATCGTGGATTTCCACGCCCTGGGAGCGGTACACGGCCTGCACTTCGGAAACGATATGTTCCTGAGCCACCCGACGCCCGGAAATACGCAGCACCTTCTTGGGATCGACACTGCCTTCCACGAGCTGCTGGCCCACATTGACGTGGCCACCTTCGGGAACGAAGAGCTTGGCTCGCTTGGCGACCTGGTAGACAAGGTCCTCTTCGCCGTCGTCGCGCTGAATAATGAGGCGACGCACGCGTTCCCCGTCCTCGATCTGGAGGTGCCCGGCCGCTTCCGCGATCGGTGCCTCACCCTTCGGGGTACGGGCTTCGAAGAGTTCCTGCACACGGGGAAGACCCTGGGTGATGTCGTCCGCAGAGGCCGAACCACCGGTGTGGAAGGTACGCATCGTCAGCTGGGTACCCGGTTCACCAATGGACTGAGCGGCCACGATACCCACGGCCTCGCCAATATCCACGAGCTTGCCGGTGGCCATGGAGCGGCCGTAGCACTTGGCGCAGGTGCCGGTACGCGACTGGCAGGTCAGCACCGAACGCACCGATACCTGAGTGACACCGTTCTCGATGAGGTGCTCGATAATCGCATCGCCCAGATCGGTTCCGGCCGCCGCCAGCACTTCGCCGTCGTCGGAAACTACATCCTTGGCCAGCGTGCGAGCGTACACCGAGGTATCCAGCTGCGGATCGGGAACGAGAGTGCCGTCCGCGCCCTTTTCTGCGATGGTCTTCAGCAGGCCGCGACTGGTCCCGCAATCGGATTCGCGCACGATAACATCCTGCGCCACGTCCACGAGACGGCGGGTAAGGTACCCGGAGTCGGCCGTACGCAACGCGGTATCCGCCAGGCCCTTGCGGGCACCGTGGGTCGCCACGAAGTATTCGAGAACCGAGAGGCCCTCGCGGTAATTCGAGGTAATCGGGCGGGGAATAATCGCGCCCTTCGGGTCAGCAACCAGACCGCGCATACCGGCAATCTGACGAACCTGTTCCCAGTTACCGCGCGCCCCGGAAGACACCATGCGGTTCACGGTGTTATCCGCGGTGAAGTTTTCGCGCATCTCCACGGCGATCGCGTCCGTGACTTCGGACCAGAGATCCACGAGGTCGCGACGGCGATCCTCGTCCTCGATACGACCGGTGAGGAACTGGTTTTCGATAACCGCGGCCTTCTTTTCGGCTTCCGCCAAAATTTCCGGCTTCGATTCGGGTACGACGACGTCCGATACCGCAATGGTGGCGCCGGAGCGCCCGGCCCAGTAGAAACCGGCGGACTTCAGGGCGTCCAGCGAGGCGGCTACGTAGACCTTTTCGTAGCGTTCGGCCAGCCGATTGACGATGCCGCCCAGCACCTTCTTGTCGACCGTCTCGTTGACGTAGGGGAAGTCCACAGGGAGCGAATCATTGAAGATCGCGCGGCCCAGGGTGGTTTCCAGCAGCAGCCGGTCCCCTTCTTCGAAGTTCTCCGGAGCCTTCCAGCCGCGCGGGGGAACAACATCCGCTTCGAAACGGATCTTAACCTTGGCATTGAGATCGAGACTGCCCATGTCATAGGCCATCCGCGCTTCATCAATGGAGGTGAAGGAGCGGCCTTCCCCGGTGGCGCCGTCGACCTGAGATGTCAGGTAGAACAGCCCGATCACCATGTCCTGCGAAGGCATGGTCACGGGGCGCCCATCAGAAGGCTTGAGGATGTTATTCGAGGAGAGCATGAGGATGCGGGCCTCGGCCTGGGCCTCCACGGAGAGCGGGAGGTGTACAGCCATCTGGTCGCCGTCGAAGTCCGCGTTGAAAGCGGAGCACACCAGCGGGTGCAGGCGGATAGCCTTGCCTTCAATCATGAGCGGCTCAAACGCCTGAATACCCAGGCGGTGCAGGGTTGGGGCGCGGTTGAGGAGCACCGGGTGTTCGCGCATAACCTCTTCGAGGACGTCCCACACCTCGGGGCGCTGGCGGTCGATAAAACGCTTGGATGCCTTGATATTCTTGGCGATTTCCAGGTCCACGAGGCGCTTTTGCACGAAGGGCTTGAAGAGCTCGAGAGCCATGACGCGCGGCAGCCCGCACTGGTGCAGCTTCATGGTCGGGCCCACCACGATCACGGAGCGGCCCGAGTAATCCACGCGCTTACCCAGGAGGTTCTGGCGGAAGCGGCCCTGCTTGCCCTTGAGCATATCGGAGAGCGACTTGAGAGGACGGTTGCCGGCACCCTGCACCGGGCGCCCGCGCCGGCCGTTATCGAAGAGCGCGTCCACGGATTCCTGGAGCATGCGCTTTTCGTTATTGACCATGATCTCCGGAGCCCCCAGGTCAAGCATGCGCTTGAGGCGGTTATTCCGGTTGATCACACGGCGGTAGAGGTCGTTGAGATCGGAGGTCGCGAAACGGCCACCATCCAGCTGCACCATGGGGCGCAGATCCGGCGGGATCACCGGCAGCGCATCAAGCACCATCGATTCGGGCTTGGTATCCGAGTGCAGGAAAGCGTTAACCACCTTGATGCGCTTGAGGGCGCGAGCCTTGCGCTGAGCGGTACCCGATTCGATGATCTCAACGAGGCGGTCGTGTTCGGCCTGCAGGTCGAAAGAGCGCAGCCGAGCCTGGATCGCTTCCGCACCGCGCGCGGCCTTGAAGTAGTCGCCGTAGTGCGCGTCCATTTCCCGGTAGAGATCTTCGTCGCCTTCCAGATCCCCCACCTTGAGCTTGGTGAAGCGATCCCACATGGTTTCCAGGCGCTCGAGTTCACGATCCGTATTCTTCCGGATCTTAGCGAGATCGTTATCAGCCTGGCGCTTGATCTTCTGCTTCTGGGAATCGGTGGCACCATCTTCTTCCGCCTGCGCGAGCTCCTTTTCGAGCTCCTGCTGGCGGGTTTCGAGGGTGACATCCCGGTTCTTTTCCAGGGCGCGGCGCTCCAGTTCGTATTCAGACTGGAGGGTGGGCATATCCGCGCGGCGCGCCTCTTCATCAACTTCGGTCACCATATAGGCGGCAAAGTAGATGACCTTTTCGAGGTCCTTGGGGGCCACGTCCAGGAGGTAGCCCAGGCGCGAAGGCACGCCCTTGAAGTACCAAATATGGGTGACGGGAGCGGCGAGCTCAATATGGCCCATCCGTTCGCGCCGCACCTTCGAGCGGGTGACTTCCACGCCGCAGCGTTCGCAGACAATACCCTTGAACCGCGGCCGCTTGTACTTACCGCAGGCACATTCCCAATCACGGGTGGGCCCGAAGATCTGTTCACCGAACAGGCCGTCCTTTTCCGGCTTGAGGGTGCGGTAGTTGATAGTTTCCGGCTTCTTCACCTCACCGTGCGACCAGGCACGGATATCATCCGAGGTTGCCAGACCAATGTGGAGCTGGTCAAAACGATTAACGTCGAGCAAGATTCCTACTTCCGATGTTGTGCGCCACTAAGAAGATTTGAGAGTTTAGAAGTCGGCTCCGGTGGACAGATCCTCCAGACCGGTCTGCAGCACGGGCTCCTCCGGGCCGGCCGCAGCGCGCATACGATCTTCTTCCGCATCCTGGAGGTCAATGACCTGCCCGGAGGCGTCAAGAGCTGCCACGTTCAGGCACAGCGACCGCATTTCCTGCATGAGAACCTTGAAGGATTCCGGAATACCAGCTTCGGGGACGTTATCGCCCTTGACGATGGCTTCGTACACCTTGACGCGGCCCACGGTGTCGTCGGACTTGATCGTGAGCATTTCCTGCAGGGTATGCGCGGCACCGTAAGCTTCCAGGGCCCACACTTCCATTTCACCGAAGCGCTGGCCACCGAATTGTGCCTTACCACCAAGCGGCTGCTGGGTCACCATCGAGTACGGCCCCGTGGAACGGGCGTGGATCTTATCATCCACAAGGTGATGCAGCTTGAGCATGTACATGTAGCCAACCGAGACCGGATCCGGGAAGGGATCGCCGGTACGCCCATCGAAAAGGCGAGCCTTGCCGAAGCGATTGACCAGGGTGTGACCTTCCGCATCGGGCAGGGTGGACTGCAGCAGTCCATCCAGCTCATCGGCCTGCAGACCGTCGAATACCGGAGTGGCAACCCGGGTGCCCGGGGCGGCCTTGACGGTATCTTCCGGAAGGCGCAGGGCCCATTCTTCACCCGCTTCGCGGGCGGCGCTGGCATCCCAACCGCGGGAAGCCACCCAACCCAGGTGCAATTCGTAAACCTGACCGAGGTTCATGCGGCCGGGAACGCCCAGCGGGTTGAGGATGATATCAACCGGGGTGCCATCTTCCATGAAGGGCATATCTTCCACCGGAAGAATGCGGGAGATAACGCCCTTATTTCCGTGGCGGCCGGCCATCTTATCGCCCACCGTGATCTTGCGGCGCTGGGCAATGTAAACGCGAACGGTTTCGTTGACATCCGAGGGAAGTTCGTCGTTATTTTCCTTGTCGAACTGGCGGATATCGATAACGATGCCGGATTCGCCGTGCGGGACGCGCAGCGAGGTATCGCGAACTTCCTTGGCCTTTTCCCCGAAGATGGCGCGCAGCAGGCGCTCTTCGCTGGTGAGCTCCGTTTCACCCTTGGGGGTAATCTTGCCCACGATAATATCGCCGGCGCGCACTTCCGCACCGATACGAATAATCCCGTGGTCATCGAGATGCGAGAGCATTTCCTCGGACACATTGGGGATATCGCGAGTGATTTCCTCGGGGCCGAGCTTGGTATCGCGCGCATCAACCTCGTGTTCCTCGATGTGAATCGAGGTGAGGAGGTCATCGCGCACGCAGCGCTCGGAGAGGATGATGGCGTCTTCGTAGTTGTAGCCATTCCAGGACATGAAAGCCACGAGCAAGTTCTGCCCCAGCGCGAGTTCGCCACCTTCGGTAGCTGCGCCGTCGGCAATAAGAGTGCCCGCCTCCAGGCGATCCCCGGCGGAGACCACCACGCGCTGGTTGATGCAGTTACCGGGGTTGGAACGCTCAAACTTGGACATCTTGTAGATGACATGGCGCCCGTCGTCCTGCTCGACGTGCACGGCATCGGCGTCCACTTCGGTGACCACGCCGGGGGCCGCAGCCACCGTCACGTCACCGGAATCAACCGCGCAGCGCATCTCCCAGCCGGTACCCACGTACGGGGAAACCGGGCGGATCAGCGGCACAGCCTGGCGCTGCATATTCGCACCCATAAGGGCGCGGTTGGCGTCGTCGTGCTCGAGGAAGGGAATCATGCCGGTACCGATGGAAACCATCTGGCGCGCGGACACGTCCATGTAATCAATTTCGTCTACCGGAACGAGAGCCGGCTCGCCACCCGGAACGCGCACGAGCGCTTCTTCTTCCAGGAAGTGGCCGTCCGCATCAATAGGTGCTTCGGCCTGGGCGATATTGTGGTTATCTTCGTCGCCGGCCTGGAGATAATCGATCTCATTCGTGACCCGACCATCGACCACGCGCCGGTAGGGCGTTTCGATGAAGCCGAAAGAATTGATCTGCGCGAAGGATGCCAGCGAACCGATAAGGCCGATGTTCGGACCTTCCGGCGTTTCGATGGGGCACATGCGCCCGTAGTGCGAGGGGTGCACGTCGCGCACTTCCATGCCGGCACGATCACGGGACAGACCGCCCGGGCCCAGGGCCGACAGGCGGCGCTTGTGGGTCAGGCCCGCAAGCGGGTTGTTCTGATCCATGAACTGCGAGAGCTGGGATGTTCCGAAGAATTCCTTAATCGCGGCGACGATCGGGCGGATGTTGATGAGCGAGGAGGGCGTAATCGCTTCCACTTCCTGAGTGGTCATGCGTTCGCGCACCATCCGATCCAGGCGCGCCAAACCGGTGCGCACCTGGTTTTGGATGAGCTCACCAACAGCGCGCACGCGCCGGTTGGAGAAGTTGTCGATATCGTCGGTGCTCACGCGCACCGGGGTAGCGCCTTCGGCGCAGAGGATGGTCGGGAATTCGCCATCCTCCCCCATGCGGTCCATGCCCTGGTGGAGGGCGAGGAGGTAGCGCAGCGCGGCGGTGATATCCGTGAGCGTGAGCTGGCGGGCGGTGTTATCTTCCGGCAGGCCCAGCTTCTTATTGATCTTGTAGCGCCCCACCTTCGCGGTGTCATAGCGCTTGGGGTTGAAGTAGAAGTTATTGAGCAGGGTGCGGCCCGCTTCCGCCGTGGGCGGTTCACCCGGGCGGAGCTTGCGGTACAGATCCTGGAGGGCTTCTTCCTGGTTGTGGACGGTGTCCTTTTCCAGGGTGTCGATGAGGATGGGGAATTCGGAGAAGGTTTCGCGAATTTCCGATTCCGTCATGCCCAGGGCCTTGAGGAATACAGTGACCGACTGCTTACGCTTGCGATCCACACGCACGCCCACCGCGTCACGCTTGTCGATTTCGAATTCGAGCCAGGCGCCGCGCGAGGGGATGACCTTGGTGTTGTAAATGTCCTTATCGGAGGTCTTATCCGCGGTGCGTTCGAAGTACACACCCGGAGAACGCACCAGCTGGGACACAACCACGCGCTCGGTACCGTTAACGATGAAGGTGCCGCGGTCCGTCATGAGCGGGAAATCACCAATGAAGGTGGTCTGCGACTTGATTTCACCCGTTTCGTAGTTCTGGAATTCCGCGGTGACGTACAGGGGCGCCGAATAGGTGAGATCACGTTCGCGGCATTCGAGGATGGAATACTTCGGTTCCTCGAGATGCGGGGCGGAGAGCACCAGGCCCATGGTTTGCGCGGCGTTTTCGATCGGAGAAATTTCTTCGAAGATTTCTTCGAGCCCGGACTGAGCACCGGGGTTTTCCGCGACCCATTTATCCGAGCCGATCAGCCACCCGAAGCTATCGGTCTGGAGGCCGAGCAAATTCGGCACTTGCAGTGGTTCATGGATTTTCGCGAAAGATACGCGGTCAACAACCGGCTTGCCGTTAGATGCAGCGAGCGAGTATGTGCGCGAAGCAGCCAAAGTGGATCCTTCCCTGACGAATCTGGCAGAAGGACAATCCAGTCACCCTCACCGAAAACCGCGATATCACGCCAAAAAGCGCTGCGGAGGTGATCAAGGGCATAGGAGTGTCAACGCAAGTTTCTACACTACACGTTTTAACGGCAAGAACCAAGGCCCCCGGCCTATGCGAGGGGTCACATATAGGGATACCAGCGCGCGGTGGTACCGGTATCTCATCCGAACTTCATCGTCCGAAAGTACTTTCGCACAAGAATGGCGTACATGCAAGTGCGGGCGCGTCGAGGCAGCTCAACGCACCCCTCCACCAGCACGACGACGCCGCGGCCCCGCGTGGTCACTTTCCGCTAACGCAAGCGTTTTTCCAGGGTCACTTCAGCGCAGTATCCTTCGAAACCGTGCGCAACGTAGAGTCGGCCGGCTCCGGTGGAGCTATGGGTATCCACGTCCAATCCGACGGTGGCATACCCGGCCCGCGCCGCGTTCGTAATAACACGATCCACGAGCTGGCCACCCACTCCGCGCCCGCGCACCGCGCGCAAAGATCCGAGGTATTCGATGTACAGCTCCGTGCCGTAGTCATTCGCCAGCGCATAGCCCACCACAGCACCGGTTTCTTCGCTGTGCGCCACGACTGAGCAGTCCAGACGCATGCGCCACCCGGTGAGGAAGGAGTGCCAGGATGCGGCGTCGTAATCATAACGCCCGTAATGGTCATGGAAAGCTTCGGCATGGGCGAGGCGCAGCGGTTCTTCGTCGGCAAGCGTGGGGGCGCGGAAGCTAACTCCAGCTATGTGAGTGGCAGGAAGTTCGGCGGCCGGGCGGCGCATTACCTCGTACTTACGGGTGGGGTGATAGCCGAGCTCCCCCAGCGCCGCGTTCGTTTCCGATGCGTCATCGTCACGCGCCACCTGCACCGACAGTCCGGAATAGCGAATTTCGGAGCGCTCGGCAAGCCCGGTGGCAAGTTCCTCGCACCGGCTGAGAAGCTCCGGGAGGTACGTGAGGTCCGGGCAGGCATAACCGATATAAATATCCAAGTCATCATCTTGGTCGACGTCGCCCATAATGGACACCGTAGCGCCGGCAAGGAGGTGCTCCCCGCGGTAGAGCGCGAGGGTTTCGGTGGCCGGATCAACCTCCGGATTGGAGAGGAAATCGCGCAGATCGCGCTCGGTGTCCGAATGGAGCAGCGAAGGATCCGCCGCGCCCAGTGCGGCCCAGGCAGGGATATCACCCGGGGTGAGCGGACGCCAGCTCAGGGCTGCACTCGAACTCGGGTTCGAGCTGTTTTTCGAGCTCTGCGTAGGGTTCTGCATTGGGTTCTGCGTTGAGCTCTGCATTGGGTTCTGCGTTGAGCTCTGCATTGGGTTCTGCATTGAGCTCTGGTTTGGGCGTGATTCGGGGTTGTGATTCGTCGTCGTTTCCTGCGTCATTTTCACGTTCGTCTTCGCGTTAGTCTTCGTTGTCTTCTTCAGGCTCGCACCCGGCTTCAGATCAAGTTTCGGATCGGGCTTCGTATCTGGCTTCGTATCCGGCTTCGTATCCGGCTTCGTATCCGGCCTAGTACGCGACCTAGTACCCGGATCTGTTTCCAGGCTCACCCGTGCCAGTGTAGTCGAGAGCTTTCTTCGAAGGGCTAGCCGCGGGCGCGGCCGCCGGGCCTACAGGATGCAACACCACAACACCACACCCCACAGGATGCAACCCCACAACAGCGGGGCCCACAGGATGCAACCCCACGACATCAAAACAATTTCTTAACGTAGTTGCCGTTGCACTTTGTGAGTGGGCAGGCCGCGCTCTCCGCGATGTCGAGAAACTTCACGTGAGAGCGCATACACAAACAAGCGGATACGCCGGGGCGTATCCGCTTGTAAAACGGGGGCGCGAGCACAAAGCTCGCGCCCCGCCGGCTGATTGCTCAGCCGATAAGCCGAATGACTCGGCGTGCCGTGTTACTTGAGGGTAACGGTGGCGCCGGCGCCCTCGAGGGCTTCCTTGGCCTTGTCGGCGGTATCCTTGTCCACACCTTCGAGGACGGCCTTGGGGGCCGAGTCCACGAGGTCCTTGGCTTCCTTGAGGCCGAGGGAGGTGAGGGCGCGGACTTCCTTGATGACCGCAACCTTCTTGTCGCCAGCGGCTTCGAGGACAACATCGAAGTCGGACTTTTCTTCGGCGGCGGCACCGGCGTCGCCACCGGCAGCGGCCGGAGCGGCAACGGCGGCAACGGGAGCCGCGGCTTCAACGTCGAATTCCTCTTCGAACGCCTTGACGAAATCGTTGAGCTCAACGAGGGTGAGCTCCTTGAAAGCTGCAATGAGCTCTTCGGTCGAGAGCTTAGCCATGATGGCCTTCCTTTCCGCTCTAGCGAGCAGATCTCTATCTGGCCGGCAGACTTACCTGGCCGGCAGATCTAACTGGGTGCGCGGCTGAGGGCCGCTCCGCGACGCGTATGCCGAGCCGCGAAAACTCCGAGATATTCGTGATATCCGATATCCGTAATATCTCGAGGTGGAAGCGGCTACGCAGCCGCTTCCTGCTTGGCGCGCAAGGCGTCGATGGTGCGAACGGCCTTGGTGGCCGGCGCGTTGAGTACGTACGCTGCCTGGTACATGAGCGCCTTGAGAACACCGGCGGACTTGGCCAGCAGGACTTCGCGGGATTCGAGTTCCGCGAGCTGCTTGACGTCGTCTGCGGACAGCTGAGCGCCGTCCATCACGCCGCCCTTGAGGATAAGGGCTTCGTTCTCCTTGGCGAAGGTCTTGAGAGCCTTCGCGGCTTCCGGAGCTTCACCGGTAACGAAAGCAACGGCGGTCGGACCCTGGAAGGTCCCCTCCGCTACCTCGATTCCGGCCTGCTTCGCGGCGATGTCAAGAAGAGTGTTCTTGGCGACCTTGTAGACAGCTCCACCCTGGAACGACCGGCGCAGATCTTTCATCTGGCCGACCGTCAGGCCACGGTACTCAGTAAACAGCACAGCGGTGGAGTTCTCGAAGAGCTCCTTGAGTTCCGCAATCGCTGCAGACTTATCGGTCCGTGCCATGGGGCCTCCTTCCGGTCTTACCCGCAGGATCGGCAACGAAAAAGCCCCGCGCGGTAAGGCACGGGGCTTGGATGACCTGCCGTGAGCACGGCAACATTCAGCTCTGTTCTTACCTGCGCTGGCCTCGCGGTGCGAGTTTGATCCCGTTGGAACCTGCGGTCTTTGGCATCGGCTAGTCTATCGTTTTCGCGCGGCCACGCCAAGGCCGAGTAGCGTGGCTTGCCTCACGGGCGCAGCCGGGAGGTATGACGGCGCAGCTAGGCCCATACCGGCCCAGCGAGCATACACAGGTAACCCAGCGCCCCCGCACCCATGAGCACACCGCGCCAGATAGGCCGGTCAGCGAGGTGGGCGATGGCGGCTAGCGCCCCAGCCACATTGGCGATTCCGTAGCGGCGCGGAATGGAACGGAAATACAGGCCGCCGTTGATAATTTCCCGCACCTGGACCACCACTCCGACGATGAGGGGCCCGGTAGCGCCCGAAAGCCCGAGAACCCGCCCGCGCACCGAGCGCAACCCCAGCACCAGGGCAAGCAACGGGCCAGCCAGCAATATCAGGTAGGCAGCCGTCCCCCAGATTTGGGTGGGAGTGGAGATGAGCTCCGGGGAGAAGTGATACTTCGCTCCGGGATTAGTCAGGCCATAGGGGTTGAGGAGGCTGAGAAGCAAGGTTCCGGTGCTAGCTTCACTGACCGGGGAGGTGGAAATCGCGTTAATAGCGGGCACATACCCCTCCGGGGTTCGAGCGCCCTGGATTGCATCCCAGCCCAGGTAGCAGGCCGCCACCGTGAGGATCTGAGTACCGAGCAACACCGCGAGGGGCCGCCGCTCCGTGCGCCCGAATCCGGCCACTCGCGGCCAGCAGATAGCAAGCGCGACAGGTACCAGCACGGCCAGAATTCCGGTAACGGAAATGACTCGGGAAAGGCAAATAGCTGCGGTTATAAGCGCGGGCAGCACCCAGCCGGTCTTTTTCCCCACCACGATGCGCGCGCTCAGCCAGACCGCGGCCGCACCGGCCAGCGGACCAACGGCATCGTTATGCACCATGGTGGCACTTGCCGCCACCGAGGGCACCGCCAGGAAGAAAAGCGCCGCGGCGAAGGACACCGCCGGGCTCAACCGCCACGCGCGCAGTGCGGCATAGAAGAGCCCCACGCCGACAGCCACCAGCACGGCCGAACCCAGGCGCGCCCCCGTGAGAAAGCTCAGTCCCGCCATACCGGCCAGGCGTGCGATGGCGCCGTCGACCAAAAAATACAGCGGCGGGTGGAAAGCATTGTAGTTTTCCGCACGATAGGGCCACTCCGCGGGGGCCACCTGATCCCATGCCGCGCAGGGAGGCGGGGTGATGGCCGTGCCCGCCGGGGCGTGACAGGCCCAAGCTTGACGTGCCTGCGGGGCCATCACATCCCCGGGAGCGGGAATGCTGCCGTGGGAGGCTTTGAGGGAGTAGTCCAGGTAGGTCCACTCCCCCACGGGATTGATGGACGGGTTGTGCGCGAAGGCCCAGGCCGCCCACCCCAGGCAGAGCGCCATGAGGAGGCAGGCGAGCAATGTGTCACGTACATGCGGATGGGAAGTCACGGATCTAGCCTAAAGCACGGTTACGACAAGAAAAAACGCGAAAGGCGGAGACCCCTGAGGATCCCCGCCTTTCGCGATACAGCATTACTGCCGAGCCCGCAGCTCTACCTTAGGCTTCGGCGCGAGTCTTGGCAGCGTCAATCGGAATACCCGGGCCCATCGTGGTGGACACGGTGGCCTTGAGAATGTAGCGGCCCTTCGAGGAGGACGGCTTGAGACGCATGATCTCTTCGTAAGCGGCAGCGTAGTTCTCCAGGAGCTGCTGCTCGGTGAAGGAAGTGTTGCCGATGATGAAGGGCAAGTTGGAGTTCTTGTCCACGCGGAATTCGATACGGCCGCCCTTAATATCGCTGACAGCCTTCGCCACGTCCATGGTAACGGTGCCGGTCTTGGGGTTCGGCATGAGACCACGGGGGCCGAGCACGCGGCCGAGGCGACCGACCTTGCCCATCATATCCGGGGTGGCCACAGCCGAATCGAAATCGGTCCAGCCGCCGGCAACGCGTTCAATGAGTTCGTCGCTGCCAACTTCGTCCGCGCCAGCTTCGATCGCCTGCTGGGCCCGCTCGCCCTGGGCGAAGACGATCACCCGGGCGGTCTTGCCGGTGCCATTGGGCAGGCTCACGGTACCGCGAACCATCTGATCCGCCTTACGCGGATCCACGCCGAGACGGAACACAACCTCAACGGTTGCGTCAAACTTCGTCACCGACGTTTCCTTCGCGAGGCGCATTGCCTCCGCGGGGGTGTAGAGCACGCCGTCCGCAATCTTTTCTGCTGCGGCGCGGTATGCCTTCGAGCGCTTTGCCATTTCTGCTTCTCCTTTAGTGCAGGTGTGGTCAACGAGCCTGCGTGGCCCTTCCACGGTTCCGCGCGGGAACCTGCAGACGCTGAGAGCGCGGTTGCTCGATGCTCTCAGGTCCGGTTAAGTTGTGATCTCGGTTCGTGGTGGAACGACGGCGCCGCCCCGCCAACAACTCAGCTATCTATTTAGATAGCGTCCGAGGTGATGCCCATAGAGCGGGCGGTGCCGGCAATGATGCGGGCGGCGTTATCAATGTCATTCGCATTGAGATCCGGCTCCTTGATCTTCGCGATTTCGCGAAGCTGGTCAGCCGTGAGGTGCCCAACCTTCTGGGTGTGCGGAGTGGGAGAACCCTTCTGCACCCCGGCAGCCTTCTTAATGAGCTGCGCCGCCGGCGGGGTCTTGAGAACGAAATCAAATGTGCGGTCCTCGTAGACGGTGATTTCCACCGGGACGATGTTTCCGCGCTGGGATTCGGTCGCGGCGTTGTACGCCTTCGTGAACTCAACAATGTTCACGCCGTGCTGACCGAGAGCCGGACCAACCGGCGGGGCCGGGGTGGCCTGGCCGGCAGGAATCTGTAGCTTAATGAAGCCTGCAACCTTCTTCTTCGGTGCCATATCTGGTCCTTTTCTCATTGAACAGCCGTCGCAATGGCTAGCGACGGCACGCCTATCTATATTACGGGAAAGTGAGCGATGCACAAAGCCCCGCCCGTGTGAGACACACCGCGGAGCTTATGCAAAATGACGCGCGATACGTGCAGGTTTTCTCAAAACGGGCACGCCTATACGCACTCACGAGTATAAAAGTACGACGACGGCGCAGCGGCCAGGAGGGCGTTAGTCTTCCTTGCGCACCTGGGCGAAGGAGAGCTCCACCGGGGTTTCCTGGCCGACGAGGGTCATCATAACGGTGAGGCGCTGGTTTTCGGCGTCGATCTCCGAAACGGTGGCCGGCATCCCGGCCCACGGTTCGGCGGTGAGGGTAACCGGATCGCCCACCTCGAAGGGAGCGATGGTTTCCGGGGCCGCGCCGGTGGGCAGGCCCGCCGCGCGCGCTTCGTCCGCCGCGGCGGCTTCCACCACGGGAGTCAGCATGGTGACAACCTCATCAAAGGTGAGGGCCACCGGGGTACGACCATTGCCCACGAATCCGGTGACGCCGTTGGTGGACTGCACCACGCGCCAGGAATCATCGGTGAGATTCATGCGAATAAGCACGTAACCGGGCATGCGCACTCGGGACACGAGCTTGCGCTGCCCGCGGCGCACTTCGAAGACTTCTTCCATGGGGACTTCGATCTGGAAGATGTAGTCCTCCATGTTCATGGAGACGAGACGGACTTCCAAGTCCTGCTTGACGCGCTTTTCGTAACCGGAGTACGTATGGAGCACGTACCAGCGGCCTTCCAGGCCCTTGAGCTTGGCTCGCACCTCTTCTTCGGTGACGATGCCGTCCTTCTTCTTGTCCTTCTTGGAAGAACGGGGAGCGGCATCCGCGGCGGGTGCAGGGGCCTCGGTTTCGGAGGACTCGTCAGTTTCCGCGGCGGCTCCGGGAGCTTCTTCAAGAGTGGCACCGGCGGTTTCTTCCGCGGCTACAGCTTCCGAGGTGGTGGTATCGGTGAGGGAATCCGCGCTGGGAGCAGCCTCCGCAGCAGGCACGGTGGCACCCGGTTCCATAAAAAGATCGCCGTGTTCGGTAACGTTCTCAGACACGCTGTTCCCTCACTGTTCTTGGGGCCGGCCCTGGTTCTGGACCTACCCGAAGATCCAGACGGTGGCGCGACCGAAAATAAGATCGAAGATTCCGATAAAGACCATCACGGCGAGAATGAAGAGCACCACCGTGGTGAACAGCTGCCCCAGTTCCTCCCGGGAGGGGCGCTGGACGCGCTTCAATTCACCGAAGATTTCGTGGAAGAACTGCGCGAGCCGGGCAAAGAAACCCTTCTTCTCCGCAGCGCCCTTGGAGGACTTGGATGCTGCAACTTCCTTCACAGTGCGTCCTTTTCCTCGTCGTAACAATGCCCCGTCAGTATTGGCGGGGCAGGAGCAGGGTAGGAGGGACTCGAACCCCCAACCGCCGGTTTTGGAGACCGATGCGCTACCAATTGCGCCACTACCCTAGGTTGGCAACTCCACCATTATGCCTGAAACCGGAACGCTCCGCGAGCGCCGGCCGCCAGGTGGACGTTGGTGCATCACGACCGTAAGGCCGTCATACCCGGAATAGCATAGTCGATAACGCTCCGGACGTCCACTTCCGTCCCTGTCCTTGGAGAAAGGTCACAGCTCCATCCAGAACAGTGTTTAATGGGAGGGTGAGTATTACACCGACGTCGAAGACCCCGCGCCGCGTTTCTGCGCGCCTGGAAGCACTTGCACCCTCCGCCACTCTCGCGGTGGATGCCCGCCAGCGTGAGCTGCGGGCGGCCGGCCGCCCCATTATTTCCTTCGGGGCCGGGGAACCGGACTTCCCCACCCCGGCTCATATCGTGGCCGCAGCGGCCGCCGCCACCGGGGATATCCGGAATCACAAGTATTCCGATCCCAATGGCTTGCCGGAACTGCGCGAGGCGATTTGCGCCAAAGTCGCGTTCGATGCGAAGGTGCGGATTTCCCCGGGCGACGTCGTCGTTACTAACGGCGCCAAGCAAGCGAACTTTGAAGCCTGGGCGGCGCTTATCGACCCGGGCGATAACGTGCTCCTCCCCTCCCCCTACTGGGTGACCTACCCGGAAGTCATTAAGCTCTTCGGCGGTACCGTCACCGAGGTGTACGCGCCCCCGGCGCAGGGCTTCAAAGTGAGCGTGGCGCAGCTCGAAGCGGCCCGCACCGATAAGACGAAGGCGCTGCTGCTGTGCTCACCCACCAACCCCACCGGGGCGGTCTATAGCGCCGCGGAAGTGCGCGCCATCGGTGCCTGGGCCCTCGAGCACGGGATTTGGCTGGTGGTCGATGAAATTTACGAACACCTCACTTACGACGGGGTACGCACGGCCTACCCGCTGGCCGAAGTTCCCGAACTGGCCCAGCAAACCCTCGTTATCGGTGGGGTCTCGAAGTCTTTCGCCATGACGGGGTGGCGGGTTGGCTGGCTTTACGGCCCCTCGGACGTCATCGCCGCGGTCAAACGGGTGCATTCGCATCTGACCGGGAATATCAATAATGTGGCGCAGCGTGCCACCATCGCCGCACTCACCGGCCCGCGCGACCGCATTGAGGAGATGCGCGCGGGCTTCGCGCGGCGCCGCAGCCGCATCGTCAGCGAACTGGCCAGTATCGACGGGGTGAACGTTGCGCCCCCGGATGGCGCTTTCTATGTTTTTGCCGACGTCGCAGGCCTGCTGGGCGGGACGGGCCCCCGCCGCGCCACGAGCTCCCTGGAACTGGCCGATCAGCTTCTCAGCGATATTAATGTGGCCGCGGTGCCCGGGGAGGCTTTCGGGGTAGGCGGCTTCCTGCGCTTCTCCTACGCGCTCTCCGATGTCGAGCTGGCCGAAGGCATGGCGCGACTGCGCGAGTACTTCGCCTAACAGCCTTCTTTTCAATACTGTGGGCCGCGACGTTTCCGCCGCGGCCCACAGTGTTGTTACCCGTTAGTCAGGCAAGTTTAGCGCTGGTATTTAGCGCCGCACCGCCGGAGTGTCGGTGCCGTTACCGTCCCAGTCACCGACGAAGAGTTCGTCAGCAACGCGCCCGTAATGGAGCGTGAGATCGGCCGGTCCCGCATTGAGGGAGTTCTTCACGAGCAGCGCGTTGCCGCGGCGCACCGCGAAGGTGTCCGTGCCATTACCGTCGAAATCTCCAGTGAAGACGTCATCGGCGGCTTTACCGTAGGAGAACTGGGTATCGGCGTTCCCCGAGACAATGGTGTTCTTGACGAAGATAACGTTGCCGCGGCGCACCGCGAAGCTATCCTTGCCATCCCCATCCCAGTCACCGACCAGCGGGGTGTCCCCGTAGCGGCCGTAGCTGATAACTTCATCCGCGTCCCCGCTCTTGAGCGAGTTCGCTACGTAGAAAGTATTGCCGCGCTGGACCGCGAAGGTATCCTTACCGTCGCCATTCCAGTCACCCACGAGCACGGTGTCCCCGGCCTTACCGTAGGAGAATTCAACGGGCGCCTTGCCACCCTGGAGCGTATCGGAAACGTAGAAGGTATTGCCGCGGCGCACCGCGAAGGTATCCTTGCCATCCCCGTTCCAGTCACCCACGAATACGTCGTCGCCGGCGCGTCCGAAGCTGAACACAGCTTGAGCCACGGTGGCCGTCCAGTTGTTGGAGACGTAGAAGGTGTTTCCGTTATCGGAAGGCGTTACCGGAGCGCTGGGATCCGGGGTGGGATCCACGGTCGGATCCGGCGTCGGATTGACGGTCGGATCAACACTGGGATCAACGCTCGGCTCCACGCTCGGATCCGGCTTCGCACCTTCCTTAACGAACTGGTTGACAACCGGCTGCGATTCCTTATCCAGGCCGAGCGCATTCGCCACGGTGTAGTGGAGGTCGGTCTGGTCGGTACGCCCGATCACGTTTTCTGCGCCCGGACCCGAGGCCGCGATACGCAGCTGCGCGCCGGTGTGGCCCTGGCCGCCGCGCGCCACCTCATTGGAGGCCGCGGTGTTGTAGGACATCTGCATATAATCGCCATCCACCGTCTTGAGGATGGTGTTCACGCCCGAGGTGGTGCTTCCCACCCCCACGATCTGCGAGGTATGAGCGTGATCGGCAGTCACGAGGATAAGGGTGGGCTCGCCATTCTCCTTGGCCCAGCGCTGCGCCACCGCAACGGCCTGATCCAAATCATCCAGCTCACCAATCTGACCGCAAGCATCCGCGCCGTGATCAGCCTTATCAATCGAGGCGGCTTCCACCTGGAGGAAGAATCCGGTGTCGTTCTTGAGCAGATCCATGGACTTTTGGGTCATGGCCGCCAGGGTGGGAACATCGGCGGTGCGCTTCGGGTTGATCGTGCAGGTCTCGTAGTTTTCCGGTTTACCCGGAGTCGGGACCGACTCGTTGAACATGCGCGGCATATTACCGGGGGTGAAGAGGCCGAGAACCGGCTTATCCTGGTTGGCTTCGGTCAGGGCAGCCATCTGCTCCGCCGTCGTCACAATCTGGAAATCGTTATCACGCGCGTTTTCCAGCACGGACTTACCGGCCGTCCACCGCGTCGTCTCACCCCAGGTACCGGACACCTGGACTTCGGCGTCGAAGTACTTCGCGCCACCGCCCATCGTCACGTCCGCGCGGGTATCCACGAGCTGTTCGGAAATCGAACCCATTCCGCCATTTTCACGCAGATCCGAGCCCTTGGCCGGTTTCGCGTTCCCGGAGGGAGCGTAATGCGAACGGCTGGTCACGTGGGCACCCATCACCGCCGGGGTCGCATCCTGCACTTCGGAGGTGGTGATATTACCGGTCTTGAGCCCGGCCCGCTTCGCCTTCTCCAGGAGGTTCTCCTGGGGCTTTTGCGCCAGGTCCACGCCGATAGCGCCGTTGTACGTCTTCGTACCGGTAGCCCAGGCGGTGCCCGAAGCGGCCGAATCGGTCACGTAGTTAATGGCGCCGTCGCGGTCAATGGAGAAGTGGGTGTAGGAACCGGTGTACTCGAGGTTATCGATACCGGGCAGGCGCCCGTTCGCACCGTAGAGGTAGTTGCGGGCAGAGGTGATTTCCGAATCACCCATCCCGTCACCGATGAAGAGCACCACGTTCTTAGCCTTGGCATCCGAACGCTGCTCGCCGTTCTTCCCGTACTGGGCGAAGTCACCGGGGGCCGGCACGGTCACCTTGCCGTTTTCGTCCACGGCGATGGCCATCTTGGCCCCGCCGGCTACCGGCTTGGCCAGGTCGGCATCGCTGGCAGCGGTGGAGGCTTCGGCGTTGAGCGACAGCGCATTACCGATGGTGTAGAAGAGGTCGGTTTGGTCGGTTTGGCCCAGCACATTTTCTTCGCCGGGGCCGTAGGCCGCCACGCGCAGCTGCGCACCGGTGTGCTGCTGGGAACCGGCATTGGTGCCGTCCTCACGCACCGGAGTGGTGCCGTAGAGGATGGACATCGGGGAACCATCGGCGGTGGTCAGGCGGGTCACGGGGCCCACGTGGTCGTCGCCGTCGGACACAATCTGCGCGGTATGCGAGTGATCCGCGGTCACGATAACGAGGGTCTGACCGTCCTTCTTCGCGAAGTCCAGGGCGACCTTGGTGGCCTGGTCGAGGCGATCAGTTTCCCCGATCTGCCCGCAAGCATCCGAAGCGTGATCGCGCTTGTCAATGGAGGCGGATTCGACCTGGAGGAAGAAGCCCTTTTCCGCGCTCGGATCATCGAGCAGCTCGATGGCCTTGCGGGTCATATCCACCAGCTCGGGCTGGGTGCCAATATCCTGCTTTTCGCAGGTGAGCGGATCGGCCTTGGCCCCGCCCACCTTCGCCTGGGAGGACTTGTACGCGGTGGTCATATTCGAGGGAGCGAAGAGCCCGAGAACCGGGGACTCCTGGTTTGCCTTGGTGATTCCCGCGAGTTCATCCGCGGTGGTTGCCACCTGGAAACCGTTCGCGCGGGCGTTATCAACAACCGACTTATTGGCTTCCCACTGGGTGTTGTACTTGGCCGCGCCCTCGAGGAAGGGGTTGGTGTTTCCGGAGGCCGTGGTCACCGTGGCATCGAAGTACTTCGCACCGCCACCCAGGGTGACATCGGCGCGGGTATCCACAATCTGCTCCGAAATGGAGCCGAGCCCGCCGTTTTCCCGCAGATCCGCGCCCTTGGCCGGCTTCGACTTCCCGGAGGGAGCGTAGTAGCTGCGGCTGGTGGAATGCGCACCCATCACGGCCGGGGTGGCATCTTGAATATCGGAGGTGGTCACGTTGCCGGTACGCATTCCGGCATTCTTGGCCTGCTCAATGAGGTTCTGCACCGGTTTGCCGGCCAGATCCACGCCGATAGCTCCGTTGTACGTCTTCGTACCGGTGGCCCAGGCGGTACCCGAGGCGGCCGAATCAGTCACGTAATTGAAAGAACCATCCTTATTGACAGAATGGTGCGTGTACATGCCTTCAGAGGTGAGCTCATCAATACCTTCAAAACGCCCCGAGGCGCCCTTGAGGTAGTTGCGGGCCGCGGTAATCTCCGACTGGCCCATGCCGTCACCAATAATGAGGATAACGTTGCGGGCCTTGGCGTTGGAACGCCCCTGGCCCGCCTTACCGAATTGCGCGCAATCACCGGGTTTGGGCGGAATAACGTTTCCTTGCGAATCGAAAATTACGCAGTTTTCCGGCCCGTTTGCGGTGCGGTAGGTGGTGTTTTCCGCCGAAGCGGCACCTCCCGCGAGCGCCGAGAAGCCGACCGCGGCAACAGCTGCTGCTGCCACCGCGCGCCGGGCAGTGAAATGTGAGGATCCCATTGTCCTTTTATCCCTTCTAACAGAACGTGGGCCCTCCTAGATTCACTTAATTCATTTACCAGAAAGCAATCAGAATGTAACGCGGAGGTTAACAGTGCGTGGGATATGCGGTGGGCGCGCGGTACGCGCGTGAATATTCAGGCACGCACTAGGCACGGTCATGGCGACGACGCCGCCCGCCGGCCCGCGGGCGCATCGGGCGCATCGGGCGCGCATGCTATCCGCGCGAGTAGGCATTCCCCCCGTATCCGGCCAGGTAACGAGCCCGTGAGAGCCAGTGTTCGGCTTCGCGCAGCCTCCCGAGGGCATCGTGTTCCCAGCGGGTGCCGTCGGTGCGCGCGGCCCCGGCAACGAGGGAGAGGGTCACTCCGGCAGCCCGCGCGTATACGGGAGCGGCAGGTAAACGCTGTTCTAGTAGGGCGCACCACTGCCCCAGGATGGAACGCAGGTGCGGATAGGCGGTCGGAGCCAGGTGAGGCAGCACGCTCATATGCCCGAGCAAGCAGGCCCAGTCGTCGGCGCGATATCCCGGGCCGAGGGAATCCACATCAATCACCCCCGCGATCCACCCGGTAGGCGCGGCCGCGGGTGCGGGCGCGGGAGCGTGCGCGAACGCTGGCGCGGGTGCGAGAGCGGGCGCGAATGCTGGAGCGGACGGGCCGCGCTGCACGAAAATATTGGCTTCGTAGAAGTCTCCGTGCACGGGCACGATGGGTCCGGGATCGAGGCTGGCCATCATCTGCGTCACCCCGCTGGCTACCGCGTGGGCACGAGCTGCGATACCGGGGAGCGCAACCGCGGCAGCGTGCGCGTAGTGGCCTACCCGGTCCGCCCAGGCCGGGCGGTGCGTGAGGTGGACGGCCGCGGCCGGCAGGCTTTCTTGGAGATTCCAGAGGGTGTCGAAAAGCGCGATGCTGTGCTCCCCCAGCCCGCGTGCCAGCCAATTCGCCAGCGGTTCGCCCGGGAGGGTAGAGATAAGGACGAGGCCGCTCGGGTCTTCGCGCACCACCCGCGGGGCCAGCACCCCGGCTTCCCCGAGCATGCGATGGCGTTTGGCCAGGGATTGCGCGGCGGGCGGGCGCAGCACCTTCGCGAATACGCTTCCGCCACTGCGGGTGGTGACTTTGACGACGGCGCGCCTGGTAGGCCGGTAGCTCTTGAGCTCGACCGCAGCTTTTTCTCCCAAAAATGCCGATATCCGGCTCGGGGTGACGGCCAGCGGCAAGGCGGGAAGCTCTGGATCATTGGGGTATTCCCACACCCAGACGGCGGTGTCCCGGTGGGTGAGGCGAACGAGGGTCGGGGTGAAGGTTTGAGAGAGCTGCGCGGTGGAGGCACAGAGGTATTTTTCCCGCGGGCTACCGGTGGGACGCCCGCCTTCTCCACGCGCGCGGGCGGTCACGGTGTAGCTGACCGTCACCCCGGCCCCGGGGCGGTGATTGACGCGGTGGACCGCCCAGGAACTGAGCTGCCAAGCGGGAAGAGCGGTGGCGAGCATCGACCCGGCGTCCGGGCCGGTGAGCAGCGCCAAATCAGCACTTTCCGAAGATGCAGCCATAGAACAATAGTGCCGCATCCACCCCGGTGGCACAATGCGGGCGCGCGGCGTGGGAAGATGGAGGGGTGCGTGACCTTGCAGCCCTCCCCAAAGCCCATGTGCATCTGCACTTCACCGGCTCGCTCAGCGTGCCCAGCCTCGTGGATATGGCCCGGAGCGCCGGCGTGCGCCTGCCCGAGAACCTGACCGATAACGTGGCGATGCAGGTGCCCGCGGACCAGCGGGGATGGTTCCGATTCCAACGTGCGTATGATGCTGCGCGCGCCGTCGTACGATCCGAAGAAGCAATGCGGCGTATCGTACGCGAAGCAGCTCGAGCCGACCGGGCGGAAGGATCACGCCGCCTCGAAATTCAAATCGACCCGACCTCCTACGCACCTTACGTCGGCGGTATTACCCCGGCCCTCGAAATTGTCCTAGACGAGGCGAAAGCGGCCACCCGGGATACCGGTGTTGATATCGGGATCATCGTGGCGGCCTCGCGTACCCGCCATCCCCTTGATGCCCGCACCCTGGCCCGCCTGGCTGCCCGCTACGCCGGGGACGCCCCCGGTGAGGTCGTGGGTTTCGGGCTCTCCAACGATGAGCGGCGCGGGCGCACCGCGGAATTTGAGGCAGCTTTCCGCATCGCCAGGCGAGCCGGCCTGCGTTCAGTTCCCCACGGCGGGGAATTGCTCGGCCCTGAGCATCTGCGCGAAGTCATCACGCACCTGACTCCGGACCGGCTCGGGCACGGGGTACGGGCCGCCGAGGATCGCCGCCTCATTGCCGAAATTGTGGAGCGCGGGATCGCGCTGGAAGTCTGCCCCGCCTCAAATGTGTCGCTCGGAGTGTTCCGGGAAAATGAGGATGTTCCCCTGCGCACCCTCTTCGATGCCGGGGCGCTCATTGCCCTGGGTGCCGATGACCCGCTACTCTTCCTGGCCCGCCTCAACGACCAGTACGATATTGCGCGCCGGCAGGGTTTTTCCGATTCCGAACTGGCCGAATTGGCCCGGCGTTCCATCCGGGCCTCCTTCGCCTCGGCCTCCGCTAAGCGCGCCTGGCTCGCGGAGGTTGATGCGTGGCTGGAGGCAGATAACTAGGCCTCGAGGCCGCCAAGCACCACCGGTTCGGGGTGGAGGACCACCCCGAAAGCTTCTTTCACACCCGCCTGGATTTCCCGGGCGAGGGCGCGTAACTGGGAACCGGTAGCTCCCCCGGCATTGGTGAGCGCCAGGGTGTGCTTGGAGGAGAGCCGCGCCGGGCCGTGCCCGTAGCCGCGGGTGAACCCGGCGTGCTCAATCAACCACGCGGCGGACGTTTTGACCAGCCCATCGACCACCGGAACACCACCGCTCAGGGTTGCGTGCGCGGCGTCGTGCACCTCATACCGCGGGGCATCGTGCGGAAGTCGCTGCGCGTACGCGGTGGTGAGCACCGGGTTGGTAAAGAAGGAACCGCAGGAGTAGGTATCGCGGTCGGCGTTATTGAGGACCATACCTTTGCCGGCGCGCAAGTCCAGCACCGCCTCACGCACCCGGTCCGAAGGCACCCGCGCCCCAAGCTCCACCCCGAGGTGGCGAGCCAGCTGGGCGTAGCCGATGGGATCGGACACATTCGAAAGTTTCGTTTGGAAGGTTACCTCGAGGACGATATAGCGCGGGCTAGGCCCGTATTCCCCAATGGTTTCCTTGAGGATCGAGGTGCGATACCCCAGGCGCATATCCGCAAGAAACAGGGTGCGGATGCGTTCTTCGCGCCGGTCATAGACCTTGAGACGCGCGAGCGTGGCCGCCACTTCCTGCCCGTAGGCCCCGATATTCTGCACCGGCGCCGCCCCAACACTCCCGGGGATACCAGAAAGCGCCTCAAAACCGCCCCAGTCCTGGGAGATCGCGTGGACCACGAGGTCATCCCACGGAGTTCCGGGCAGCACGGAGAAATTCGCGCCTTCGCAGCTACCCAGCGAGTCCAGCACAATTCCAGAGCGCATATCGCGCAGCACAATCCCGTCGAAATGGCTATCGGCCGGGAGGATATTCGAGCCGCCCCCGATCATGAGGAGCGGGATGCCGCTCGCGTCCGCGCGGCGCACGGTATCCACCACCTCGGCTTCGGTGGTGGCTTCAACGAGTTCGGTGAACGTACCGCCCACGCCGATGGTGGTGAGTTCAGCGAGGGTGCTTGCGCCGCGGCGGGCTCGGGTGGAGAGGACCGGCGCGCTCACGTGATGCGGTTCGGGAGGTTCGGGAAGAGTACAGCTCATTGTTCTAGCCTACGGCTTTAGCGGCGACGGCGCAGCTGTGGCCCGCGCACTGCCGGAACGACGGCGCAGCCCGGGCCACCGGAAAAGCAAAAAGGGAAGCCATTGAGGCTTCCCTTGAGCTGTGCCATCCCAACCGGGCTAAGCCCGGTGAGAGACCATCACGCCACCGCGCTTTTAGCGGGTTTCGCGATGGTTCGTGGAGGCATTGCACCGCGAGCAGTACTTCTTGAGCTGCAGACGATCCGGATCGTTGCGGCGGTTCTTCTTCATGATGTAATTGCGTTCCTTGCACACCTCGCAGGCGAGGGTGATCTTGGGACGCACGTCAGCAGACTTGCTAGCCATTCCTTTTTCTCCTCAAGGTTGTGCCCTACTGGTACTCAGTAGCGGGGGCGGGGATTGAACCCGCGACCTCACGATTATGAGTCGTGCGCTCTGACCATCTGAGCTACCCCGCCTCATGTCACCGCATGAGGCGGCAACGGAGCCCCGAAAGAGAATCGAACTCTTGACCTTCTCCTTACCATGGAGACGCTCTGCCGACTGAGCTATCGGGGCGATGCCGATTTCGCAACGAGTACCAAGCTTACTCGATTCACGCTGAAAAACCAACAGTGAGAGAAATGTGAAACAGATCAACCATTTCGACATTTCGTGGCGGGTGTAGGATTCGAACCTACGAAGCGTAACGCATCTGATTTACAGTCAGGTCCCTTTGGCCGCTCGGGAAACCCGCCAATATAACTTCCGAAGAAGTATTTATCACCCGCGGAAGAAAGGCTAACTCACCGCCCTTCCGTAAGGCACCAGATGAGATTACCCAGGGAGGAAAGTTACTGTCAACTTTTGAGGCGGGAACGTGGCCACCACCACTCTCCTCGCCTTTAAGGCAGCCGGTGAATCCATTCGGGGGTGGAGAATTTCTTGTCGTAACGCTCCTGGGCCACGCGCAGATCCTCCGCGGTGATCTCCCCCTGGCTCGCCCCGTATTTCTGGGTGAAAACGTCCTTGAACACCTCGATAATGGCATCGCGCGCCATCCCGGTCTGACTCTTCATGGGATCCACGCGCTTATTCGCGGAGCGGTGCCCGCGGTTCTTCTTGCCCGCGCTTCCCATATTGAGCACGTCCATCATCTTGTCCGCGTCGATGTCATAGGCGAGGGTGACGTGGTGCACCATGTAGCCGGTCGCGAAGTGTTTCTGGGCCGCTCCGCCGATTTTGCCACGGTCGGAGGCGATGTCGTTGAGGGGGACGTAGTGGGCTTTTACCCCCACCCGTGCAAGGGCCTCGATCACCCAGGAATCGAGGAAAGGATAGGACTCCAGGAAAGACATCCCATCCACGAGCGCGGTGGGTACCACCAGCGAATAGGTGATGCAGTTGCCCGGCTCCATGAACATGGTGCCCCCGCCGGTGATACGCCGCCCCACGGTGATGCCGTGGCGATCCACCCCGTCCTGATTGATTTCATTGGAATAGGACTGGTAGGAGCCCATAACCACGAGCGGGCGATCCCATTCCCAGATGCGTAAGAACGGCTTGTGTTCCCCGCGCGCCACCGCTTCGGGCAGGGTTTCATCCATGGTCATATTGAGAACGGGGTGGATGACCGGGGTGTGGAGAACCTCAAAATCGATATCTTCCCAGGCCAGAGCGTGGCCCACCGCGCGCCGCACCGCTACCGCAACCCCGCGTGAGCTCAGTCCGAAAAGGTTATCGGTGGGCAGCACCGCCGCCTCCACCGCCTGGGTGATGGCCTCCGCGGAAGAATCCGCGTCCAGACCTTCGATTGCTTCGGTGATGCGCCACAGCGCGCTATCCGGTTCGATGAAGAAATCGCCGGAGAGGCGAACATTCGCGAGTTTGTTATCGACCACATCGAGGTCAACAATCGCCATTTTCTGGCCGAGTTCCTTGTATTCGCCGTGCATGAGCGTTCTTCTTTCTGTCACGGATAGGGAGGGATAAGCGGATAGTTAGACAAGTGCGCCGTCGTGCGACTCCCCGCGAGAAATCGCGGTCATCGTGTCACGGTTGACCACCTTGACCCGGGCGCGCCCCTGCTGGGCTCCGAGGTTTTCTTCGAAAGCTTCCAGGAGCTCCCACCCTTCCCAGGTGGTCCATTTCACACCACGTTCGGTGAGGAGGTCAAGGAGCCCACGCCCGCCCGAGCCATCCCCGGTGGCGCGCGCGATTCCAGCTTGAGCGTCGGCAATAAGGTGGCGAATGGTTTGGCGCGCATCGGATTTCGTGGAGCCGATCAGGCCAACGGGGCCGCGTTTGATCCACCCTGTCACGTAGTAACCGGGAATGGTCTCCCCCGTTTCGGTGATGATGCGACCCTCCACATTCGGGATAACCCGATGGATCGGATCCCAGGGCAGCCCGTCCAGCGGCTCGGAAGCGTAGCCGATAGCGCTGTAGACCGCTTCTACCGGGTAATCCACGGTTTCTCCAGTACCGGCCACGGTGCCGTCCCCCCGCAGCTGGGTGCGTTCCATGCGGATCCCGGTCACGTGATCCGTGCCGAGGATTTCCACCGGGGCCTGCATGAGGTGAATATGAATTCGACGCGGGGAGGTCATCTCCTCCGGGTCGTTGAAAACCCAGTCGGTGAGGAGGTCCACCACTTGACGGGTCATCTTCGAGGAATCCAGAGCCTCTTGAGACCCGGCATCGTATTGGAAATCTTCGGGATACACCTGAATATCTACCCCGGGCACTTCGCTCAATTCGCGCAGCTCAAGCGGGGTGAACTTCACCTGGGCCGGGCCGCGCCGCCCAAAGATATGCACGTGTTCGACGGGGTTGGCGCGTAGCCCGCGCTCCACATTCTCGGGAATATCGGTGTGGGCGCGCAGGTCATCCACAGATCGCACGAGGATGCGGGAAATATCGAGGGCCACATTCCCCACTCCGATCACCGCAACGTTGCGGGCGTTGAGGGGCCAGGTGCGCGGCACATCCGGGTGGCCGTCATACCAAGAAACGAAATCTGCGGCCCCGTAGACTTCCGGAAGATCGGCGCCCGGAATATCGAGGGGTACGGATTGATCGGCGCCGGTGGCGACGACGACGGCATCGTAAAACTCGTGAATTTCAGACATGTGGACGTCTTCCCCGATTTTTACGTTCCCGAGGAAGCGAATATCGCCACGCTTGAGGATGGCATGGAGGGCTTTGATAATCGAGCCGATGCGCGGGTGGTCCGGGGCAACCCCGTAGCGAACCAGACCGTAAGGGGTGGGGAGCTTATCGAAAAGGTCAATGCTGACCGGGATATCGGATTTACTGAGGATATCCGAGGCGTAAATCCCGGCCGGTCCCGCGCCGATCACCGCTACCCGATAGGGGCGTTCCCGTGTGGCCTGCTCAGGTGTGGCCTGTTTGGTTGCTGCCGGCGAATCCTGCTCCGATGCGGAATGCGAAGTGGCGTGCTCCGGGGCGGGGGATGTATGTGTCACGGCTAACTCTCCTTCTGCGTTCACCTCCCCTATCTTAGCGAGCCGCGCTCACTGCGGGCAGGGTGGTACTGGGGAACATCGAGCCGCCCAGAATGGTACTGCACGACAGAAAACCGGGTGGTGACTGTAGCTCCAGTACCATTTTGTGATCCGATCCGATGATAGGCAGTCAGTTCTGCCGAGGCTCTCAAAAAGCAACACCTCGACATCGCGGCTCGCAGGATGCAACCCGAGAACAGCGAATCCCACAGGATGCAACCTGACGACATGAAATCCTATTAATTATGTAGATAGCGTTGCACTCTGTTGTCGAAGGCGGCTGCGCATGGTCGGGTATGAGCCGGGCATAAGGCGAGGGACCGGGCATGACGCTCGATCCCTCGCCTTAGTGTGTATTCGTGGCTTCAGCCCGCTTATATTCCGCTAGTAGTATCCCGCTCTTCAGTGCGGGAAGCACGGCACGGGCCGCCGCCGGGTGCGGTGTTTAGTGCACCGTGGTGTCGAGACGAATAATCCCGTAGGTCCAGCCGTGGCGCAGGTAAACCGCGCACGGTTGCTTCGTTTCTTCGTCAATGAAGAGGTAGAAGGGATGCCCCACCATTTCCATTTCATAGAGAGCCTGATCCACGGACATGGGATTGGCTTCGTAGAGCTTATCGCGCACCACAACCGGGGAATCCCCCAGCTGGGTTTCTACCGCTTCCCCGGTAGTCTCGGGACGGGTGGGATGCGCTGCTTCCACTTCTACTTCGGGCCTTGACTCCGCCTGGGCTTCCGCCGCGAGATCCTCCGCGGTAAGCGTGAGCGGTTCGCCCACCTTCTCAACCACGCGCCGATGGGACTTGCGGCGATCACGCGAGCGGCGCAGCCGCTCGAAAAGCTTTCCGGATGCAAGATCGAGGGCGCTGTACTGATCAGCAGCTGAGGCCTCAGCCCGAATAACCGGGCCCTTGTCAATAACCGTGATTTCGATAACTTTCGAGTTATCCGCTTGGGCGGGGTTCTTTTCCTTCGACACCTCTACCTCAACGCGCTGAGCACGCGGAGCGAACTGTTCCACCTTCGCGATTTTTTCTTCAATGTGATTGCGGAAACGGTCCGAAACTTCAGTGTTCCTACCCTTGACGATAATCTCCACGGTGTCCTCCTTGGGATGTAGTGGCGGGCGCGCGGCCCGCTGAAAAAAATGCCCGCTTCTCACGCGGATAAGAGAGGCACCACCCCCTATCCTGGGTCACCCGGTGCGCGCCTGGATCAACGTTCGCCATTGCTCGTTTCACCCGCTAACGCGGCCGGCACCGTTATTTCTTGGCATTAAGTGTAGTTCAGTTCACAACATTCGGAAAGGGCTGGAGCAGCGATAACGCTGTGCGCGAGTTCGCTGGACGCGGATCCGGAGCCAGGGCTAGGACCAAGGCCGCGAGCACCTGCCCACCAGCCTGCGCGATGGCACGGGCACAACCAGCCAGGGTAGAACCGGTGGTCAGAACATCATCAACGAGGATAACCCGCCCGGGGATGGTGATACCCGGGCGCAACCGGATTCCGCGGCCTTTTGCGGCCCGCTCGCGCTGCCCGGCAAGGTGACGTTTTCCGGCCCGGGCCCGCTTTTCTTTCGCCGCGTGTAGTGCCCGGTCCCGCAACTGCGCCGGCAGCATGCTCAGCACACCGTTGCCAGCACCAAGCGGCGCACCACCCTGGGTTTCACCGCTCAGGAGCACCGGTGCGGCCCGCGCATCTACTCCCCCGGCACCCAGACCCCGCGCTGCGGCTTGCGCTAAATGCCCGGCGATGAAACGCCCGGACCGGTGGCGCGCCGGCCCGGAGGGCGCGGGAATAACGCTGAGCGCCGTGCCTTCCCACAGCGGGGCGAGTTGCCGGCAGCGCTGCGCGAAAAGAGTGGCGAAGCGGGCGGTGAGTGCGGCGTCGTTCCCGTGTTTCCAAGTGAGGAGTGCCTGCCGGCGTACCCCGATATATTCCCCCAGGGCGAAAACCGGGAAAAGGGCTTCTTCATCACCGTTGGGGAGGATCTGCATGAGGGCCGGGGCGCGGCCTTCCCCGCCGCGCCAGCTGCCGGCTACCTCCCGGGTGCAGACCGGGCACAGGGTGGTATCCCAGGCCCCGCATCCGGCGCACCAGCGCGGAAAGATAAGGTCACCGAGAGCAGTGGCCCAGGAGCGCAGCGTAGCAACAAACATGGCTCCAGCGTGCCGCATGTTTTCCGCGAACGCAGCCACGGGCCCGCGGGCTGTGGATACACGCAGCGTTCGGGAAGATTGTGGATAGCTACCCGATAAACCCGGCTACCCCGGCTACCCCGGCTACCCCGGCTACCCCGGCTACCCCGGCTACCCCGGCTACCCCGGCAGCACGATATCCGTGACGCCGGTGGCAACCGGGCGCCAGGCCCCGCCGTCGCGAGTGGCAACAACCTGCTGGTCGGTGAGGACCACGATCGATTGTTCCCCGCGCCCGGCGGTCAGCCGCACCGACCCCGGATAGGGGGTGACGTTGAGGCGTTCCATGGGCCCGCCCACCCGAACTGCGAATATCAGCGGATCGGTACCGGCCGTGGCGCGTCCGAGCACCGCGATATCCGTACTGGAAATCCAGGCCACCGAACTCACATCCGCCAGGCGCTGCCCCACCTCTAGCGGATCTCCGAGCGCCGTCGGCTCGTGGCGGGCATCGCGCTGAATAGGAGCAATAAGCATCTGCACGGTGTCCCCCACCTGCGCCACGATCAGCAGCCGCGCGCCTTCGCGGGAAGCCCGCACTTCCCGAATCCGCGCCCCCTTGAGGAAAGGCGCGGTCAATTCGCGCACTCGGCCGTCATCAGCCGCGGCCAGCACCACGCCCTTGTTATCAACCTCGGAAGTCCACACCCAGCCCCAGTAGTCGTAGGAGGGCTCCACCAAGTTTTCCCCGCGCACCATCGTAAAGGGCTGGAAACCGTCGGTACTTACCCGTACCAGGGCATCGCGCTGGGCGGTGAGCAGGGCGTAGGAGGCCACCGAATCGGAATAATTCCCGGCCATGCGAGCCACGTGAATATCGTCGAACACACCGCTGGTAAAGACCGGGCGGGTTTTGCCTTCTTCCACCTTGTAGGGCCGGTTATTCTCCAGCACCGTAAGGTCATACGCACCGTAAGGGTACGTGGGCAGGTCCGCGATGGCGATGGTATCCAGCGGCTCACCCGAAACCGTGATATTTACCGAATGCACCGGCACCACGCTCTGGCCGGTAAAGGAACGCTGGATTTGCTGCACGGCGCGGGCCTGGGATTCTCGGCTGAGGGTGGAGATTTCGGCCGTGACATCCAAAGTCAACACGCCGCTTTCCAGTTTCGGGCTGGAGGCCATGCGCAAGGTGGTCGGAATTTCCGAGTGCACCGCATCGGCAAGCCAGGGCGAAGGACCGGCCAGCAGCCCGGCAATCGTGGAGGAAATAAAGGTCATACGCGGGTAAAAGCGCAGGTCGGGAACCATGGTATCCGAGCCGGGCCCGATGAAGTAGAGCGGGGTACGCACGTACATCGAGGCGAAGAGGCTATCGGTCATCATGATGCCGTCTTCCAATTCGGCAATGCGCCATTCGCCGCTGGCATTACGATCCAGTTTGAACGTGGTGGAGTGGATGGCGTCCGTGGATGCCTCGGTGTAGCGCCCGCCGGTGTCCACGGTCCCCTGCGCGGTCACCGAAATAACATAGGTGCCGTCCTCCCGTTGGGTGGGGGAAATGTTTTGAGAATTCGGGTACACGCGCACCTGGGAGCGCGGGTTCCAGGTGCGGCCGGCTTCTTTGGTGAGGAATTGGCGGGCGGTGGCGTAATCATCGCCCGCCCCGCTGCTCCCGGCCAGCAGGAAACCGCGGATCACTTCTTCGGGTGAAGCGCCGGTAGCCGGGCCGGCCGGGGTGAGACCGAAAACAGCTTCTTCAGTGGGAGGCACGCTCGCCTCATTAACCGGCCCGGACCGCGGCAGTCGCCCACATCCGGCCAGCGCCAGGATCATCACGCTGAGCAGCGCCGCGAGGGCACGCCCCACCCCGGGTTTCTTCAGCACGTGCGCGTTCATGCCTCCTCCTTTCCCGCTGGCCCGGTGGGCGCTGCTGTTCCGGTAGGCGCCACTGGCCCGGTGGGCGCGCTCGCGCTTGGCGCCGTCGTACCGGACACACCCGTACCCGTTGCAGCGGATTGAGGCGACGACGCCGCAGCGGCCCCGGTGCTTGCGTCCGCGGCCGCTACCGCCCTCGCGCGGATCGCAGGAATCGTGCCGGTAGTTCCCACCGCGGTCAGGGACCCGGTGGTATCCGCACGCACGATTTCAATGGGAATATCCCCGCTATCGTCCCAATCTTCCGCGGCCGCCACCCGCAAAGGCAGCGGCGGGGTGAAGGCTGCTTTCTGGGTACGGGGCACGGTGAGGAGGAACGTCGATCCCACCCCCAGTTCGCCGGTGGCTTGCAGGCGACCCTCGTGGAGCAGAGCATCCTCGCGAGCGATGGTCAGGCCCAGGCCAGTTCCCCCGGATTTTCGCACCCGGGAAGTATCAGCACGCCAGAAACGATCAAAAACATGAGAGGCCTGCTCGGGGCTCAAGCCGATACCGCGGTCGGATACTTCCACCGCCACCGCGGTATCCGAACCCACCACCCGCACTTTGACGGGGCCTCCTTCGGCATGTTCCACCGCGTTGACCACCAGGTTGCGCACGATACGTTCGATACGGCGCGAATCCACGCTCGCCACCGTTTCCCCGCGCGCGGACAGCGTGACGGGCACCCCGTTCGCTTCGATGAGGGGTGCCTGGGAAATAATCACGCGCCGCACAATTTCTACAACGTCGATTTTGCTGGTTTCCAACACCATCGAACCCGCATCGAAACGGGAAATCTCCAGTAGGTCGGAGAGCATGGTGTCCAGGGAAATAAGTTGGGAATGCTGGAGCTCGGCCGAGCGGCGCAGGCTGGAGGGAAGTTCGGAGCGCTTATCGTAGATGAGCTGGCCGGCCATCCGGATGGTGGTAACCGGGGTGCGCAATTCATGGGACACCGCGGATACGAAATTCTGCTGCACCTGGGAGAGCCGCTCGAGGCGCGTGAATTGATCCTGGAGAGATTCTGCCATCTGGTTGAAAGCGGAGCCGAGCTGCGCTAATTCATCTTCCCCGCGATCATCCATCCGCACATCGAAAGCACCCCCGGCCAGCTGGCGGGCATTTTCCGCCGCGGCCCGCACCGGCTTCAAGACCACATTAACGAGCACACCGGTGGCCACCGCCACGATGGTAAGAAGCGCGACAGTGGCGAGCATAAGCACCCGAGACACCTGCGCCACCGTCACCTCTTCGTTTTCTAGAGAATAGAGCGTGTAAAACTCATACATTCCAGCATTGGGAAGGCGCACGGTCGCACCGATAAGAATCCCGGGCAGGGTGGCCTCCTCCCCCTTCGCAATAGCAACCGCCTGCCATTGCGGGCTGGAAGATTCCTGCACCGCCTCCCGTAATTCCGGGGTGAGCACATCCATGACGGTTGCGGGAGTGGGCGCTCCCACATCAGCTACCAGGTAGTTACCGGTATTCTGCCCCGGAGAGCGAATGAGGGCCGTGCCCACCACCCCGCGGATCGGCTCGAATTGGGAGCGCACCTGCGCGTTCGCGATTTCTTGGACCGCCCCGGAAGTTTGGGCATTAGCTGAGTCAAAAACATATTGGGCTTGGGAGCGGGCACCGTAGAATTGCTCGGTGGCAGCGCTGACGGCACGGTCATAAAGTTGCGAACGCGTTTGGTTGGCAACAATAACCGCGGTCACGATGCTCGTGAGCACGCCGATAGCCACAATCGCGGAAACCACCCGCGCGTTGAGGGAGGTGCGCCAGGATTGTGAAAATGAGGTGAGCGCGCCACGCCCCATGCTCCCGAGGCTGCGATGGATATAGCCGCGCCGCGAAAATTGACTCACTCCTGGGTTGCCCCCGCCCGGTACCCCACCCCGCGCACGGTAATAACCACCTCGGGGTTATCAGGATCCTTTTCCACCTTGGAACGCAGGCGCTGAATATGCACGTTCACGAGGCGGGTATCGGTGGACTCGTGGCGGTAGCCCCACACCTGTTCCAGGAGCTCTTCGCGGGAGAACACCTGGTAGGGCTTGCGCGCCAGGGTGGTGAGCAGCTCAAATTCGAGGGGCGTTAGGTGGAGATCTTCCCCGTTGCGCGTGACCTGGTGGGCGCGCGGGTCGATAACCAGATCGGCAACCCGCAGCGTTTCCACTTCCGGTTCGGTGCGCCGCAAGCGCGCCTTAATGCGCGCGAGGAGCACCGAGTTCTCAAAGGGCTTGGTGACGTAATCATCCGCCCCGGCTTCCAGGCCGGCCACCACGTCCACCGAATCGGTGAGCGCGCTCATCATAATGATGGGCACATCGCTTTCTTCGCGCAGCTGGCGGGCCACCTCCACCCCGCTCATTCCGGGCAGCATGACATCCAAAAGCACAATATCCGGTGTTTCTGCCCGGAAAATAGGCAGCGCATTGGTGCCGGTGGCACACACCGTCACGGCGTATCCCTCCGATTCCAGCAGGATCGCCACCATTTCAGAGATACCGGGATCGTCATCGACCACAAGAACGCGCATAGTCATAGCGCCATTTTCTCACGTTCGTGGCAATCGTGCAGAAAAATGCGCGAATAGCGTGCGGAAGGGGCGCGCGGCCGAAGATGCGCCGTCGTGCTCGAGTCTTGCTAGTTGGCAGCCGGCTCCCGTGCACACAACAGCTAGTCGGCTGCCGGCGTTTCCGGCTCCTCACCGCGTACCACGCTCAGGCGCGGGCGCACCGCCACATCGGAGGGGCGGCTCACCCGCCGGGTGGCGCGGGTGGGTTCGGGTGGCTGGCGGGTGGCGGTTTCCCGGATGGCATCCGCGAGGGCCATGAGGTCGGTATCCGAGGGCGGGGCCGGTTCAAATTCGGTGCGCAAGCGGATCATCTGCCAGCCGCGCGGGACCGTTACCGATTCCGCGTGCGCTTCGCACAGGTCAAAGGTGCCCGGGGCGGCCACCGGTGAGAGCGGCCCGATCACGGCGGTTGCTTCCGCGTACTGGTAGGTCAACGTGGCAACAGCCGGCTGCTGGCACGTGGTGCGGGAACACTTTCTCAACGGACTCACGCCTTAGACGTTAGCACGCCCGTGTAACCTTGGGGTATGGACACTTTTCCTTCCACGCCTCGCCCCCGCCGCCGTGATCGGCACGGACGGGGAATTCAAGGACCGGTGCTCCCCTATACCCTGCCCGCCTGGCGCACCCGCGCAGATAAATTCGACGACATCATCGCCTCTGAATTAGCGACGTATCGCGCCCATTTCGGTGAAGAAATGCGCGATCTTGATTTCGCGGTCATGGACGTTCCGGCTTCCGATCCCTCCCCCTGGGAGGATGGGGTGCCCCTCGCGCGTCTCCTTCCCTTCGAGCGCGGCGGCGCGGTGCGGGCCCGCCTGCTGTTTTACCGGATGCCAATGATGCGCACCGCGATGGCCAGCCCTTTCCCCCGTATCGTCATTCACGATATCGTCACCGAACAGCTTGCCGCGGCGATTTCCCGCCACCCCGAGGACATCGATTTTTTGCGGCGCGGTTTTTAGTTCTGGCGCACCGCGACGCGGGCGGAGAGCGCTTCACGCTGGTCCGCGACCGCGCTCACCCAATCAATTCCGCTCGCCCCGCCTGCTTCCCCGTTCGGGGCAAGGACAAGCACGGCGGCACTCACCGGGTTTTCCGCCTCGATGCGGTAGCCGCGCGCAGCTTCGGGTAGTTCCACCGCGGTGTACCCCGAAACTTGGGCATCTACGGGGTCGAGGTCCACGCCGTCGGCTCCCACCGGGGTGATTTCCACGTGGCCGCGCCCGGCAAGGGCCAGGCGGGCCGGGCCGGGCCCGAAACTTCCCGCGGTGCGGGCGGCCGGGGCAACCGGGCTGGCCCAGGCCACATCTCCGCCGCCGCTCAGCGCCACACCCGCGGCGAGGGCCTGCGCCCCGCGCACCTGCACCGCGTAAGTGCCCGGGTCGATACCGGCCAGGGTGAGGTCCATAACCGAATTTGCGGCAATCTCCACGTCCTCCCCACCGGGAAGGGTGCGGGTGGTGCCGTTTTCTCCGGTCAGTTGCACCGTGAACGTAGTGGCTTCGCCCGGGTTGGCAATACGCAGGGTGGAACCCTCCGGGATCCCTGGGATGGTGAGCTCCGTGGCGGCGGGGGCCCCGGTGGTGAAATCAACCCCGGCACCGCTGGTGCCGGAAATACGCTGATTTTGCAGGGTCGCCCCGAAAGTGCCGGCCGGGGTGCTCAGGTGGAGGGCGAGGCGGGAGTCCTCAGCGAGCAGCCCGTCCAGGGTGTGACGTACGGTGGAGCGCCCGGGAACGGCCACCCGCACCGTGCCGAGCGGCCCGGCACCGCCCAGGCCGTCGACCCGCACGGTGATAGGCGCGGCGCCCGGATTGGTGAGCAGAAGCTGGTTGGAGTACCCCACGCTGGTGGCCGAAGCGGTGATCCACAGGTCCCCCGCCCCGCTCACGCAGGGATTAGCGGCCAGGCCGCGCCCGTTACCGCCCTGGGCACTGTAGGCCACCGCGCCGGAGAGGACCTCACCGGGATCGGCACTCAGGATCGTTCCGGTGGGAAGCGCGGCGCGCGCCTCCTTATCCGCGGTGCCGAAAAGCAGCACCTGGGTGGCGATGTTGTCCGCGTTTGCCGCGGGCGTGCCTTCCACGGTCATACCCGCGGAAATAGTTTGTTCAAATCCACCCCCGCACAGCAGCTGGGTGGGGGCTTCTCCCGCGCTGGCCACCTCCGCTTCTACCGCGCGGGGTGCGGCGGTAGGAAGAACGACGGCGGCCGCCGCTACCGCGGCGCCGATTCCCACCACCCCGAGTGCGCTACCGGCTCGCACCGTCAGGTGCCGCCAGCGCGCCCCGCGCCCGCTGGCGCGCCCCGCTTCGGCTGCATCACGAATCTGATCCATTACTCGACCACCTTCCGCCGCACAGGGATGGCGACCACGAGCGCTGCGGCCACGGCAAGGATCCGCGCTGCGGCCACCAGCCCGTCCCCGGTGCGGTTATAGGAGATTGTCAGGCGCCCGGAGCTCCCGGGTGGAATCTCAAAAGCCTGGGCCCATCCCGCGTTATAGGTGGGGAGGAGCTGGCCGTCCAGGCGAGCCTCCCAGAGCGGATCATGCCGTTCGGCCAGGCGCACAATCCCGCCGCTGCGCCCCGCCCGCTCGGAGAGTTCGGTATCCGCGCGGTAGCGCCCGGCGGGTAGTGCGCTGCCGTCCAGGGTGAGGCGCGCGGCGTCCACGGCGCGCGCCTCGCTGCGGGTGAGCCGCCAGGAAAGCTGCTGCTCATTGGAGCTGATCATATCGAAACGCCCGGTTGCGCCCAGGGCGCGGGCCAGCTCTCCGGCGCGCGGGGCCTGGGCGGGGATGACCACGTAGGAGATGGCGTGTTCGGCTAGAGTCTCTGCGGCGCGCGGGTTTCCGGCGTTCATATCGGCGACGGCGCTGGCTAAGTCCGCTGCGGCGGCGTCATTCGCGAAGCTTCCTTCCAGGGCCGCGAGCGCGCCGACCATGGTGCTATCGGTGAGTTGGCGGCCCGGCCCGCGCCAGATTTCGGCGCGGATACCATCCTCAGCCGGGTAGAGCGCCAGGACCCGTACCCGGTCCGGGGAGGATGCTTCGAGGGTGGCGGCAGCCGGCACCTGCCGGCCGGTTTCTAGGTGCAGCTCGGTGGTGCCGGTGAGCGCGCGGCTGAGGTAAAGACCCGACCCAGCCAGAGCACTGAGGATGAGCACCGCGACGGATCCGAGCCCCAGGAGCTGGAAAAGCCCGAAGGAGCGTCCGCTCATATCGGTACGCAGGCCGTCCCCGGCACTCACCAGGGCAATCCACAACCCGCCAAAGGCCACGCTCAAGCCGATACCGCTCCAGGCCGGCGCGCTGAGTGCGGTGGCGCCGTCGTACACCCGGGCCACGGAAACGTGAGTGGAGGCAACCGCCCAGGCGAAACCGGCCGCGGCAATAAGCCAGCCGGCGCGGATGCGCTGCCAGTTGCGGGCACGCCCCAGGGCCAGCACCGCGATGACCACGAGGCAAGCCGCGCAGATCATGGCAATCTCCCCGAGCCACGGGAGGGAGTTCGGCTGGGTGAGCGGGAAGAAGGAAAGGAGATCGAGCGGGACCGGGCGGGCGGCGAAGGGCTCTCCCGGAGTGGCGAAAAGCAGCCGCCAGTTTGCCTCCAGCCCGGGAATGACCACAACGGCCGCCGGGATCACCACCCACAGCCAGCGGGCACGCCGCCAGCGCAGTGCCCCCACCAGCGCAATGAGAAGAAGAACGGCGAGCATCACCGGGGCGGCCGCGGCCAGGTAGATACCGGCCAGCGCCGCGGTGCCCAGGCCCGCGGTGGATTCGATACGGTCGCGGGTGCGGGGCAGGCGCCACACGGATAGCACCGAGGCGGCCAGCACCGGCAAGAGAATATGGACGAGCGCTCCGGCCACATGGCCCGCGCTCAGTGCCCCCACCAGGGGCCCGGCTCCGGCCCACACCAGGCCGGCCACCGCGCGCACGTGCGGGGAGAAGGTGAGGGTGCGGGCCGCCCAGAAAGCCGTCATGCCGGCCAGCACGGGCGCGCCGAGAAGCAGGAGTACCGCCGCGTCCCCCAGGGTGCCCCCGAAGGGTTGTAGTACCAGGGCCAGCGGGGAAAGGAGGGTCCACAGCGCGTCGATGCGCCCCGGGGTGCCATCCCCTACCGCGAGCCAGCCGGGCAGGCTGGCGCGCAGCAGTTCCGTGCCGCTAAGGGCATCGGGGCGCAGCGCCCCGCCCATCAGGTACCCGCCGCGCAGCAGCGGGAAGGCAGCCACACCCGCCACGAGGGCGGTCAGGAGGAGGACGGTGCGCCGGGCGTGTGCGGTGGACCGTCGCCAGCGCCGTCGTTCTGCTTCTTCGAGTGGATTCGGACGCGCCACCAAACGGATTTTCTCCCGTTCACTGCGTGTCATTTCGCGCCGGGCCGCACGTACATCGCGCCCGCGCGCTTCGAGGGCCGCGAGTCCGGCGCGGCTCTTTTCGGTACGACGGCGCCGCCGGCGCGCCCGCACCAGCGCGGGAAGGCTCGTGATCAGGCGGGCGGCCCCGCGCACTTCACCGTCCGCAAGCCGTGCCTCTTTCCCGAGGAGGCGCACCAGCGCCCGCACCGGGGCGAGCAGCACGTAACCGAGGAAAAGGAAAGGCGCGAGCAGCGCGGGCGCGGCGAGCAGCGCGTTATAGAGTTGCGCGGCGCGGCGGGCCGCGAAAGAATCACGGCCGTCGTTTCCGAGGGACACACGCGCGTGGCGCACGGTGGCGGCAGGTTCGACGACGACGCGCCAGCCCGCTCCGCGCAAACGCCGCGAAAGTTCGAGTCCGTCCCCGAAAGGCCCCAGCCAGGTATCGAAACCGCCTACGTCGCGCAGGGCGCTGGCGCGCACGAGCATGCCGGCGCTTCCCACCGCGAGAACATCAGAACGCCCATCCAGCTGCCCGCCGTCGCGGTCGTCCAGGGCCACTTCGGGAACCCGCCGCGCGCTGCGGGTGGCGCGGATTCCGACTTCCAGAAGCGCACCCGGATCGGACCAGTCCACCTGTTTGCAACCCACCGCGCCAATATTCGCGGCGTTTTCCAGGGTGCGGGCGAGATTCGCGAGGGCATCCGGGGCGGGGGCGCTATCGTCGTGGAGGATCCAGTAGGCGTCGTAGCCGGTGGTGGATTCTGCGCTGCTGGATTCTTCGGTATCGCGCGGTTCACCGCCCGTTGCGTTACGACTATCCGCGGCAAGCGCCTCATTGACCGCCAGCCCGAGTTTTCCGGTGAGCACGCTGATGGCATCGGGTTTCCGGGTGGAGGATTCCAGCGCGGCGAGGGTGTCCTCCAGGTAGGCGGAGCCCGGCCGGGTAATAACGAGAGCGCGAATTCTGAACTGCATTGCTGTTGATGCTACGCCAGCGCGGGCGCTGGGCGGTTATGCCTCGCCGACGCGGCGGCGTTGCCGACTCAGGCGCCGGCGGTCATTATCCGACATGCCGCCCCAGATACCGTGACGAATATCATGTTGGAGGGCGTATTCCAGGCATTCCTCCCGCACCGGGCATTCGTGGCAGATCGAGGTGGCGGGGGCGGTGGAGCCGCCTTTTTCCGGGAAGAAAATATCGGGATCGGTTTGGGCACACAGCGCGGATTCACGCCAGTGCAGGGATGCCGAATCGGCCTTCTCATAACCGAGGTCGAAGATATCGAGCATGGCGTCCTGGGCGTCCTGCGGCGTCAATCCGCCGTTCCCCGCGACGCGCAAGCCGGGATTAATCCTCCGCACATGTCCTCCTCTAACCAAGGTGTCTTTATAAATTACAAGCGTGTCATACCCCAAAAGTCAAGCGAAAGCGGTATATTGCCCACCCGAACTTTCGTTCGAGTGCGGCGTGTTGCCGCGTCCGGGCGCGCCTTGTGCCGCTTGGGCGATTTGCTCACAATCACCGCGGGCGTAACCGGCCCGGCCGGTGGCGCCCGGCCTGCAAATAGGCAAAAATGACCCTATGCGTGGAATCATTCTGGCCGGAGGCTCCGGCACTCGACTTCATCCCGTTACGCTGGGCACCTCCAAGCAGCTGGTACCCGTGTATGACAAACCGATGATCTACTATCCGCTGAGCACCCTGATGCTCGCCGGGATTCGTGACGTCATGGTCATTACAACACCCGAAGATGCCCCGGCCTTCCACCGGCTCCTCGGGGACGGCAGCCAATTCGGCATCAGCATTTCTTTTGCAGTGCAGGAAGTGCCCAACGGCCTGGCTACCGCTTTCACCATCGCCGCCGATTTCATCGGTAACGAACCGGCCGGGTTGGTGCTCGGAGATAATATTTTCTACGGCCCCACGATGGGCCGCCGCTTGGAACGCAATACCAATCCTGATGGTGGCGCTATTTTTGCTTACCATGTCTCGGATGCGCGCGCCTACGGCGTCGTCGAATTTGACGAGAATTTCAAGGCGATCTCCATTGAGGAAAAGCCCGCCCACCCGAAGTCCAATTTCGCGGTGCCGGGTCTGTACTTCTACGACAACGACGTTATCGAGATCGCCCGCAACCTCGAACCGTCCGCACGCGGGGAATACGAAATTACCGATGTCAATCGCAAGTACCTGGAAGCTGGCAAACTCAAGGTTGAGGTGCTCGACCGCGGTACCGCGTGGCTAGATACCGGCACCTTCGATTCCCTCGCGGATGCCACCAGCTTCGTACGCACCATCCAGGCCCGCCAGGGTCTTTCGGTGGGCTGCCCGGAGGAAGTGGCCTGGCGGCGCGGATTCCTCACCGATGCGGAACTGCGGGAACGCGGGGAGAAACTGCGTAAATCCGGTTACGGGGACTACCTGCTCGGGATCCTGGAAGCCCAGCACGATATTCCTTCGGCAAGCTACTAAAGCGCTACTCGAGCGAGCCCGCCGGGCGCGTGACTCGGGTCTGCTCAAGCAATCGGGGCGGCTGACATGGTGTCGGCCGCCCCGTTCGTCTACCGAGCTAGTTCACTAGCCCGGGTACTCGACTAGCCCAGGTACTCCGCGAGCACGCTTGGGGCCGCGGCTTCCCAGCGTTCCTTCCAATCCCCGATCGGCTCGATACCGGCCCGGCGCAGGGCACCGTGCGAGAGCACCGAGAAATGCGGGCGCGGGGCGGGGCGGTTGAAAGCAGCCGCCGTCGTCTCCCCTACCATCGCCGGGTCTTTGCCCAGCGTCGAAACGATCTCGCGGGTGAAATTCCACCAGTTCGTCTTTCCCGAGGATGTTCCGTGGTAGGTCCCGGAGGGAATATTCGCCTCGACCATGCGGTAAATCAGATCCGCGAGGTCCACGGTCCAGGTGGGCTGGCCCACTTCATCGGTCACGACGGACAGCGCATCGCGTTCGGAGGCCAGGCGTGCCATCGTCTTCGGGAAACAATTACCCTGCGCGCCGTAGAGCCACGCGGTCCGCACGATGTAGTAGTCGTCCGTTTCGGCACGCACCGCCCACTCGCCTGCGGCTTTGGTGCGCCCGTAGGCACCCTTGGGGTTCATGACGTCATTTTCTTCGTAAGGGTCCACGGCGTCGCCGGAAAATACATAATCGGTGGACACCTGCACCAGTTTCGCGCCGATGCGGGCGGTGCGCCGGGCCAGGATCTGCGGGCCGGTTGCGTTGATGGTGAAGGCCGCAGCCTCCTCGCTTTCGGCTTTATCTACGGCTGTGTGCGCAGCAACATTAACGACGACGTCGACCTTATCGACCAGGTGCGCTACCGCGGCCGGATCGGTAATATCCAGCTCGCTCTTATCCACGGCGAGCACGTTCTGCCCGCGCTGTGCGAGCAAAGCAACGAGATCCTGGCCGAGCATTCCCCGACTTCCGGTAACCATCCAGCGCATGGGTGTCCTTTCCTTGTCTATACCCGCGTAATTGTACTCATTGGACCGAAGCCGCGGCAGGGTGAGATGAGCTGGCACTCTGATGCGCCGGCCTCACGGGGCGAAACTGGGGCAGCAGCTGGGCGCGGGTAAGCCGATAACACACTACCCCGGCCGCCAGGAGCGCGGCATACCCGAGGGCCGCGACGCTCACGAGCAACGGTGCCGGCAGTCCAGCCGCACGTGCCCAGCGTTCTACACCTATGCCCAAGAAAGCCCCCGGGTAGCACGAGCGCAACCACAGCAGCATCGCGTACGCGGAGAGGAGCATGCTTCCGGCCACCAGCGCGGGGAGGAGGAAACTGCGCCACCCTGCTTCTTCGCGGTAGCGGGGCCGGCTCGCGGTTTCGGGCAGTGGCGGATCCCAGTGGTGCCCGGCCGCGCCCATCGTGATGACCACGAGCAAGCCCACAACTCCGGCAAAAAGATAGCGGCCCTGCACTCCGCCGATAATTCCCAATCCTCGGTACTGGCTATACGCCTGCACGATAAGCATTCCTAGGACCAGCACAATATTCGAGGTGAAGATGAGGAAGCGCCACAGCTTATCCGGGTGGGTACGGAGGGCGCGAACAAGAAGAATAAGTGCGAGAAGAGTAAGAAGAATGAGGAGCGGCGGGGCAAAAGTGACATCTAACCACCCGAAGTCCGACCAGAAGGAGTCCACAAAGGACGTGGTCACCCGCTCGGCAAAGAAGCCGATGTCTCTGCCCGGCGCTTTGGCTTCGGCCTGGAAACCATCCGGTTGGATAACGCCGTAGCGCAGGATATTGCGCAACCACCAATACCCGCCCGTCACAACACCGATGAGTCCCGCACTCAGTCCCTGGGCCAGGCGCCGCCCCCATGTTCCTACGCGCGGATTGGCAAGGAAGGCGAGAAAGACCACCAAGCCCATGGGAATGAAAATCCCCTTGCTCCACAAGCCGAGCCCCAGGGCAAGCCCCGCCCCGAATACGGTACGCCACCGCCCGGCTCCGAACATGGCCGCGCTCACCGCTGCCATGGTGAGGGCTCCGGCACCGATGAAGAGCGCGTCATTGGTAACCGAAGCGGAGATAAAGGCGAGCATGGGGATTGCGTACACGGTGCCGGAGGCCAGCAGAGCGCCACGTCGGCTGAGACCGGCGCGCCGGGCCGCGAAAATAAGGCAGGGCACCAGGGGCGACGTCAGCACAATGGAATAGAGCCGCAGGGTGAGGATCTGGCGATCCCAGGGGGCATCCGTCAGCCCGGTGGCGCGGAGCACCAGTGCCCCGCCGGCGTAATAGAGCGGGGGATGCTGGGTCATCTGATCCAAAATCGGAACTGTCCCCTCGGCCCGTAGGGAACTGCGCTGCTCGTGCGGGAGAATTTTCTGGCTGGGATAAGAATCCGGATCCGCACCTATCCAGGCATCTCGCCCCAGGCGAGTGCGGTAATGCAAGGAGTAGCTGGGGGCACCCTCCACGAGCAGACCACTAGCCCGCGACGCCTCAAAAATATCGCGGTAGAGCCAGCTTGTTCCCGGGTCGGGCCACTGCCCCGTCTGCTCGAGTCGAATAATGGAATTGAGGTGATGGGGTTCATCCGGGGTACGCAGCGGCGGGCTGCCAAGGGCCCAGAGCATTTGCCACAGAAGGAAGAGAACCGTGAGGAAGCCCGCGCACGTGAAGAAACGGCGTGAGCTCATGGTGGTATCGGTGCTTCTCATACGGTCCTTCGGGGAATTGACAGGGCGCCTGGCGGCCTGCCCTCCTCACCGGCTAAATGAGGCCGGGACCAAGGAAAGGCGCTAGCTCTTCCAGTCTAGCTTCCGCATCACCGGCGCGGAGACGGTATCGTAGTTCCCGTACATCGAGTAGCCGACATAAGGATAACGTCATGGAGATTCGGGAATTAGCGATTGCGGGCGCATGGGAAATCACCACCAAACATTTCCCCGACGAACGCGGTATTTTCTTGGAAGCCTACAAATCCTCCGTTTTTGAAGAGACAATCGGTCATCGTTTGGATGTGCGCCAGGTAAATACCTCCGTGTCGAAGGCCGGCACCGTCCGCGGTATCCACTTCGCTGATGTGCCGCCCAGCCAGGCAAAGTACGTGATGTGCCCGCGCGGTGCGGTTCTCGATTTTGTTATCGATATTCGGGTGGGATCCCCCACCTACGGAAAATGGGATTCCGTTCTTCTCGATGATGACACCCGGAAAGCCATTTATATTTCGGAGGGCCTGGGTCACTGCTTCGTAGCTTTGGAAGATGATTCCACCGTGGTCTACCTGTGCTCGGCGCAATACGCGCCCGGGCGGGAACACGGGGTGAATCCACTGTGCTCGCAGGTGGGGTTGGTCTTCCCGGAAACTGATCGGCAGGGCAAAAAGCTCGAGCTGCTGCTCTCCCCGAAGGATACCGAGGCCCCCGGTCTTGACGAGGCTGAACGCAGCGGGCTCCTCCCCCGCTACGAGGATGTCCAGGCATTCCTTGGCACTCTGCGGAGCTAAATTATGAAGCGGGCTGAGCTATCTGCCCTTGCCAACCAGGTCACCGCGGTCGTTATCACCTATAACCCGGACGGGAATTGCGCCGCTCGTCTCACCGCGCTGGCCATGCAGGTCGGGCACGTGGTGGTTATTGATAACGGTTCGGAAGAATCGCGCCGGGCAGCCGTAGCGGAAAGCGCCCGCGCGGTGGATGCCCAGTTCATTTCACTCACCCAGAATCTCGGGATTGCGGCGGCCACGAATATCGGCATTGAGCAGGCTCGCGCCCGCGGCGCTCGTTTCGTACTGCTCATGGATCAGGATTCCCTGGTCGGCTCGGATATGGTGGCCCGCCTGCTCGAGGTACTGGCCGGTGATCCTCAGATCGGTGCCGCCGGCCCCCTCCCCAGCGAAGAACGCGAAGGGGAGGACCAATTGGTCTACGTTGCCCGCGAGTGGGCCCCCAAGCGCGCCACCGCGGCCGAACTGGAACGCCCGGTCCTCGACGTTGCTTTCCTTATCGCCTCCGGCTGCCTCATTCGGATGGAGACGCTCGATGACGTGGGCGGGATGGGCACCGCCCTCTTTATCGACCACGTGGACCTGGAGTGGGGCGTGCGGGCCCGCAGCCAGGGGTGGCGCCTGGTGTGCGTGACGGCCGCCCGGCTCTACCACTCCCTAGGTGACGCCGTCGTTCTTCTTCCCGGGCGCACGCAACCGGTCCACGTCCATGCCCCGATCCGCAATTACTATCTGGTGCGCAATACCGCCCGGGTGATTGGCAGTTCGCTATTCCCGGGCAAGTGGCGGGTGCGCTATGCCTGGTGGCTGGCGAAATACCTGGCTTTTAACGGGCTGCTCCTCGACCGCGGGGCCGAGCGGCGCCAGCTCATGCGCCAGGGATTACGTGATGCGCGGCGGCGGCGCGGCGGACGCATCGGTGATGCGGCAGTATGACACCTCGTCCGCACCGCCCCGCTCCTCCGGCTGCTCCGGCTGCCCCGCCCGCTCCGACCGACCCGCCCGCTCCCACCGCCCGCGGCCTGTGGTCCCCTCGGATTTTCCTTTTTTCTTTTCTCGCTTTTCTCTGCTACACCACAGGCTTGAGCCTGCTCACCCCGCTGCAGGGCTCCCCGGATGAACCCGTGCACGAAATTTACGGGTACCAGGTGGTCACGGGTAATATCCCGCTCGAATCGGAACGGGTACTCGCCCCGCGCTACCTGCGTTCGGGTGCCCCCGATTGCTGGCGCACCACCCGCGCCCAAACGGCGTGGTGTTCACCCCCGCTCAGCTCCGATGCCACCCTGCGGGAAATGGGAACAAGCGCGGTCAATTACCCGCCCCTCTACTACGCCCTCACCCACCAGCCCCTGCGTTTTCTCAGCGGTGCGGCGGCGCTCTGGGCCGTGCGAATATGTTCCGCGCTGCTCTTTTCGTTACTGGCAGCTTTCGGGGTTTCCGCCTTCGTGGCCGGCTTACCCCATCGCCTCGAAGCCTGCATCGCCCTCACCGTCCTCACCCCGGCTTTTTTCACCTTCGCGGGTTTTTCTAATCCCCAAAGTCTGGAAATCGGGGCGGCCCTCGCCATGGCCGGGTGCCTCATCCCGCTTGTTCAGTCCCTTTCCCCGCGGGAAACGGCGAGGCGGTGGATCGCGGGAGGCTGCGCGGCAGTCCTGCTCATTCTGGCACGCCCGGTAGGTCCGTACTGGGCTATTGCCATGTGCCTGCTGCTGGCCGGGGTATTAGGGCGCGAGCGGGTGCGCACCTATATTCGTACCCGCGCTTTCGGGATATTTATGGCACTCTGCGCGGCCGGGTGCCTGGGCTGGCTGACCTGGACCCGCATCTCCACAATCTACGGCCCCACTCCCACCGAAGTTATCAACGACGGCTGGGGTGCTCTCACCTTGCGCCTGCTCGGGAACTTCCGCTACTACATGCACGAAACCATCGGAACGGCCGGCTGGCGCTCGGTCACCACCTCGGTACCGGTCACGGTGCTCTACTGGGTGGTCATCTTCGCCGTTGTGGCGGCCGCGTGGCATGGGGGGAAGGCGCGGCACCGGGTGTCTATCGCCCTGGCTTTTATATCGCTACCGCTCAGCGCCGTCCTCATGAATACCCTGGTGCTCAGCCGCACCACCTTCCCTATCTGGCAGGGCCGCTACGGCTTCCCCTTCCTCTTCCCGCTCTTCTGGGTGTGCGTGATGCTCATAGCGACCTCCGGGCGCCGTCGTTCCACGGTGAGCGGGGCACTCGCTCGCGCGACCTCCGCTCTTTTCTTCCTGGCCACCGTTGATATCACGGTGCGGATGGCCTGGCGTTTTTACGCGGGCATCACCACGGCGCCACTGGGGCGGGTCCTCACCGATACCCCGCCGCACGCCCTCATCGGCGCCGCGCTCGCCATCACGGTAGCGGGAACGTACCTGGTGTTCACGTGGCGCTACGCGCGCAGATGTGCCGATTCTCCCGCGCCCGTCATATAATTCCTTGGGCTTACTTGTTATGAGATGTACGTAAATCAATGACTAATCGAGGTGATCATGGGCGGCGATGCTGCTGAGGCGCGTTCCATCGATTTTTCGCGGGACCGCCGGCGGGTAGTGCACGGAAAAGTGTTCCTCCTCGCCTTCGTGGGTTTCTTTATCTATGCGATGGGACTCAGTTTGCTCACCCCGCTCAACGGCGGCCCCGATGAAACCCAGCACGAAATTTACGGCTATGCCGTGGTCACCGGGCAAATCCCCCAAAAGAGTATCCGCGTGGATGCCCCCGCTTTTTTGCGGCGCGGTGCCCCCGATTGCTGGCGCCACGACCCGGCCGCCACCGCTTTCTGCTCCCGTATTTTCACCACAAATGACGAACTCATCTCCCAGGGCACCTCGGCGGTTAACTATCCGCCGCTCTACTACTACCTCACCCACTGGCCCCTGCTGCTGGCCTCCGGGAAATATGTGCTCTGGGGTATCCGGGTGCTCTCCGCCGGGCTTTTCGCCGGGCTGGCCGCGCTCGGCTTCTCTTCTCTTTACGCGGGGCTGCGCAGCGCGGCGCTCCCCTATCTCACCATCGGCCTGCTCGCTCCGGGTTTCTATTCCCTCAGCGGTTTTTCTAATCCGCAATCGATGGAAATCGGGGCGGCCCTGGCCCTCACCGGTTTCCTCCTCCCCCTCCTCAACCACGTTCCCGCCCGCGAAGAGCTGTGGCGCTGGATCGGCGGGGGTCTAGCCGCTATCCCCCTCATTTGCGCGCGCCCGGTGGGTCCCTACTGGGCGATACTGCTGTGTCTACTTTTCGCAATTATTTTTGGGCGCGTGGCGGTACAGCGCTACCTGCGCACCCCCGGATTCTGGATTTTCCTCGCGCTATGTGCCCTGGGGTGCCTCGCCTGGTTCGGATGGAATTACCTGTCCTCCACCTACGGGAAAGCACCCGATCCGGTGGCGAATAAGGGTGCTTTCCGCATGGGTCTACAAATCCTGGGGACCATGCCCTATTACATCCACGAAACAATAGGTACCGCGGGCTGGCGAAACGTGGAGCCGAGCAGCCCGGTCTCCCTGTGCTACGTAATTTTCTTCGCCTGCCTGCTTATCGCGGTCTACCGGGCCGGGGCACGCCACCACCGCCGCGCGGTTATTTTCGGGGTGGTGGTTCTCCCCTTCAGCGCCCTGCTCCTCAATACTGCGGTGGCGGATCGTATCCCGCTGGTTATGTGGCAGGGACGCTATTGGTTCCCCTTCGTTTTCCCGTTCTTGGTGACATGCGCGGCGGCCCTCCTCCAGCATCACGACCTGCGTAAACAGACGGATCCCGCGCGTGCCTCCCGCCTCCTTCCGGTTCTTTCCCTGGCCGGGGCACTGCTCTTCGCCGTCACCACCATTGATTTCACGGTGCGGATGGCCTGGCGTTTTTACGTGGGCTTGCGTACCCCGGTGTTCGCGGTCGCCTGGACGACGCCGCCCCGCGCGCTCCTGGGTCTCCTGTTGTGCGTGGGACTTTCCTGCGCGGTTGCGTACGTTGTTGTGCGCCGCTACCGCCCGCATCTGAGCGCGCTACGTGCCGCGTGGCGCGAGTATCTGCATCCGCAGACTTTAGCGGCGGGCCGCACGGCGCGCGGCGAAACCGGCGAGGAGCCCGAGGCTCACGTCCGCGAGAGTCGTGAAAACGCGCGAGAGTAGTACGACGACGACAACCGGCCCGCTCCCAACCGCGGTAGACAGTACTGCGGCAAGAGCCAGTTCCCGCACCCCCACCCCGGCCGGGACGAAGAAAACAAGAAAACCGACGGTCCAGCCTAGCGCGTAACCGCCGGTGGCGAGCAGGAAGGTGGGGATCGAGGCGGCCATGCCCTGGTATATGAGCATGAGCCAGAGCTGGGCGCCCATGAGGAGCCATCCGGCCGCGGCCCACAATGCCGCCAGGCCGGTGCCGCGCCAACTCAGCTGTGCTTCCAGTTGCCCGCGCCGCAGAATTTTTAGGCCCAGGCTAATGATTTTATTGAGAACCGGTGGAATCAGGGCCACCACGCCCACCGGGATGGCCAGGGCAAGCCAGCCGTAATCCGCCATGAGGCCGGCCGGGCCGAGGAGCAGCGCGAGGACCGCGAGCACCAGGCCGGTAACGATGGAAACTACCATGGAGACGAGCAACGCCACGAAGGAGCGCCGCCGGGCGATGGAATGCGCCGCGCCCATTTCCGCGGCCGCCACGAAATTCCACACTCCGCCGGGCAGGTATTTCGCCACTTGGGAGCTATAAAAAATACGCCGGGCTACCCGCGCAGGGACGGGCTGGCCCACGTCATTGAGAAGGTAGCGCCAGGAAACCATCGTGCAAGCCACGTAGAGGAGAGATAGCGCGATTCCGGCCAAACTCACCCACCAGGGCAGTGCGGCTAGCGCCTCTCCCACGGCCTCCCGGTTGGCCACGATGGCCCAGATCGCGGCAATGACCGCGAGGATCATAAACCCGGCCCGCATGGGAGGTGCTTGCAGGACGCTAAGAATTTTCTTCACCGGGTGCTCTTTTCGCCGCTCTGGTGGATATTTGCACCAAAATCTGGGACTTTGCTGCGGCTCGTGCCGCGCCGGCCCGGGACTCGGTCGAGGGCGGCGAGGAGGGGGCGCACCACCTGGGCGGGGTGGAAAGCTAGATCCGCGCGCGCGGCGGCGCGGGTGCGTGCCGCGGTAACAACTTCCGGCTCCGCGGCAAGGCGGACGAGCATATCGGCTAGCGCCCTGGCATCCCCCGCGGGAACGTAGCAGGCGGCTTCTTTGAGCATCTCGCGTTGCGGGGCGGTATCCGAGGTGATGAGGGCCAGGCCGGCGGCCATGCCCTGATAGGCCTTATTCGGAACCACACGCTGGGCCTTATCCGAAGTTCCGAAGATTCCCAGGCAGAGGTCATGGGTGGCGATATCGCGCGGCAGCGCGGCGGCGTCGACCCAATCCCGCCACGTCACCCGGACGTGCGCGCCCTCGCCCGCCAGAATCTCGCGCACTTCGGCATAATCTTGACCGGTACCGATGAGGGTAACCTCGAGGTCCACGCCGCGTTCCTCGACGAGGCGCAGGGCACGCGCAATCGTGACAGTGCCCTGCAGCGGCGTGAAGAGGCCGTAAAAAACCACGCGGGGTGGGGTGTGGACCGGATGCGCGCTGCGGGCCGCGAAGAAGCTTTCCGGCGAGCCCACGGGAACAACAACGCCGCGAGCGCGCAGGGCTTCGGGCATATGTGCCAGGTGCGCGGGGGTATCCAGGACCGTGATGGTGGAGGCGCGAATAGCGGCGCTATCCAGGGTGCGCAGCAGGCGGTCTTTGATGCCGGTGTTCAGGCCGCGGTCAGTGGCGGTGGTGGAGGCGAAAATAAGGTGGTCGAGCACAATGGGGGTGCGTGGGAAAAGGAGACGGGCGAGGAGCACATCAAAGTGGCCGAGGTAGCCCACCACGATAACGTCCGGGGCGTGCGGGCCGCGAAAGCGCCGGGCTCCGCGCACCAGGCGCCACCAGTGCCGGGCAATATCCGCACCGAAAGAAAGTGCCCCGCGGGCGCTGGCGAGCGCAGCTACCCGCCCGGCGGTGCCGGTATCGAGGGGGTAGTTGAGTTCACGCACGGTATGCCCGTGGTCAGCCAATCCGCGCAGCAGCACCCCTACCCGGGGGTGGTTCGCGGTGTTGTAGGTACCAAAGCCCAGGATTCTCACGCGCGGGCCTCCCCCGCCTCGCCCACCTGGCGGGATTCCAGCTCATCGGGCACCTCGAGCGCATGGGGGGCTTGCTCGATGCTCGCGGTGGCAGCCAGCGGGCGCGGCGGGCCGAAGCGCAGGGCTTTAATGCCCTCCAGTTGCTGTTCGAGGAGCACGCGATTGGTTTTCAGCAGGTCCGCGATGATGAGGATGGTGATGGAAATAATCGAAGCCACGATCATGGCCGAACCGAAAATAAGAGATTGGATATGGCCTGCGCCCTGCCCCATGAAGTAGAAGATGAGGAAGCGGATAAAAGGAATGGCACCGAGGATCCCGGTAATCGCTGCCGTCCAGCCGAGGGGCACATGGGGTTTAAACATGAGGTAGGAACGCACAATCGCGGTTCCCGATTTGAACATGTGCTGGAAAATATTGGAAAACAGGCGCGATTCGCGAGTTTTCGGGTTGGTGGTAATGGGTACGGAGTCGATACGCAAGCGCTTATTACCGGCCTGAATAATAGTCTCCATGCAGTAGGAGAATTGGGTGACCACATTGAGGCGGTAGAGCGCGCCCTTGGAGTAGGCGCGGAAACCGGAGGCAGCGTCCGGGAGTTTGGTGCCGGCCGCCCGATTGACCACCCGGGAACCCACATTCTGCATGAGCTTCTTGAAACGGGAGAAGTGCGCGATTTTGGAGGTTTGCCGGTCCGCGATCACAATATCGGCCCGCCCGGCCACAATGGGGGCCACCAGTTCCGGGATAGCTTCCTGGGGGTACTGGTTATCACCGTCGGTATTCACCACGATATCCGCGCCGTTCGCGAGCGCGTATTCCACGCCGTCCCGGAAGGAGCGTGCCAGGCCCTGGTTGCGGGCGTGGCGTACAAAGTGTGTGACCCCGTAGGATTTAGCGACCTCCACGGTCGCGTCCGTCGATCCGTCGTCGATAATAAGGATCTCTATGCTATCGATGCCCGGAATTTCCTTGGGAATGGACTCCAGTACCAGGGGCAAGGTTTTTTCCTCGTTCAAACACGGAACCTGCACAAATAGTTTCATATCCCTCTCCGCCATATCAGCGATTATCCAGCACCTAGCCTAACAAGCTACGCGGGCTCGCACGGGGAGATACGCAGGTGCACGCTGGGAGGGCGCCGGCATCCCAACAGTATCCCGCGCCGCGAGGTCCGTGCTTCCCGCGCCGCGGCGCGCCGCTACAGTACAATTCAAAGAACAGAACAGCCGATGCCGCCTCTTCAACCAAAGGATTCCGCCGTGACGAATGTTTCTTCTTCCTCGGCCATGACTGCCCTCCGTTCCGCGCTGCGCCGCGTTCCGGGAGCGGAAACTGCCGGGCGCAAGGTACTCCAGAAGCTTCTCTACCAGGTGCCCTGCTCGGAGCGGCCGCTGGTGTCCATCATTATTCCTGTCTACGGGCACTGGAAGGAAACTTTTGCCTGCCTGAAAGCGGTGGCGGAAACGGCAGGGAATATTCCTTATGAAATCATCGCGGTAGATGATTGTTCCCCGGATTCCACCGGCAAGAAGCTGGATCGCATTATCGGCTTGCGCGTTGTTCATATGCCGAAAAACGGCGGTTTTATTCGGGCCTGCAATACCGGACTCCAGTATGCGCGCGGTGAGATTGTTATCTATCTCAATAATGACACCGAAGTGAATCCCGGCTGGCTCCTGCCCATTGTGGAACGCCTGAAGGATCCCACCATTGGGCTGGTGGGAGCGCGCTTGGTGTACGCAGATGGTACGTTGCAGGAAGCTGGCGGCGTGGTATTTTCTGACGGTAGCGCCTGGAATTACGGGAAGGGAGATAATCCCGAAAATCACTCCTATACCTATTTCCGGGATGTTGATTACTGTTCCGGAGCGTGCTTGGCGGTACGCAAGTCCATTCTTGATGAACTGGGCGGCTTTGATGAACGCTATATTCCCGCCTACTACGAAGATACCGATCTGGCTTTTGAAGTACGGCGCTTGGGCTACCGCACCGTTTATGAACCGCGCTCCCTCGTTATTCACCACGAAGGCGTATCGAACGGGACCGAAACCTCGTCTGGAACGAAACGTTACCAGGTCATCAATCGGGACAAGTTCCGGCAAAAATGGGCGGCTGAGCTGGCCGCGCAGCCGTTAAGTCCAGAAGAGGATCCCGATTTTGAGATCGAAAGAGCCGTTCATACGAAAAATGTTGTTATTGTATGCGACGGCGCTGTTATCACCCCGGATCTGGACTCGGGTTCGGTGCGAATGGAACAGATTTTGCTGGAACTGCTCCGGCTCGGATACCAACCCATCTTCATTCCGCAAAACAAAACCCGCCACGAACCCTATGTCGGCAATTTGACCGCGTACGGGATCCAGGTTGTCTACGATACATATAACGATATGGGCCGCGCGAATATTAGCGGGCAAGCCCTCACCATCCTGCTGCGCGGGAATGTGCGCGGGGTGATACTCTCCCGAGTCGGGGTAGCCGCCGCAAGCCTCTTCCCCATTACCCACGCACTTCCGGGTGTCCCCGTTATTTTTGACACGGTGGATCTGCACGGTACCCGCGAATTACGCGAAGCGAAACTTGCCGATGACGCTGCTCTTATCACCGCCGCGCATCAAACTAAGGAATTGGAGCTCGGGGTTATGCGAGCGAGCACCGCCACCCTGGTTGTGTCCTCCGCAGAGGCCAAGATGCTGCATGCGGACCACCCCGAACTTCCGGTCTTTGTAGTGGGGAATGTGCACGTCCCGGTAGAGCACCCCGCCGGTTTGACGGGCCGGCGCAGCATCAGTTTTATTGGCTCCTTCGCCCATCCCCCGAACGCGGATGGCCTGAAATGGTATTTCACCGAGGTGCACCCGCTGGTGCGTAAAGAGCTCGGTGATGTCGAGGTCAATGTGTACGGGAAGAACCCGCCGGAATCCCTGCGCGTTTTTGAGGGGAACGGTGTGAAGCTACGCGGCTACGCCGCTGATTTAGCCGATGTTTATAATCCGGCCCGGCTCTCCATCGCGCCGCTACGCTACGGTGCTGGCGTGAAGGGCAAGGTCGGAGAATCTCTCTCCTGGGGCGTGCCTATTGTGACCACCGATATCGGCGCAGAGGGTATGGGCTTGGAGGACCGCCACACCGCGCTGATCGCCAATAGCCCGGAGGAATTCGCCCGGGCCATCGTGGACGGCATGCGTGATGATGAGTTGTGGGAGCGCCTCGCTACCGCGGGTGAGCGCCATATTCAGGAGATTATGGGCGTGCCGCGCCTCCACCAGGATCTCGCGGCCGCCTTTGATTTCGCGGGGATTACGCGCGTCTGAGCACCGAGGGCATCGGGGGCGAAGCGTGCGCGTTGCCGCTCATCCGGGTAACGCGCACGCCGATCATGCGCTGGCGCATTGGCGCACTTGCCTGCTAGTACGCCAATGCGCTATTCCGCGAGCGTCACGATGGTGAAATCCTTATGGGGTTCCACCCGCAGGCGCGGATCGGACGCAATTTGTTCACGCAACGCTTGCGCCTCCGCGGCAAAAGTATCCGTGGACCCCTGTTCAATTCCCCACCGTAAATCAAAATTCGGGATGATAACCGCTTGCACCTGCCCGGTGTAGAGCACCTGCCACACCGAATGCCCAAAGTTCACGTGCGAACCGATGACATCCTGCATTTCCGGGGTCCAGTTTTCGCGGGCCCGGGCCACATCTTTATCTCCGAAGGTGTTGTAGAGGACCAGGTCAGACTCGCTCGCGAGCACCCCGGCTAGGAAATCATTACCGCCTGATACCGGGGAACTGAAAGCCACCACGGCATCGTCCGGCAGAGCCGCATCAAGTTTTTCCGGAATCTCACCGATAAGTGCCTCAAGATGGGTGGCACGGTAGCTGGCCCCTACCGCTAGGCCGGCGAAGTTCGGGGCGGAGCCCACCACAGCCAGCGTGGCTAAAACTCCGCAGGCTACCCGCCTCCAGCTGCCGCGCGCTTCGCTGCGCACCAATGCGCTGATACCGCTCGCGAGCGCCGCGAGAAGAGCCAGGCGGACCACCAGCATCCAGCGGTAGATCGCCCGCATGAGATCGAGCCCCGGGAGCTCCTCATACAGCGGTGCCCACGGGAAAGTCCACACGGCCTCCGAGCGGGGCATCAGGTAGTCGCTCACCTGGATCGGCGGGGTCAGCGGACCGCGGATCTCCCACCATTTCAGCGAGGGCCCCAGGGCGATAACAAAGGCCACCAGCGCCACGCAAGCCCAGAGCAGCACGTAGCGGCGTGGCCCGCGCGCCCAGACCAGCACACAAACGAGCAGCACCAAGGCCGCGATACCGATGTAATTCCAGCGGACGTTGGTGCCGTCTCCCCACAGCACATCCGCATCCAGCCCAATTCCGAGGAGGTCGGCCCACCATACGCTCGAGGTGGGGATAATCGTGGTAGCTACATCCACTCCCATGGAGCGGAAGAAATCTTCGCTGGTACCCATGCCGGCCAGGGCACCACCGGCGCTGCGGTAATAGACCACTAGCGCAACTGCGCTGGCAACCGACATATAGACAAAGCCCAGACCGGCATCCCGCAGACCGCTACGCCCGCGCAGCAGCGGTAGCACAATAACCACCACCCCAGCGGTGAAGCCGAGCATGACGAAAGAATAACCATCAAGGAAAACAGCCCAGGTAAGAACCCCGCACCAACCGGCTCCGGCAAGAAGCCGGCGCCACCAGGGCGGCTGCAGCCAGAAACGCAGCAGCACCGTGCCCACGTAGATGGTGGCGGGTAGAAGGAGAGCGCCCCAGAAGGTGGTACCAAAATTCCCCATTCCGATAAGGGACGGGTTGATCATCCATACCGCGGCAGCCAGTGCCGCGATCAGGCGGTGCGCCGTGAGCCAGAAGAACAGCCCGTAGGCGCCCACCAGTGCCAGGACGATCCAGATGAGGTACCACGCAGAGAGCGTTGCGGCGGCGTCGCCGGGAAATATTAATGAAAAGAAGGTGGCCGCGCGGCTAAAAATACCGCCGTTGACCGTGGCTGTCCCTTCCGGAAAACCGATGGTGGGGCAGCGCCCTTCTTGCAGGTACAGGCGCGGAAACTCAGTTCCGCATTGCAGGCGCCCAAGGTCGGCCACCCAGGCGTGCACCGGGCCGATGGCCCACGCGTTCACACCGTAGATAAACGACAGGGCGAGGGAATAGAGGAGAGCGCCCAGGCCCGCGAAGCCACGGGTGCGCCACCGCAGCGGAGCGCTGCGCGCTTGGGCATCGATAACTGGCACGTGGTTCCCCTCTGTTCGCGGGAGCGTGGTGGCCGCGAACGCGGTTAGTGGCTCGTTGCGCTCCCCGCCTCGATCTTAACATTATGAACATAGACTTCGGGGAAGGTTTTGACGAATCCCGTGGTCATGCCATCGGATTTGGTGGTGAAGAGCGCAACGCTATTACGCCGCTCGATTTCAATATCCGCACTGTTGAGAATCGCAAGATTAACAATGTAATCGCCCTCCCCAATCGGCAGGTCGGGAAGAACAACCATGATAGTTTCCCGGTCCGTGATGGGTGGCAGGGGAAGTTGGAGGCGGCGGCTCGACATCCCGAAAACCGGGGTGCCCTCGTTCATCGTGGCGATTTCCACCACCACGCCATAATCATGCAAAGGCTCATGGGCCACCAGATCAAAGGCGATGCGCATGGTGTCACCGCTAATATGCACGAAGAGCCCATCATCGGAGGTGCGCACCCCGTCCACAATCGCGGCGTTCTCAATACTGCACGGGTGGGTATCCACCGCGGTGAGCACCCCGCCGTTCTTCGCGGCCAGTTCAGCCAGCATTTGGGCCTGGTAGCCCTGGTGGAGGCGAGACATCGCGTCGCGCACGTCCCCCACCATGACCATGGCGCCTTTATCCAGAACGACGGCGCGATCACACACCTCGATGACCTGCGCCGCGGAATGTGAAACCAGAATAATGGAGCGCCCCTCGCGCTGGAATTGGCGAATCTTCTCCATGCACTTCTTCTGGAAAGGCTCATCGCCCACCGCGAGCACTTCGTCCACGAGGAGGATATCGGGATCCGAATGCACCGCCACCGCAAAAGCCAAGCGCACGTACATCCCCGAGGAATAGAACTTCACCTGGGTGTGGATGAAATCCCGGATCCCCGAAAACTCAATAATCGAATCGAGCTGGGCATCGATCTCCGCTTCAGAAAGCCCCAGGATAGAAGCGTTGAGATAAATATTTTCCATACCGGTCAGGTCGGGGTGGAAACCGGCACCCAGTTCTAGGAGCGCCGCCATGCGCCCCCGGGTGCGCACCTGCCCGGCATCGGGAGTGAGGATCCCGCCGATCACTTTGAGAAGGGTGGATTTACCCGAACCGTTCGCACCCACCAGGCCCACCGATTCTCCGGCAGCCACGCTGAAGGAGACATTCTTGAGCGCCCAGTATTCTTCCGCGTGGGTGCGTGAACGTGCGGCGTTAACCAGGCGTTCCTTGAGGGATTTATCTTTGTGGACGATAAATTTCTTCGAAACTCCATCAACTTGAATGACGTCGGGACGTGACATGAGAATCCTTGCCTCGCCTTTCTTTTAGAGTTCCTGCGCGAAATTACGTTGCATGCGGGCGAAGTAGCGCTGTGCGAGCCAGAGCAGCACCAGCCCAATAATAAGGAAGATTCCCAGGCGGCTGAGGAGATGGGAGGGCAGCAGAGCGCCCTGCCCGGCCGCCCAGAAGGAATGCTGGAAGCCCATAACCGCCACCGAGGTGGGGTTGAGGAGATAGAGGTTGATCATCCAACCGGGGGCTGCTCCGGCAATCATCGCGAAGGAGTACACCGAAGGGGTCAGCCAGAAACCGATGAGGAGAATAACTTCCACGAGGTATTGCACATCCCGCAGGTAAACATTCGCGGCGGAGAGGAAAAGCCCGAAGGCCACCGCCCACACCACCACCACGGCCAGGGAGATCGGGAAGTAGATGAGGGTACTCCCCCACGGCACCCCGCGGATAATAAGGGCCCCGCACACCAAAATGGCCAGCTGAGAGAGGAAGTCCACGAAGGCGGCACCGGCCGCGGAGAGCGGGAAGATTTCGCGCGGGAGATACACCTTTTTGACGATCCCGGAATTACTCACGATCGCACCGGTGGAGGCCGCCACGATCTGGGAAAAAAGCCCCCAGGCGGTGAGCCCGGCGAAAACATAGATGGCGAAATCGGGGATGGCACGTTCGGCGCCCAATACCTTGCCGATGGCGAAGTAGTAGATGAGCAGGTTGATAAGTGGGCGTACCAGGGTCCACACGTAGCCGAGCACCGAATCCTTGTAGCGTGCCTTGAGCTCCCGCCGGGTGAGCAGGCCGAGAAGGTGGCGATGCGCGAGAATATCGCGGATGGAAGCCCGCCACCCGCTAAAGAACCCGGTGTCAATAGCCACGCGCGTGAGATCCTGGCCGGCGAGTTTTTCGAAGCGTGCCTGCGCCTCGGGACCCACCTCGCGTTCGCGCCCTGTTGCCATACCCGACCTTTCCTACCGGCATTCGCGCTTCTCACTACCCACCCGGGCTAGCCGCGCGCATGCACCTATCTGTCTCATATTACCCAGCTGCGGGCCGCTCCGCGCGCCGGGCCGCGTACCAGCACACGTGCCGCGCCACGCACCGGGCCGCGCGCCGAAGCGCGCACTCCTCCGGTAGCAGGCCCTGCGGCGTGATGTCAGCGCTAGCTCGCGTCGCCTTGTACGATAGAGAAAGTAAGTTTCACCCGCGAGCCGCCGCGGCTACGTGAGCCGCGCTTGCCGCCCCGCGGAGGATGATAGGCAGTCATGAGTGTTTGTGTTCTTGTTCCCGCCGGAGCCGGGCCGGCTTTAGCGCGCGCCCTCCCCTACCGTGTTGCGGAGCTCATTGCGGGCCAGCCCGCCCCGCGCGCGGATCTCACAGCAGGGGAAACGGTGACCGCGGTGGTGACCGATCCCGGTGCTGTGACGAAAACAGCTCTCGCGCAGCTCCTTGCCACCCCGGGGCGCAATACCGCGTGGGGTGCCCCGCGTTCCGAAGAGCCGAACGCATCCGAGTCCCGCGGTGTCCTCGCGGTTCCCGCCCCGGTCTACACCTTCGATTCGCGGGCGCTGCACCTGTGCGGCGGCCTCGATACCGCTTTTACGCTTCCGGCCCTGGCCGTGGATGCCCAGTGGCGCCTGAGCGCCGCCGGGGTGCCCGGTGAGCAGCGTGCTACCCCGCTCCTCGAAGCCGGCATCCCCGATCTGGATACCGTGGACTACCTGCGTATCCTCACGAAGAATCTTTCTCCGGCCTACCAGCTGGAATTCCTCGCCCCGCTTTTCCTCGCACTCATCGATCACCCGATCCGCAGCTCCGGGGTAGATACCGCGGCCCTCGATCTTGCCCGCCGCCCCGGGAACGACGACGTACCAACGCTCCAGATCCCCTCCACCACTTTCGGCGGGGCCCAGGTGGTGCGGGACTGGGCTGCCTCCCTAGCCGGCTTGGAAAGCCGCAATGAAGCGGCTCTTGGCGCTGCCCGTATCCCGGACCGCCGCCTGCCCCATGTGGCTGATTTCCTTGACCTGGTGTGGGCCAGCGCCGGCATCCCCGCCTCCGAACGGGAGTTCCTGGACATGGCTTTCGCGGATGTGCGCCGCGATCATGAGCCGAGCATCGCTTTCGCGGTGGCCGGTTCCGATACCGCGGCCCGTGCCCGTTTCGCCCGGATCGCCGCTGAAATTCCCGAGCCGCTTTACCTGTGGGATCCGGAAAGCAGAGAGCTGAGCGAGCGGAGTGTCGACCCCACCGCACCGTTCCAACCGGCCCGCCGCGATATTGGCAGCGCCGTCGCCACAATTGCGGTGACCTATATTCTCAACCTGCCGGCCCGTGCCGTCCCGTGGAGCGGGAACCACGGGGTGATCATCGCTGATGTCACCACCGCGAACCTCACGGCGATGGTCCGCACCGATTGGGTGGGGGTGACCGGCACGGAGAGCCTGGGGGCGAACGCCAGCGTTCTCAACGAAACGCTCAGTATTGCGGACCGCTTGATCACCGCGGATACCGCCCAGCGTGATTTTGTGCTCGGGGCCCTGTCCGGGAACTATCGCCTCGATCAAAATACGTACGACGACGATCACTCTCTCACCAGCCTCGTCGCCCAAGAAAACGGCGGTATTGCGGCGGCCCTCGCCGCACTGCGCTCCCCGATTCACGCCTATGAACGGGTGGGCACCACCCAGCTCTACGAGGAGCCCGGTAAGTCCGGCGCCCGCAAGCATCCCCATCTGCGCCGCGTGCTGCGCGGCCTGGCAACCACTCTCAAGGGAGAACGCAAGTGACCTCTGTTTCCGTTATTCTTGTCAATTTCCGCGGGGCGGAGGATACGATTGCCGCCGCGCGCTACCTGCGTGAATGTGACTGGCCCGCGCAGGATCTGGAGATCGTCGTCGTCGATAATAATTCCGGGGATGGTTCTTTCGAGCGCCTGCGCGCGCAGTTGCCCGACTGCCAGGTCCTGCAATCGGGTGCCAACCTGGGCTTTACCGGGGGCTGTAACTTTGGGGTGGAGCATTCGCGCGGGGAGATCGTGGCCTTCCTCAATAATGATGCCCGGCCCGGTAAGAAGTGGATTCGCGCCGCGGTGGAGGCCATCGAGGCGGATCCGAAGGTCGGGTGCGTGGCATCGAAGGTGCTCACCTGGGAGGGTGACAAGATCGATTTCGTGGATTCCTCGATGACGTGGTTCGGCATGGGCTACAAGCGCGAGGCGGAACGCGAGGATACCGGCGCCTGGGATACCCCGAAGAATGTGCTCTTCCCCACCGGGGCCGCCATGTTTGTGCCGCGCCACGTTTTCGAGGAACTGGGCGGTTTCGATGACCGTTACTTCATGTTCTACGAGGATGCTGATTTCGGGTGGCGTGCCAATCTGGCCGGATACGATGTGCGTTATGTGCCCGAGTCGGTGGCCTACCACCGCCACCACGTCACCATGAAAAAGTTTGGGAATTTCCGCGAAACGTATTTCCTGGAACGCAATGCGCTGGCCTGCTTGTATAAGAATCTCGGGGATGATCTGCTGCGCACGGTTTTCGCCCCGGCCCTCGCTTTTGCACTCGAACGCAGCGCCGAACGCAGTGAGGTGGAGGCGCGCCGCGGCCCGGATTCTTACCGCGCCGCGGAGGGCACCATCACGAAGATGGCGGCCACCTCGCCCTACGCGGTGTCGTATTTCCGCGATATTCTGCCTTCTCTGGTCGAATCGCGCCGGGAAATCCAGGCCGGGCGTAAAAAGTCAGACGCGGAAATCATCACTCTCATGCGTAATGCTATGGAGCCGGCCTACCCGCTCCCCCGCTACCTGGACCTCCACGAGGCGCTAGCGCGTTTCTTCGGGATTGCCAAGCGTTTCTCCGGGCAGGCGAAGGTGCTGGTGGTGACTGGCGAACCCATCGGGGAGAAAATGGCCGGGCCGGCTATCCGCGCCTGGGAAATGTGTACCCGCCTGGCGCTCGAACACCCGGTACGGCTGTGCTCCACAGCCGGCGTAGGGAAGGTGGTACCCCAGGCTTTCGAGATCCACAATGGCGATACCGATACCCTGCGCGCCTGCACCGACTGGGCGGACGTCATTATTTTCCAGGGGTTCCTGCTGGAAAGCGCCCCGTGGCTCATGAGCTCGGAAAAGATCATCGTGGCCGATATTTACGATCCCATGCACCTCGAGCAGCTCGAACAGGCCCGCGACCAGGGGCCGGAGGGCCGCGAACGTTCCATCACCGGGGTGACCGGCGTGCTCAACCGGCAGCTGGCTCGCGCCGATAAATTCCTGTGCGCCTCGGATAAACAGCGCAATTTCTGGCTGGGGCAGCTGGCGAGTATGGGCCGCATCAACCGCAATGTCCTTCCCGACAACGCGGATGTGCGCAGCCTTATCGATATTGCGCCTTTCGGTCTGGGCGAAGAAGCCCCCCGGCAAACCGAGCACGCCATCCGCGGGAAGGTTCCCGGCATCGGTATGGATGACAAGGTGATTCTCTGGGGCGGCGGGGTCTATAACTGGTTCGACCCGCTCTCCCTCATTCGCGCGGTGGCGCAACTTTCCCGCACCCATAGCGACGTGCGCCTCTACTTCCTGGGGATGAAACACCCGAATCCGGGGGTACCGGCCATGCGGGTCGCTTCCGAAGCGGTGGCCCTGGCCGATGAGCTGGGCCTGACGAACCGGCACGTGTTCTTCAACCACGATTGGGTTCCCTACCACGAGCGCCAGAACTACCTGCTTGATGCGAACGTGGGAGTCTCCACCCATTTCGAGCACGTGGAAACCCAATTCTCTTTCCGTACCCGTATCCTCGACTACCTGTGGGCCGGGCTGCCGATCGTGGCGACCAGCGGGGATTCTTTCGGGAATGCCCTCGATAGCGAAGGCATCGGCATCTCGGTACCCCCGCGCGACGTGGAGGCCCTCGCCGCCGCGCTCGAAACACTGCTGTACGACGACGCCGCAGCGGCTCGCGCGCGTGCGAATATTGCCGGTTTCGCCCAGCAGTTCCACTGGGATCGGGCGCTGGCTCCGCTGCTGGAGTTCTGCCGGCATCCACGCCGGGCTGCGGATGTGGCTTTCCGCGCCGGGGACGATGTGCCGGGAACCATGCTCGGCTTTATCGACCCCGGTTTCAACCCGATGCGTGATCTCAAACTCGTGGTGGATTACCTGCGTACCGGCGGCCCGAAGGTGCTGGCCTCGAAGGTGAAGTCCCGGCTGCGCAAGTACATCTAGTTCACCTAGTCCACCTAGTCGCCCCTCGTGCGTCTGAGGAAGGTGCACAGATGCCCGCGGATCGCTCGGTGCGTTCCGCGGGCATCCCTCATGCCGCCGGCATGATCAGCTGCTGCGTTGCGGCAATGTGCTACGTTGCCGAGGGAATAATGAGGGCGTATCCATATACGCAGGCGGTGAGGAGCGCCAAACCCCAGGTCACGGAGTGGCGCAGCTTGATCCAGGCGGCAGCGGCGCAGAAGAGCGGGATAAGAACCATCCCGTAGCGGTGCTGCATAAAGGTGAGTGAGCCGGAAAGAATATTGAACCCGAGCACCACCGCCGGAGCGATGCCGAGGAAAGAAACCGCGGCTGCCTGGCAGAAACGCTGCGCCAAAGTGGAGTGACGTTCCAGGATCCAGGCCACGCTTACAATGGCGGTAATTCCCAGCCAGAGCACCACACTCGCGAAGGGTGATTTCGGATATTGCTCGGAAGTCCCGCCAATGCCAGCGAAAATAATTTGAAGCGCATCATCGGTCATATAGGGCAACTGACGAAGATCAAGCGCCCCGGTAGGATCCACCACAATATCCGGGCGTGCCACCGGAATGAACGTGCGAATAACCAGCCAGGCACCGCCTGCTATCGCGGAGACCAACCCGAGGGCACCAATTTCCCACCAGCGCGGCAGCTTAGCGGGATCAGCAGCGGCTTTCTTACCCCAGCCGTGGCCGGGCCGTATCCGGTACCACACCAGGAAAATGAGGGCTGCCACCACCGCGAAAATATTTTGCATTTTCACCACGCAGGCCACCGCGGAGATGAGGATGAGCCAGCCGATTGACCACTGCCGGCGCGCGTAGAAAATACTCCCGAAGATAATAAGGGTGCCAACAAGGAGGTTGAGCGCGTCCGGGGTGATATAGCAATTCGTGGTGCGGAACGTGGGCATGGACGTGATAAGGAGCGGCACCGTGAGCGCCATCGCCCAGGTGGCACCAACACGGCGCATCCCCCACGCCAGCACCGTCATACCCACCACCAACCAGAGCACGCTGGTGAGGCGAGCGCTACCCAGCAAGCCCATTCCCAGCATGGTGAAGGGCTTGGCTAGCCAGGCGGTCAGGAAGTAATAGACCGGCGAATGCACCCCGGCGGTGGTATAACCCGCGAAGGGAAGCTTCTCATCCGGGAAATCTCCCCCGCACACCCCGATGGTTGCCGAGCTGACCGGATTGGAACCGAAACCGAGGCAGGCCAGCACCTCACGGGCATAAGAGTCCGTGGTCATCCCGTCACGTACCACGATCCCGCGCCCGGCCTTATCTACCGCGTCGAGGTACACGTATTCATCGAAGGGAGACAGGTGCGGATTGGTCGTGATGAAGTGAAGGTTGAGCGCCCCGCCCAGAATTCCGAAGAACACTAGGACGGCTAACCACACGACCCAGGGGCGCCCGGCGCTGATTCTACGGAACCGCGACAAGAGAGCCGCCCGATGCTGAGAGTGTTGCGGAGACGACTCGGCCCGAGGTGCCCGAGCATCCGCGTGTGTGGCTGCAACCATGGATTTCCTTGAGATGGACAACGTTTCACTTGCCGCGTTATCTTATCGCGAACGACCGCCCCTCATATAGGGCACACAGCACGAGCGTTCGTTCAAGCTCGGGCTTAAATGGCCTAAAATCAAAGAATGACTTCTGAGCAAGACAGACACCCACGTCTCGTCGTCCTCATTCCGGCCTGGAATGAAGAAGAGGCACTGCCGGCGGTTCTCACCGAATTACGCCAGGCAGTTCCGCACGCATCCCTCGTGGTCATTAACGATTGCTCCCGGGATGCCACCGCGCAGGTGGCCGCGGCCGGCGGGGCTACTGTCCTCAATTTGCCCATTAACCTCGGGGTGGGCGGGGCTATGCGCACCGGCTACCTGTACGCCTGGCGGCACGGATTTGACCGCGCTGTGCAGGTAGATGCCGATGGCCAGCACCGCCCCGAAGATATTGCTCGCCTGGCGGCCCGCATGGATGAGACCGGTGCCGATATTGTGATCGGGGCGCGTTTTGCCGAGCGGGGCTCCTATCGGGTGCGCGGCCCGCGCGCCTGGGCTATGCGATTTCTTTCCAAGGTACTCTCCCGCGTGCATCACACCCGGCTCACGGATACCACCTCGGGTTTCAAGCTAACGAACCGGAGGGCCATCGGGGTCCTCGCTGATGAGCTCCCGGCTGAATACCTGGGCGATACCATCGAAGCGCTTATTATCGCCAGCAAAGCTGGGCTGCGCGTCACCCAGGTAGGGGTGGAGATGCGCGAACGGCAGGGTGGCACTCCCTCCCATAACCCGCTCAAAGCCGCACGTCTGTTGCTGCGCGGTATTATCGCCATGGCGGTAGCTTCCACCCGCCCCGGCCAAAAAGATCTCGACGGAACCGAAGGAAGGCAATAACGTGCTGTACCGCCTCTTGCCCATCGCCGCGAGCATCCTCTTCCTTATATATCTGTTTATCTTGCTGCGCTCCCGGCGGATGAAACAAACCTACGTGTATATCTGGTTCCTTATCGGTATCGGCCTGCTCGTTATTTCAATCTGGCCCCAGGTTGTTTTCCTCGTTTCCCAAGCCCTCGGTTTCAAACGCGCCTCCAATATGATTTTGGTGATCGCGTGCGTGGTGCTGCTCATGGTAACGATCCAGCTCTCTACCGCAGTCTCCCGGTTGGAAGAAGACCGGCGGCGTTTGGCTGAAGAAATAGCTTTGCTACGCGCGGAACGCGCGACGCCCCTACCTGAGGCGTAAACTTCATGTGCATCAAATAAAGGAAGGACTTCCATGCGCATTCTTGTCACCGGTGGTGCCGGTTTTATCGGAGCGGCGATGTCAACGTACCTTGCCGACCATCACGACCAGGTTATCGCTTTCGATAACCTGCATCCGCAGATCCACCCGGATCATCAGCCCACGGCCGGCTTCGATAAGCGCGTGGAGCTCTACGAAGCCGATGTGACCGATCCGGCCGCCTGGGATGCCCTGCTGGAGCGCTTCACCCCGGATGTCGTTGTCCATTTGGCGGCAGAAACCGGAACCGGGCAGTCCCTGACCGAATCCACCCGGCACGCCTCCGTGAACGTGGTGGGCACCACCACGATGCTCGATGCTTTTGCGCGCCACCAGGTGATCCCGCAGCGCATCGTCCTCGCCTCTTCGCGCGCGGTCTACGGTGAGGGTGCCTGGCGGCACACCTCCGGGGAACACGCCGGTGAGCTGTTCTACCCCGGTTCGCGCACGGTGGCCATGTTTGAAAAAGAAGAATGGGATTTCCCGGAGGCGGAGCCGGTGGCCATGAATGCCAGCCTGGTGGAGCCCCATCCTTCTTCGGTGTACGCGGTGACCAAGATCGCCCAGGAACAGCTCCTGCGCATGTGGGGCGATGCTTTCGGCTGCGAGATCGGGATTGTACGCCTGCAAAACGTGTACGGCCCCGGCCAAACGCCCTCCAATCCCTACACCGGGATCATGTCCCTCTTCTGCCGCGTTGCCTACAATAAGCAACAGATTTCCGTGTATGAGGACGGCCTCATCCGCCGCGATTTCATCATTATTGATGATGTGGCCCGCGCCCTCATTAAAATGATCGAAATTGAGAAGTGCCCCGCCGTTTCCGTGGATATCGGAGCGGGCCACTACACCACCATCCTCGAAGCCGCCCAAATTATCGCGAAGATTTACGGGGCTCCCGAACCGAAGATCACCGGCCAGTGGCGCCACGGGGATGTGCGCCACGCCTGGGCGGATCCGCAGCCGGCCCGCGAGCTCCTCGGTTTCGAAGCCGAGGTAGACGTGGAAGAAGGCTTCGCACGCCTTGCTTCCTGGATTAACACCCAGACCCAGTATCTCTAAACCTGAAACGATAGCGCGGTGTGCGGCGACGACCCGGTAACGGCGTCGTCGCCCCCACCGTGCTGGGACCACACGAAGGAACGTATGCGCACCTGGCTTGACCCCCGCAATAACTCGCTGAATTTGATTCGGCTGGTTTTTGCGCTCATGGTACTTTTCCACCACGTGGGGCCGGTGACCCAGCTCGTCGGGGAATTCGAAATCACGCCCGGTGAATCGGTAGGCGCCTGGGCTGTTTTCGGTTTCTTCATGATTTCCGGGTATCTCATTACCGCGGCCCGGCTGCGTTCGGATGTGGGGCGCTACCTCAAGAATCGCGTGGTGCGCATTTTCCCGGCGTTCCTATTCATCAATGTGGTAACCGCTTTCCTCCTCGCGCCCTTCGTCTATCTGCTCGACCACGGTACCCTGGACGGCTATCTCACCACCGGTCCCACTCCCATCAGCTATATCCTGGGCAATTTCTTCCTCTACATGAACCAGTGGGGCATCGCGGATACCCTCCACAATGTTCCCTACCCCATCGCCTGGAACGGCTCGCTGTGGTCGCTCTACTACGAGTTCGTGTGCTATCTCATTGTGGGCGCGCTGCTCACCATCCCCTTCTTCAAGCGGCACATCTGGCCCACCGCCGCAATTTTCCTGGGCACCTGCGCGCTGCGGGTCTTCCTCCCCACCGCCACGGTGTACCTGGGCACGATGAACGGCACACTTGACCAGCTTTCACGCCTGCTCCCCTTCTTCTTCGGTGGCTCACTCCTCTTCTTGGCCAAAGACCGCCTGAGCCTGACCACCTGGGGAGCCCTGGGCGCCGCTGTTGCGGCCGTCGCCATCATGGTGGTGGCCCCGCATTCCGGGCCGCAGATTTCCGCGCCACTTCTCACTTACGTGCTGCTGTGGATCGGGCAGACGCTTCCCTCCCCGCGTCTCTTCCAGGTCCACGATTTCAGCTACGGCATCTACATCTGGGGATTCCCGCTCACCCAGCTCCTCACCCGCCTCGGCCTTGCGGACGCGGCCCCCTACCTCGTTTTCTGCGCTGTTCTTTTTGTGCTTACCGCATTGGGCGCGGCATTCTCCTGGTTCCTGGTGGAACGACCCGCCATGCGAGCCTCGCGCGGTAAGAAAAATCCCTTCGGAGAGTTGCGCGCGCCGGCGCGCTAGGGCGTGCGAAGAGGCGCGCTGCGGGGCGTGCGTCGTCGTAAAAAACGACGACGCCGGGGCCTACCTGCCCAGCAGGTGACGCAGCAGCGTACGCACCCCGGTGGAGCTGCGCTCCTTGAGGGCCCGCGGCAGCAAGGTAGCAGCGTAGAGGCGCGAGGTGGCGTGCACGTGGGCTGCCCGCTGGGCCTTCCTCCAACCGCGCTTTTTCATCTCCGCGGCCGCGAGCGCGAAATAGCGCCGCTCCCCAGCGAAGCGGGTACCGTCCAGAAGCTTGGAAGCAGAAGCGGAAGAATCGTGGCGGCGGTAGCGGAAGCAGACCGTAGGTTCCACGAGCAGAGAGGCACCGGCAGCCAGCATATCGACGACAATGGCGAGATCCTGGATCAGGGGGAAACCAGCGCGGAAGGGGGTGGCGCGAATCGTCTCGGTGCGGAAAACCAGGGAGGGCCAGTAGAGCCAGTCCCCGGTGAGAAGGACCGCCGCCGCTCCCTCCCCGGAAATAACATTGCCCATCCGGGTGGAGCGCTTGCGCAGGGAAGTTTTGATGCGATCCCCGAGCGGCGAAATAACCGTGCCCTGCGCGTCAATGGGGCGCACGCCGGGCTGAATAATATCGATGGTGGGGTGAGCGGCAATAGCGGCCTGGATGGTCGAAACGAAATTCGGTTCCATCAGGTCATCGCAGCCCATGAACATCATGTATTCCGCGGTGGCCAGCTTGAGGCAGGTCTCGTAGTTTTCGGTAATGCCCCGATTCGTTTCATTACGAATATAGGTGACGCGCTCATCATGAAGGTTGGCGAAATACTCGGGCACGCTCTCATCGGGATAGCAATCATCCACCACGGTGAGCTTCCACTCATCGCTATCCTGGGCCAGGACCGATTCCACGGTTTGGAAGAGGTAGTCCGGGTTACCCCAGAAGGGCAGCATGATATCGAGGCGCATCGGGCATATCCTTTCCGTGGCGAAGCCGCTTGCTGTTTCGCCGCCATCTGTACTAGCGCCTATTATGGCACGGGTGCGCTCAGGGTGCGGGTCCACACGGGCCGGACGTGCATAGCCGGCCGCCCGAAGTGTGCCGCGCCCTATACTTAAGAAATCCCGCGAAGAGAAAGGCCATCCGTGATGTCCACCGCCGCTGGCCAGAGCTCAGAAACTGCCGGAGCTGCCCTGCCCGTTGCCCTGGGGGGTGCCTCCGGGGCGCTCTCCGGTTTCTTTATTACGGTGGTGAGTGCGCGTTCGCTCTCCCCTACCGATAACACCCTGTTTTTGACGTTCTGGGCTGCCCTGTTCGCCATTATTGCGATCGTGGCGGGGCTCCAAAATGAGGTGACGCGGGCGGTGCGCCGCGACCGGGTGGAAGGCCGCGAGCGGGTGGAAGGCAGCGCGGGCGTGGCATCCGGGGCCGCGGGGCCGCGGGGCCGCACCTCACCGGTCCTCATCTGCGCGGGGGTAGGCGTATGTGCCGCACTGCTGGTGCTGGCCGCCACGCCGCTGTGGCTGCGGGTATTTCACGGGTTTTCCGGGCGTGCCCTTCTTATTGGTTTTATTGCACTAGGGGTACTCCTCAACAGCGTGCATTTGGGACTCCTCGGAGTTTTCGCGGGGCGCGGGAACTGGAAAGTTTTCGGTACTCTCACCTCGCTGGAACCGGCCCTGCGTTTCCTCTTCATTGCGATAGCTGGATATCTCAGCCTTGCGCTCCACCTCTACGCCCTCGCCTGCGTGCTGGCCTGCGGTACCTGGCTGCTGCTCAGCGTCGCGCCGGGAATGCGGGCTTTGGCGCGCACCCGCATCAATATTGCGCCGCGGGGCTTGGTGCGCCGCCTCCTGCTGGCCATGGCCGCCACCGGGGCCAGCGCGCTCCTCATTAACGGTTTCCCCCTCCTGATGAGCCTAACTACCGAGCCGGAGGTGTTCTCCCAGGCCGCTCCGCTCATTCAAGCGGTATCTGTAACCCGCGCGCCCCTCATGCTTCCCCTGGTGGCTTTCCAGTCCATGGTGATCACGGTCTTCGTCCAGCACCCCGAGCGCACCCGCGGTTATTTGCTACGGCTGGCCGTTATTGTGGGAGGAATTGGCGGGATTGGCGCCCTGGCCGCCGCCGCGTGCGGCCCGTGGCTCATGGCGGTTATCTTCGGATCGGCTTATGCGAATACTCCCCTGACGCTGGGATTATTGGTTCTTGCCGCAGCCTGCCTGGCTCTTCTTACGCTCACCGGGGCGGTGGCGCTGGCCGCCGATCACCACCGCCTCAATATTCTGGGGTGGTGCGTGGCCCTGCTGGTCTGCGTCGCCCTGATGCTCCTCCCCATTTCTTTGGACATACGCACGGTTGTTTCCCTGGTCGCGGGCCCGCTGCTGGGCAGCATCTGCCATATCCTCGGTCTGGTGCGCCGCACCCGCTAACACTGCATGGCGCCCGATAGAGCCCGATAGCACGCCAGAAGCTTGGGGACCTTCGGGGCCGGGCGGGATGCACCGGGCCGCGCGCGGGTACCATGGAGACTACTGAGCTGACCTAGGAGGAATCATGGCACGGGTATCCGTTATCACTCCCGCCTACCGCGGTGAGGACACCATTCGGCGCGCGGTTGTATCGGTCCTGGGCCAAACAATGCCCGATGTGGAGCTCATCGTTGTGGATGATCACTCCCCCGATAACACCGCCGGCGTGCTGCACGACCTGGAAAAAGAACTGGCCGATACCCGCCTCACCGTGATCTACCACGAGAACAATACCGGGGTATCCGGGGCGCGAAACTCCGCCCTCGGCCGCGCTTCCGGTGACTATATTGCCTTCCTCGACGGGGATGATTATTGGGAACCCACCTATCTGGAACGGATGCTGCGTGAAGTGGAAAGCGCGCCCGGTACCGATGTGGTGTGCTGCGGGCGCACCATTCATCTCTCCAATGGCCACACGCGCACCGAGCACTCCCGTTTCCTCGGTACCCTGGAGGGCCCGGAGGCGGTGCGAGCTTTCCTCACCGATAACCTCACCCCGTTCCTCTGGGATAAGCTTTTCGCCGCCGCCACGTTCGAGGGTTTGCGTTTCCCCGAGCATATTCACCGCGGGGAAGATCAAGTTGTTGCCGCGATAGCGCTTTCCCGGGCCCGGCAGGTCACCTCCATTCCCGATGCCCTAGCCAATTACGTGGTGGGGACCCAGTCCCTCACCTGGGGCCGTGTTCCCGATCCGCAAGAATATGAGGATGCCGCACGTTTCCTAGCCGAAAAGCTCGGGCCGGAATGGATGGCAGAACCGAAAAACCTTTCCGCTTTTTTGGTGTACCGTACCCTCGCCATGATGATTTTGGCGCAATCCGCCATGCGTTCGGAGAAGGACACCGCGGATATCGTGCGCTCGGCACGGCGTGCTCTTAGCTTGCCCATGCTGCGCGCCACCGCGCAGGCCCGCCCGCAGCTAGCGGCCGGAGCCGCCCTGCTGCGTACGTGCCCGGCACTCTATCGCAAGATCTACCTGCGTTACGTGCGCAGCACCTACGCCATCGCGGATTAGGAGCGGCGCTTAGAAAGCCCAGCGCCACCCCGAACCCGGAACACCCCAGGGGTTGTAGACCAGATAGCCGTGCTCCAGGGAGGTTTCCAGGACCACCTTGCCGGCCGCGCTTTCTCCCGGATTGATAAAGGGGGTTACCCGTTCCGCGGCGGGATAGCACGCGTACGATGCCACCGAGTGGCTATCTTCCTGGATATTTCCATCCTGGTCCGTGAGGTGGAAGGCATCCCGATCCAGGGTGAGGAAGGGAGCATCCGGGTCGTACGCGGCATAATCGGCTGCCATCTGCGCATTGAGATCAACCACGAGGAAAGTGCCGTTCTCGGCAGTGACCACCGCTGGTTCCGCGATGCGTGAGGGGCACTCCTGCGCCCGTGCAATATCCGTGACAGTCAGGGTGAACGCAGCCCGAGTGGCGCCGTCGACCGAAAGACCTACCGGCACCCCAAGCTGAGCTTCCACGTCCCCGCTCGGAGCAATCGCAACCGGGCGGCCCCCTTCCGCCCCATCATTAACCGCGGCGCGTTCCTGCGCAGTCCCGGAGCCGTTCCCGCTGGTCGCAGCGCCGCCGGGCGCCGCGCTCGCCACCGGAATGGGGGTGACCGGATCGGGATCACCCACCGCGGTGCTCGCGCAGCCACTCAGACCCGTGAGCGCGGCTAGGCTCAGCCCAACGAGCGCATGTCCGATGGTCCACCGGTTCGCGCGCCTGTCACGCCCGGACGAAAGTGCGGGTTGTGCGGTGTGAATACTGTGCGTCATCTCGTTATCTTTCCTTTTCCTCACCACGCGTTCTTAGAAGCGGTGGAAATCGCCGTGGGGTACCACGTAGCCCCAGCGCCGCGCGAAATCCTGCCGCCATGTGGTTGCCACGTACATCCACGCCGGCCCGTCTACGGTGGTAACAAGGTCACGGGTGTAATTCATGTGGTTGGGGTTCCCGCCCGGAACATAACCTTCCCAATCATCCATTTGCGCCATTTTTGCGTCATAATTCCACGGTCCATACGTGAGGAGATCCCCGCGCAGCCCGTGCGGGCCGGGCAGGGCCCACGGCCACGGATTCCACCGCGGACCGGTGATCCACAGTTCATAATCCGGCACGGAGCTTTCTTTGATCCCGGAGTAGTTATTAACAACGTAGGCAGCTTCTTCGCCCTGACGTAATGTTCCGTAGACCAGAATGGGGTATCCGCCGGAATTGGGACCAAGGTTGGGCGGGCGCTGACTATTGGGGGCCGGCGGTACGTAATCGCGGCGCACCGCCAGGGTGTCTACACCATCGCGGTCCCAGTCACCCACCAGCACGTTATCTCCGTGGCGCCCGTAGGAGAACTCCGTGGAGGCATCCCCACCGGAAACAGTGGAATTATTGACGTAGTACATATTGCCGCGGCGCACCGCGAAACTATCGATACCATCGCCATCCCAGTCACCGACCAGAACGGTATCCCCGTGGCGCCCGAAAGAGAAAACCGTGAAATTCTCGTCATCATCAAGAACATTGCTGACGTAGAACATATTGCCGCGCCGAATAGCGAGGGTATCGGTGCCGTCCCCGTTCCAATCCCCCGCGATCACTTCATCATCGGGCTCACCGAAGGTGAAGGTATGTTCCCCGCCCCCGGTGGTGAGCTCATTGCGCACGAAATATGTATTGCCGCGGCGAATAAGAACGGTATCGCCCACCACCGCATCCCAATTACCGATAAGGAATTGGTCGGTGGGCAGCCCGAATTTAAAGTGGATATCCGCATCTCCGGACAAGAAGTTGTTTTTCATATAGAAATCAGAGCCACGGTTCACGCCGAGGGTGTCGCGGCCATCGCCGTTCCAATCCCCGGAAAATACCACATCGGTATGCCGCCCGTAGGACATCTCCACGTCGGCTTTACCCGAGGTAAGAGAGTTTTTGAAGAAATAGTAGTTCCCTGCACCCTCGTCCAGCGCGGGAGTGCCCTGCGCTGCCGGCATGAGCCCCAGCGAGCTCACGATAAGCGCCAGCACTGCGATGATGCCAAGCAGCAACGCTGCGGTGCGGTTACGCGCGTGTGAATACCTCTCCAAGAGAACCTCCTCGGGTTGTTCGCGCCCCGGCATGGTGGATGGGCCCAGGCCGCGATGCGTGGACGATAGTTCCAGCCTAAACCCTACAGGGGGCACAATAGTGGAGATCGCCTCTGACGTACTCCAATTAAGAAGGGTGTGCTCACTCTTTACCCCGTAGTTCCGGGTAGAATTAGCCACGAACTGACCCACGAAAGGAATAATATGCGTGTCCTGGTTACCGGCGGTGCCGGATTTATTGGCGCGAATTTCGTTCACCAAACCGTTGAGGATTATCCGGATGCCGAAGTTGTCGTCCTGGATAAACTCACGTACGCGGGTAATCCCAAGTCCATTGAGGGCCTGGACCGCGTCACCCTGGTCCAGGGCGATATTGCGGATATGGATACCGTTGATCCCCTGGTCAAGGACTGCGATCTGGTGGTGAATTTCGCGGCGGAATCCCACAACGATAATTCTCTCGTTGATCCCTCCCCCTTCATCCGCTCCAACCTGGTGGGCACCTACACGATTCTGGAAGCAGTACGGCGCCACGGCGTGCGCCTCCACCATATTTCCACCGACGAAGTGTACGGGGACCTGGAGATTGACGAACCGCGCCGCTTCCAGGATGGCGATCCCTATATCGCGTCCTCCCCGTATTCGGCTTCCAAGGCCGGCTCGGACCTGCTGGTGCGTGCCTGGGTGCGTTCCTTCGGGGTGGAAGCCACCATTTCTAATTGCTCGAATAACTACGGTCCCTATCAGCACGTGGAGAAATTCATTCCGCGTACCGTCACCAACCTTCTGGATGGTATCCGCCCGCGTATCTACGGCACCGGCCTCCAGGTGCGCGATTGGATCCACGTGCGCGATCACAATGTGGCCGTGTGGGAGATCATCAACAAGGGCCGGATCGGGGAAACCTACCTCATCGGCGCGGATGGCGAAAAGAATAACCTCGAGGTCGTCAAGATGATTCTCCAGGAATTCGGTCGCGAACCCGATGATTTCGATCATGTGAATGACCGCCCCGGTCACGATCAGCGCTACGCCATCGATAACTCCAAGCTGGTGGAAGAAACCGGCTGGCAGCCGAAGTTCAAGGACTTCGCCGCGGGTCTGCATGACACCGTGGAATGGTACAAGGCCAATGAAGAGTGGTGGCGCCCGCAGAAGGAAGCCGTGGAGGCTAAGTACGCCAAGACCGGCCACTAAAGCGCCGTCTGTGCCGCTGCCCCGCTCGCATCATTCTCCGCTTGGCACCGTGAGTGCCCCGGAGCGCGAGCGGGGCAGCGCTATTCGTGGAAGCCTACCCGCGCGTTTCTCCGTGTCCCACCGGCCCGGGCGCGGCAGGCCGGCTATACTGTACGCAACCCAAGAGCTAGGAGCATCATGCAGATTGCTGTGATCGGGCTGGGCTACGTGGGCTTGGCCAACGCCGTCCTTCTTGCCCAACACCACGATGTTGTCGGATCGGATCTGAATCCCGCGAAAGTGGATGCGATTAACGCCCGCACCTCCCCGATCCAGGATGCCAGAATCGAAGAGTTCCTCGCTACCAAGCCTCTTTCGCTGCGTGCTACCACCTCAAATATTGAGGCCCTGGCGGGTGCTGACTACGCCGTTATCGCCACCCCCACCGATTATGATACGGAGACCAATGCCTTCGATACGGCCTCGGTGGAGAGTGCAATCGCGCAGGTAGCTGAGGCGAATCCCAGCGCCGTCGTCGTTATTAAATCCACTATCCCCATCGGTTTTACCGCGCGGATGCAAGAAACGTTCCCGCAACTCCGCATCGTCTTTTCCCCGGAGTTTTTACGTGAGGGTAAAGCGCTGCAAGATAATCTCAACCCGTCCCGCATTGTTGTTTCGGGCGACGACGCCGCAGCCGCCCACTTTGCCCAGTTGCTAAGCGAGGGAGCCGAGGCGCGCGACGTCCCGATTATCCAGGTGGGAACCCGGGAAGCCGAAGCTATCAAGCTCTTCTCCAATACCTATCTGGCTATGCGGGTCGCATATTTCAATGAGCTTGATTCTTTCGCGCTGGCGCGCGGCCTCAACGCCGCGGAGATTATCCGCGGGGTGGGTCTGGATCCGCGCATCGGGGATCATTACAATAATCCCTCTTTCGGTTACGGCGGCTACTGCCTGCCCAAGGACACCAAGGAATTACGCGCGGACTTCCAGGGCGTGCCCGAAAATCTCATGTCCGCGATCGTGGAATCCAATGACACCCGAATTGAATTCCTCGCTAGCCGCCTCGCCTCGGCCGGCTACACCACGGTGGGCATCTATAAGGTCGCGATGAAATCAGGTTCGGATAATCACCGGGCTTCGGCCGCTCTGAGCCTCGCGGCGCAGTTGCACGCGCGCGGTGTGGGAGTGCTCGTTTACGATCCGGCACTGGTGCCGGGCGCCCTCGGGGATATTCCGGTTCTGGATTCCTGGGAGGAATTCCAGGATCGCGCGGACGTGATCATCACGAATCGCCTGGACGGCACCATGCCGGAAACCTCCACGCCGGTGCTCACCCGCGATATTTTCGGGCGGGACTAGCGCGCTCGGGCACAGCGCGCACTGCATCTACGTACTTATACGTAACGGGCCGGGGATACTCGCGTCGCAGCGAAGTTTCCCCGGCCCGTACCTTGTAAGGCTGGTGCTCTCGCCTTACCGCGAGCGCACCACCCCGAGGGTCTGGCCCCCCTGGCCATCCCAATCACCGAAAATGACCATATCGCTGTGGCGCCCGTACGTAACATCTTCTACTACTTCCGGGCCGCTGAGCGGACCGCGCACCACGTATACATTCCCGCGGCGCACCACGAGGGTGGAGCGTTGGGGCTCAATCTTCGCGGCGAGCACCTCGTCACCCGGGTTCCCGTAGGCCATTTCCGCGGAAACTGCGCTGGTGGCAAGGTTATCCGTAAAGACAAAGACATTGCCGCGCCGCACCGCCAGGGTGTCCACGCCATCCCCGTTCCAATCGCCCACCAGCCAGGTATCCCCCGGGTTACCGAAGCAGTAAACCGCATCGGCCGGGCCGGACGTGAGGGAATTGCGCACGAGGAGCAGGTTGCCGCGCCGCACCGCGAAGGTGTCCACGCCGTCCCCGTTCCAATCGCCCACATAGACTTCATCGCCGGCGCGCCCGAAGCTAAAGACCCGGGTGGCAACCCCGGAGGTGAGGTTATCGCGCACGTGGAAAATATTGGAGCGGCGAATCGCCAGGGTATCGCGCCCGTCGCCGTTCCAGTCGCCGGTGAGGATTTCATCGCCGCGCAGGCCGTAGTCCATCACAATATCGGCGGTGCGTCCCCAGCCATTAGCGAGGAAGAAGCGCGGCGGGAAAGGCGCCACGCGGGAGGAGGGCCGCGGGTTGCTCGGCGCGGGAGCCGGCGGGGCGGGCGGGCGCGGTGCCGGTGGCTGGGTGGGGCGCGGCGCGGGCTGCGTCGTCGTACCACCACCGGAACGCAATTGCGTATAGATACGGTAGGCGTTCTCACGAATGGAACCGATGGAATCGTAGATCGTGCCCGGGCAGGAAGTGTTGCCCACATCGCGGTGCCCCACAATACGCGGCATAGCTTCACCGGAACGGTAACGCGCCGAATTATTGCGCTGCGGGATGGTCAGCGAGGTGGTGCCGCGCGGATCCAGGCCCGCGAGCGCGAATTTCCAGCCGGCCACATCCGCGAGGGTGTTGAGAATAGTTTGCGAGGGGCGGTGATCCGCGGTAAATGTGCCGAGCACGGAGACGCCCATCGTGCCGGTATTACGCCCGGCGGCGTGCGCACCAATGGCCATGGTGCCGTCCTGGGATTGCAGCGTGCCGTAGCGACCTTCCCACTTCCCGCCGTATTTATCGACGATCACGTTATAACCAATATCGCCCCAATCGCGGGTGACGGCATGGAAAGCGTAAATTCCGCGGATAACGTTCGGCACTCCGGCCTGGCTGTAATTATTCGAGCCGGCGGTGTGATGGATAACCATCCCCTGGAAGGGTGCGTATTCCACCGGCCAGGTCATGAGGGAACGATCCGCACCCCAATCGGCCCGGGTATGGATCCCGCGGGTGCCGATGCGGTTGGTCCAATCGCGGGAGGTGGGCAGCAGGCCGTTCGCAACCACGCTGCCCTGCTCGAGGGTGCCCCCGGCGCGTGCGGCGGAAAGCGACGCACCCACGGCCGGAATTTCTTCTTCGCCCTCTTCGGGATTGACCACCGGATCGGTTTCGGTGCCGCGTTCGGGCAGAATCGGCGCAGTTTCGGCCTCCTCCACCTCGACGGTATCACCCTCGGCGGTATAGGCGATATCGATGCGCAGGCCTGCGGGCAGCGGACCCTCGCCCTGGGTGATACGCACCTGAATGCCGGTGGATTCCCCGGAGACGTTATATTCCGTTCCGGGCCGTTCGCGCTCAGTTTGCGATTCCTCGCCCACTTCGTACCAATCCGACCACTGCTGCCCGTCCAGGGTGCGCATTTCAATGGAGGCACCCTCGGGTAGCGTTTCGCCGCGGTTCCAGGTCAGCCCCGCCACCGCGAAAGGCTCGTCCACCCGCACCGGACTGGTAAATACCGCGTAGCTATCACCCAGCTCAGCACCGGTTGCGGTGTTGCCCGCGTCCGTTCCCGGTCCGGCTTCCTTCTCTGCCTCCGCGTTTTCAGCACCGCTATTGTCTGCGCGCAGCGCGTGGGCACGCACCGCATTCGGTACGACGGCGCCCGCGCGGGCGGCACTCGCTTCCCGGGTGGCTTCGGATTCCTCGCTGGGTTGCGATGTCTCGCGCGGCTCAGCTTCCTTGCCGGAGCCGGGCGTGCCCTCCACGGTTTCCTCCAGCTGCGCGGTGGCGGTAGTGGTTAAGGCTCCCGCTTCCGTGGTGAGTGGAATAACAATACTGCCCTGTGCATCATCGTTCTCGGCAAAAGCGTAGCCCACAATCGGGACGGCAAGACCGGCACCCGCTACTGCGAGCACGGTTCCAAGAACAAGGCCGCGACGTTTGGTCATATTTCCCTCCGGTTCACGCTGCCCGTGACGATACGAAGTCATGCGGGCAGCTTCCAGACTTACCTTACGGCAAAAGTCCCAACTTTCACACCCTTAACTCCGCTTTACTTTAACCTCATAAAAATACATCAATGTCATTATCATTGCGGCCACGGAGCGCGGTGTGGAGCCGCCTCGCGGATATTCGCAGCTCCACTCTGATTTTAATACGCTTTAGTTAGCGGGAACGACGACGCGCCGCGCGCGCCGCCCGCACGTGCATCTGGGCGCGCAGCGCGAGCCCACCCCGGATCGCCCAGCGCAGCGGCGCCTGCCAGGGGCGTGCGTAGACACTATCGATATAGTGCGCCGCGCTGCGGTGATGTTCCCGCAGCATGGCAGCCGGCTGGTCTTTCCAGGAGGCGCCCTGGGAATGGATAACCTCCGCCGCGGGGAAGAAAACCGATTGCCACTTCGCCCGGGCCAGGGCCTCCCCCAAGGCCACATCTTCAAAGAACATGAAATAGGAATCATCGAAACCACCCACGGCTTCGAAAGCTTCGCGCCGCAGCAGCAGGCAGGCGCCGGAAAGCCAGTCCACCGGATGAGCCCGGGTGACATCCGCATTGGAGCGGTAGGAGCGGGAGAAGGGATTATTCGGCCACACATTCCCCAGCAGCGCGTGCCCCACCCCGGAAACGATGCGCGGGAATTGCCGCGCCGACGGATAAATCTCCCCTTCGGGTGTGCGGATCAGCGGACCGAGGGCGCCGGCCCGCGGGAAGTTTTCCGCACCGCGTACCAGGGCATCGAGGGAGCCGGGGGTAAAGACCACATCGGGGTTGGCCACCACCAACCATTCCCCACTGAAATCGCAGGCCCCGCGGTTGGCGGCCCGCCCGTAGCCGATATTTTCGCCGGTGCGCAGCACCTGCGCCCCGTACACGGCGGCTACCCGATCCACTTCGCCGTGCTCCGAACCGTTATCCACAATGATGCATTCGTAGGCATCATGCAGGGCTGCCGGGAGGGAGGCGAGAAAAACTTCCAGTTCCGGCCCGGGATTAAAAGCCACGGTGATGACACGAATGCGCATGGCACTAGCCTAGCCGAGCCACGCACCTCCCGCCCGCGCCACCGTGCTTAACACCGCAGTGCGGCGCTTCTTCCAGCGGGCGACGCGCCCGAACCCCTATGATGAGGTAGTGGCAAAAAACTCACGCGCCGCGGCGCATCTGATCGGGGGCCGCCGCACCTCTTCGTGGTGGCGGGTCGTGCTGCTTGTGCTGCTCGCGCTCCTCCTCACTTTCGGGACGGCACTGTGGTCCGCGTGGGCGCGCTACCAGGGAAATATCACCCGGGCTGATATTGATGACCTGGTTCCTTCCGCCGCCGCGGCAGAACCGGTAGATCCTTCCGCGGGCCGCCCGCTCAATATCCTCATTCTCGGCTCCGATGTGCGCAGCGGGGATTCCGATATTGATAACGCCGGCGAGTCGGGAGAAGTCGGCGGGATGCGCGCGGATACCACCATGATCATGCATATCAGCGCTGATCGCAGCCGCGTGGATATTGTCTCCGTGCCCCGCGATACCCTCGTGGATATTCCTTCCTGCACGATCCGTACATCCTCGGGCGGTTCGGAAACGGTCACCACCCGCCCCGCCCCAGAAACGATGTTCAACTCCGCTTTCGCCATCGGCGGCCAGTACGGGGATGTGGCCAGCGCGGCGGCCTGCACCATGACCACCCTCCACAAGATGACCGGCATTACTTTCAACGGTTATATCGTGGTGGATTTCGCTTCCTTTATTTCTACGGTGGATGCTCTGGGCGGGGTTCCCATGTACTTCGCGGACGATCTGTACGACGAACGCGCCGGCCTCGATATCGCTTCCGGTTGCCGCCTCCTCAACGGCACCCAGGCCCTGGCCCTGGCTCGGGCCCGCTACAGCGTGGGAGACGGCTCGGATATTTCCCGCATCGGCCGCCAGCACGAATTGGTGAGCGCGGTGGCCGCTGAGACCCTCCGCTCCAATCTCCTCACCGATTTCCCCCGCCTCATGCGCCTGCTCGACGCCGCAACCCAATCCCTGCAAACCTCCCAGGAAATCGGCTCCATCAGCAATATTGTGGGCCTGGCAAATTCGCTGCGCTCCCTCAATCCGGCCAATATTCGTTTCTGGACCATGCCTTTCGCGTGGGCGGGTAACCGCGTGGTCGCCACCGATTCCGCGGATTACGTGTGGGAGGCACTGCGCCGCGATGTTCCGGTACGTGCGGAGAAGAATGCCGACGGCGTTTTCGTGGGCCTGCCCCCGGAAGGTAGCCCGGATGCGCTTCCCAGTGCCACCGCGAGCGCTGCAGCCGGCACCGCCAGCGACGCTGAGGGGCCTGCGAGCGCCGCGGAATCCACCACCAGTGGTGATACCGAAGCCGCCGCCTCATCCGAAAGCCCAGCAGTTGAAGCGGAGCCGGAGGGCGATGCATCCGCGTCACACGCTCCCACCACCGCCCAAAGCACCGAGTTGGCGCCTGTATGCACCCGAGAGAATGCGATTCCCTGAGTATGAACCGTTTCCATGGGGCTACCCCGCCGCCGTCGTTCCCACCTAAGCGCAAGCTTCCGCGCCCATCCTCGCAGGGCGCCCAAGCGGTGGGACGCGGCCGCACTGTGCCACCCGCAGCACGCGAACACTACGCCGATACTCCGGGCGCTACCCGGGCCGCCGGAGCTCCGCGCCGGCCCGCCCCCGTGCAGCCCCCGAGCTTTGCTCCGCAGCGCCAGGGGGCACCCGCTCGTCCGGCAGAGTCCTTCGAGCAGGCACCTTCCTATCCCCCGGTAGTTTCCTACCCGCCGGCGCGCCCCGCCGCGCAGGCTGCACCGGCCGCCGCCCACCCGCTTCCCGGCGCTGATCGCTATCCGGCACCGGATACGCCCGGGATGGGTGCGCCTGCCGGGCGGACCCGGCGCCGCCACCCGTGGCGCTGGGTTGCTGGCATCGTCGTCGTTCTTCTTATTCTTGCGGTGACCTGGCCCGCCTACCTGTTCTTCTACGGTAATTCCAAGCTGACCCGAACGGATGCGCTGAGCGGGGCCGGTGCAACGAGCGGAACCACGTACCTTATTGTGGGCTCGGATGTGCGCGAAGCGGACGGCATTGACGACCCGACCGAGGGCGAACGCGCGGATACCATTATGTTGCTCCACGTGCCCGAATCCGGGGCGCCCGCGCTGGTCTCCCTCCCGCGTGATTCCTACGTGAATGTTCCCGGGGAGGGCGAACAAAAGCTCAATTCTTCCTTTGCGCTGGGCGGGCCGCGCCTCCTGGTGGAAACGGTTGAGGAGCTCTCCGGGATGACGGTGGACCACTACATCCAGATTTCTATGGCCGGGGTGCAGCAGATTGTGGACGCGGCCGGCGGAGTGCGCCTGTGTTACGACGACGACGTGGACGATGCGGACTCTGGCATGGTATGGGAAGCTGGCTGCCACAATACAAACGGCGCCCAAGCCCTCGCTTTCGCGCGGATGCGCAAATCCGATCCGCTGGGTGACCTCGGGCGTACCAACCGGCAACGCCAGGTGGTGTCCTCCCTGATTAGCAAGCTGAAGACCCCGGCAACGCTGGTGGATTTCCCGCTGCAGCGGCGCATGGTCGGCACCGCCGGCTCCATTCTCACGGTAGATCGCGATACCTCGCTGTACAACGTGGGGCGGGCCGGGCTGGCGCTCGGGAGCGTGCTGGGCGAAGGCGGCCTGGCCGGGGTTCCCCCCATCGCTGATCTTGATTACCGAGCTAACGGGCAATCCAATGTGCTCCTCGATCCGCAGCGTACCCCGGAATTCTTCCGGAAAATGCGCGAGGGGAGCCTGACTCCGGCCGATATGCTTCCCGCTTTCTAAAGCGTGATAGTCTCAGCTCGATGACTGCCCCAGCACCGGAACCAACCCCAGCACCGCGTTCTTCCACCCGCGCCCGGGTGGAGAAATTGCTGCGCCGTTTGCTCAAGGGCCAGACCTTCCGGCAGTGGCTCGTGGAATTCCTGCAGTTCTGCACGGTGGGGCTGGGGGCCTATATCGTCAATGTGGGTATTTTTAATCTGCTGGCTCATACCGGACTGGTGCGGCTGCCGGGCGACCAATCCATGACGGCGAAAGTCATATCCGTTACGCTGTCCGTGATTTTCTCCTGGGTGGCTAATCGCTTGTGGACGTTCCGCAGCCAGCGCTCCACCGAAAAAATGCGTGAATTCCTGCAATTCGTGGCGGTGAATCTGTGCGGAATGGCGATTGAGCTGGGTTGCTTGTGGTTCTCCCGCTACGTGCTGGATATGCGCTCCCAGCTGGCCGATAATATTTCCTCCAATGTGGTGGGGCTAATTTTGGGCACCGCCTGCCGCTACGTGCTCTACCGCTACGTGGTGTTCCGGGTGCGCGACTAGCGCCGCGGATTTTAGAAACGCCGCCTGCGGGCACCCACCGAAATTTCGCCACCCGCGGGGAAAACCTTCGCCGGGTCAAGAGCAGCCGGGAGCGCGGCAAGGACCACCGAAAAAACAGGAGGCCGCGCCTGGGATAATTCCAGCCGCCCGCCATTGCGTTCGGCTAGTTGGCGGGCGAGCGGCAGGCCGAATCCGGTGGACCCGCCCAGGGAAAATCCCTGGGTGAAAATAGCTTCCACGAATTCGGGAGCGACTCCCTCTCCCTCGTCACTAATATCGATAATGACGCCCCGGCCGGCTGGGCGCGAGGTAACCGCCGTCGTCCCTGCCCCGTATTTCAGCGAGTTTTCCACGCACGTGGCAATGATTTGGGAGAGCGCCCCGGGATCAGAGAGCACCGGGCCGTGCTCGCCCACCGTGAAGACCACTTTCCGGCCTGCCGCCGCGAAAGCCCGCTCCCACTCCACACCCTGCTGGGCAAAAATGGGTTGCAACGCCACCGCCTCCGTGGCACTTTCCTGAGCACGCGAGGCGTGAAGCAGATCGGTCACCACTCCGGTCAGGCGTTCCACCTGTTCCAGGCAACGCGTAGCTTCTTCTTTAACGTCCGGATCCTTGCTGAGGTACTGGATTTCCTCCAGACGCATGGATAGCGAGGTGAGCGGAGTGCGTAGCTGGTGGGAGGCATCGGCCGCGAATTGTCGTTCAGCGGAAAGCCTGCCGGCCATGCGATCCGCGGCGCGCGCGATCTCCTCAAAGACCAGGTCAATTTCTTCAATTCCCGAGGGCGCCATTTGCGGGCGGGTGGTTCCCGCTCCCAGCTGTTCGGCAGCGGCAGCCAGGTAGATAAGCGGCGCGGAAATGCGGCGCGAGACCCGCATGGCGATCCCCACCGCCACCAAAATAGCTACGATAATCGCCAGGATTTCCGCCCCTAAGAAGAGCACCATATCCCGCCGGGCCCGCCCCTCATCAAGGGCATTGCGCGGGATCGTCACCCCGCCCATCACCAGCGCGGGAATCCCGACCAGTAAAATAGCCGCCAGCGCGGTGCGGATCGTCATCCGCAAAGAACGTGCGCGCATCGGTTCTTCTTAGTGAGTTTCGAAACGGAAGCCCAGTCCCCGCACCGTGGAGATATAGCGAGGACTATCAACGTCGTCGCCCAATTTACGGCGCAACCACGAAATATGCATATCAAGTTTCTTCGAGGAGGAACCGTTTTCATCCCCCCACACTTCACTGAGCAGCAGTTCACGTGACACGGCATCCCCCGCCCTGCGAATCAGCGCGGTAAGCAAATCAAATTCTTTAGCGGTGAGTGGCAGCTCCACTCCCTCGCGTAGCGCCCGGCGCGCCCCGGTATCCACCGAAATATCTTGGGCATTGAGATGGTCATTGCCCTGCTCGGTACGCCGCAGCAACGCCCGCACCCGAGCCAGCAGCTCCGCGAGCCGGAAAGGCTTCGTGACGTAATCATCCGCCCCGCTATCCAAGCCCACCACCATATCCACTTCTTCGGTGCGTGCGGTAAGAATGAGAATGGGGAAAGTATGGCCCTCCCCGCGAGCCTGCCGCGCTACCTCGAGGCCATCCATATCCGGCAGACCGAGGTCCAAGACCATAATATCGACCCCGTTGGTGAGCTGGTCCAGCGCATCCCGCCCGGTAGCAACCAGGTCCACGGTGTACCCTTCCCGCCCGAGCGCGCGGGCCAGCGGTCCGGAAATAGCGGCATCATCCTCAACAAGAAGCAAAGTAGTCACACTGAAAGTCTAAGCTATTTTCTTTTTTCACTCAGGGCCTGTGCCCCGGGGCGTGAAACGGGCGTAAGCCAGCCCCGGAGCGGCTTTCTCGATACACGCGAAAGCACCCGTTCTTAATGCGCACGGATGCGACGCAGCTCCAGCACCTCGGTGGCACCTAGTCCCTGGAGAGTAGGGGTTCCCACTGAGATCGTGGTGAAGCGATTCTCCCCTACTGCCTTGAGCGCGGTCGCTACCGGACGCGAGGTAAGAACCGTACCCGGGGAGGCCACATCTGCCAGCCGGGAGGCCATATTCACCGACGGCCCGAAGACATCACCGAAACGCCCCAGTACCGGCCCCCAGGTGAGGGAGGCCCGCACCGCCGGAATCTCCGGGGTATCGCGCAGGGCTTGGGTCACATCGCACACAATATCTGCACCCGTAACGATATCGTCCGCAATAAAGAGGAAAGCATCGCCCATGGATTTAACCACGCGCCCACCCCCACCGGTAATGACGGCGCGGCAGGTGTAATCGAAACGCTCAATAAATTCCATGAACTGGCGTGAGGTCATCCGCTCGGTCCGGTTCGTGAAGGACACAATATCGATAAAACCCACCGCGCGCGGAATCTGCGGGATGGCGTCATCCTCATTAATATGGGCGATTTCCGCTTCGGTATGGCGCAGCAGCGCGGCGGCCTGCCGCGACCAGGTATACGCTGCGGTACGCCGCAAGAATTCTTCAATATCGGCGAAATGATCAAGCACCCAGCGCCGCGCATCCACCGGCCCGAGCCCACCCGTAGTTTCGGCCAGTTCAAGCAAGGTTTCCACATGCCATTGCAGCATGCGATCCACATTGTGGGCACTGGCGCGCAGCAGCGATGTAAGGGCCGATTCCGTCAGCGGGGATTCCCCGAGCGATTCCGCCATCGCCCGCATCGCGGTAATATCCCCGTCCGTAAAAACGCGTTCATTATCTTCATCCACGATGGTGGGGAAACCGAGCGCCAGCCAAAAACGCCGCACGCCTTCCGTGTCCATATTGGTAAGCTCCGCGGCCTGGCGCAAGGTATAGCGCGGTAGCCCGCCTTCAAGATGCTCCATATAGGCGGAGAAAGTGGTGGGTTCCGTATCCGCCGAAGCCTGCGGCTGACGCGGGGGTGCGTAGTGGTACGACGACGCCGCCGCTGGCGCGGCGGACTCCGGCGCCCGAGTGCTGCCCGGCCGCCGGCTATCAGGCGCGGGCCGGCACGCCCGCGAGCGCTGCGAGGTGCGGGCCGCTGTTTCCCGGCTAGGCACGAAATTACAATCTACCGGGGCTTCCATACGTGCGGCATGCCCGGGCCGGGGCACTCCGGATTCCGGGCCAAGAGGCAAATCCGCAGCGGTGTTACGCCGCAACTGGGCCATATCATCCGCGCTGAGCTCCGCGCTTTCAGCGGGCTGGACGCCACCCCCGAGGAGGTAAGCGATGAGGTCCGGGCTCATGGCCGGGCCGATACCGGAATGTTTGCGCGCACCACCATCGCCCACTTCGCGCAATTTTTCGGGATAGGGTAAGGGGCGCGGCGCGCTAGCGAATTGCTCAGCCACACTAGCCCCTTCCCTTAGCTGTTCACCACCGGCGCGGCGCCGCCTCAGGTGAGGAGAACAGGGAGCGCCAACCGCCGGCCATAAATAAAGTGCCTTCCATCACAGTATACTAGTCATCCTTGACACTCACGTCCATGTTTTCATCCAGGGATTTTGCTGGGAGTGGAGTGGAGGGTAGCCGCGGGCTATTCTGGAGCAGTGGAGAATAAACGAGAACACACAGATATTGATGCCCTCGCGGACCGCTATTTCCAGCGCGTCCTCGACACCTCACCCGAAACGGTGACGTTCACCGGCCTGCCCGGTGCCCCAGAAACCAAGCTTGATGATTACTCCCCCGCCGGGATTGCCGCGCATATGGATAACGTGCGGGAGACCCTGGCGGCCCTCGATCATCTCGAGGAGCGCGATGCCACGGATCGGGTGACCGCCGCAGGCCTACGCGATCGCCTCGGCCTGGAAATTGAGCTGCATGAAGCCGGCGAAGAAGTCGGCAAGCTCAATGTTATTGAATCCCCGCTCCAGGGGATTCGCGATGTTTTTGACGTGATGCCCCAGGACAGCACTTCCGATTGGGAAACCATCGCGGCGCGCCTGAACGATGTGCCGCGGGCCCTGGCCGGCTACCGGGAATCCCTGGCCCAGCGGGCCGCTTCCGGCCCCGTTTTCGCGGCCCGGCAGGTGGAGCGCTGCCTGGAGCAGGCCCTCGGTGCAGCCTCCGATTCGGGTAGCTTCGCGGGGCTGGCCCAGCGCGGGGCGGCCGCAGCCCCGGAACTTGCCGGCGCTTTGGAGAAAGGCGCTGCCCAGGCCCGCGCGGCCTACGGAGAACTGGCCGAAACACTGCGGGGTCTCCTCCCGGGGGCTACCGAAAATGATGCGGTGGGCCGGGATCGTTACGCGCTGCATTCGCGCGAATTCCTGGGCGCCGTCGTCGATCTGGATGAAACATACGAGTGGGGTATCCACGAACTGGAGCGAATCGACGCGGAACAGCAAGCCATTGCGCGCGAGCTGTACGGGGAGGGCGTGAGCGTGAACGAGGCCCTCACCCGCCTCGATCAGGAAGAACGCTACACCCTGCACGGCGTGGAGGAATTGCGCTCCTGGATGCAGCATACCGCCGATGATGCTATGGCCGCGGCCACGCAGTACTTCGATATTCCCGAGGCGATGCGCACCATCGAATGCATGATCGCGCCCTCGAATTCGGGCGGTATCTACTACACCGGCCCGTCCGATGATTTTTCCCGGCCGGGCCGCATGTGGTGGTCCGTGCCGGAAGGCGTCACGGAATTCCACACCTGGCAGGAAAAGACCACGGTCTACCACGAAGGCGTACCGGGTCACCACCTCCAGCTGGGCTTGGCCGTCTACCTCAAGGATCAGCTCAATGCGTGGCGCCGTCAGGCCTATTGGGTCTCCGGGCACGGGGAAGGCTGGGCGCTCTACGCCGAAGCCCTCATGGCCGAGCTCGGTTTCCACGAGGATCCGGGTGACCGCATGGGCGTGCTTGATTCCGAGCGGCTGCGCGCGGCCCGCATCGTGGTGGATATGGGCGTGCATCTGGGTAAGGATGCCGGGAAGGTGGCCGGCGGGCAGTTCGGCACCGGCGCCTGGGATCACGATGCCGCCTGGCGTTTCCTGCGCGCGAATGTGGCTATGGAACAGTCCTTCCTTTCCTACGAGCTGGACCGCTACCTCGGCTGGCCCGGGCAGGCCAGCGCCTACAAGGTGGGTGCGCGGATCTGGAAGGAACTGCGTGAGGAGGCTCGGTCCCGCGCGGGCGCTGGCTTCGACCTCAAGGCCTGGCATATGAAGGCCCTGCGCCTGGGCGGGGTGGGCCTGGACGTGCTGCGCAGCGAGCTTTCGCGCTAGGCCGGTCCTTCCTATGCCGATGACTCATGATGGGGGCGGCGCGGCGCATACGCCCGCGGCGCATATGCCCGCGCTGCCCTCCCTGACCTTGGCTCTTGCCAGCCAGTCTCCGGCCCGCCTGGCCACCTTGCGGGCCGCGGGCGTGGAGCCGCTGGTGCAGGTATCGCACGTGGATGAAGATGCGCTGCTCGCGCGGGTGCACGGGGGTCCCTCCCAGGGAGTGCTCGCGTTGGCCGCGGCCAAAGCCCGCGATGTGGCCGCTACCCCCGGACCGGCCCAGGGGGCCGATTTTGTGGTGGGCTGCGATTCCATGTTCGAATTCGAGGGTGAGGTCTACGGGAAGCCGCATTCTCCGGAAGTGGCCCGCGAGCGCCTGGCCCGCATGTCCGGGCATTCCGGAATTCTCCACACCGGGCACTGCCTAGTTCACGTTCCTTCCGGGCGTTCCCTGGCCGGGATTTCCCGGGCCACGGTCACTTTCGCGCGCCTGAGCGCGGCGGAGATCGAGGCGTATATCGCCACCGGGGAGCCCCTGGAAGTGGCCGGTTCCTTTACCGCGGACGGCCTGGGTGGCCCCTTTATTGACCGCCTCGAGGGTGATTACCACGGAGTGGTGGGAATTTCCCTGCCGCTGCTGCGTTCCCTGGTGGAGCACCTGGGCCTGTCCTTCACCCAGTTCTGGGCGAAACCTGCCCGCCCTGCCCTCGGGGTGCTTCCGGAAGCCGCGCAGCGTTTCTTGGCCGATAGCCACCACGGCACGGTCCAGCACGGTGCGGATGGTTTCCTGCTGTGCGGTTGCGGGAAACGCCATTGGGGTATGAACGGGGCGGCCGGGATCGCGGCTTTCCGGCGCCACGCCGGGCATATCCAGATCCTGCTTCAACACCGTTCCCCCTGGAGCCACGGCGGTGCCACCTGGGCTTTCCCGGGTGGCGCACGCGAATGGGACGAGGAACCCTGGGATGGTGCACTGCGCGAATTTACGGAGGAAACCGCGCTGGCCCCCACGGATCTGCGCCGGGGTGGGGAACTCACCACCATGCACGTGGATTGGTCCTATACCAGCTTCGTGGCGCGCTGCCGCGACGGTATCGAGGCGGTGGCCGACGGGGAGTCCATGGAGTTGCGCTGGGTGAACGTGGAGGATGTTACCTCCTACCCGCTGCTTCCTTCCTTCGCGGCCACCTGGCCGCAGGTGCGCGAGCTGGCCCGCACCACCCTTGATTGGAGCGACGGCTCTTCCTATTAGCTAGGGTCGCCTAGAGCAGAACGACGGCGCGCTAGGACTCATCATTGACGTTCGCCGGCAGGCCGGCCACATAGGGGTGGTCGGTGCCGGTGGGCCCCAGGCTTTGCGCCCCGCCCGGGGAACCCAATTCAGAGAAGAATTCCGCATTGACGGCGGTGAATACTGACCATTCTTCGGGAACATCATCTTCGTAATAGATGGCTTCCACCGGGCAGGCCGGTTCACAGGCCCCGCAATCCACACATTCGTCCGGGTGAATGTAGAGGGTACGGTCCCCTTCGTAAATGCAATCCACCGGGCATTCGTCCACGCACGCCCGATCTTTCGTATCGACGCACGGCAAAGTAATGACATAAGCCACCGGTGTCACCTCCTCCTCTACCGTAATCCGAGCTCACGCCCAGCACCAAATCTAGTGACCGGGTGCAGGAGCTGGAGCTGGTGCGGGAGCGCCTTCGGGCTGCGGGGCGGGTGCGGGCGGGGTGGCCGGCTCCGGCTTCGGGCAGGTACGGCCATGATCGGGCTGGTAGGTCCAGTCATAGGACGAATCCTCAACGACCTTATCTCCCAATTTCACGGTGCGAGACACGGTCACGGTAAATCCGGGATCGCCCAAGCCCTGGGGCTCGCAATCCGGCCCCTTGCCTTCCGTCATAACCGGCTGCCGGTAATTGCGCGGTTCCGAGGTCCAGGTTTCGACATCGTAATACTTCGTGGACCAGAGCTTCGTGACCACGTAGCCACCCTCCAGGTAGGTGTCGATGACCGCACCGTAGGGGGTGGTGTTCTTCCACTTCACGTCAATGGAGCCGGACCACAGGGTGGATTCACGGCCCATGGGATAGCGGGAAAAATGCTTGGTGTGGGGACGGTGCTCCACATCTTCGTAGCCGGCCAGGTAGCCGATATTAAAAACATTCGTCGCCAGCTGGGAGAGCCCTCCCCCCAGGGCCTCATTATTGAAACCGTTCATGACCACCCCGGAAGAAACAAAGCCTTCCGAGTACTCAATAGGACCGAGCGCCGCTTCCAGGGAGAGAGTCTCATTCGGTTTGACCAGGGTATCGGTGACTTTCCGGGTTCCCACCCGCAAATTGGTGGTACGCACCGAATCGCTGGTAAGCGGGGTGGAAATTTCGGAAACCACTTCCTTGACCCCGAGCTTTTCCGCGTCCGCGGTGCTGAAAGCGGCCGGAATTGGTGCCGGGCTCAGTTCCACGAGACGCTCAGCGGCAGCGGTACGCAGCACGGCAACCTGAGCGCCAGTGGCGAGCGCGGCGTCGTCAATACCCACGCCGTCCTGGGAGGGGATAATCGTGGGCGTGGTGTGGTCCACGATCTCAATACGAGCATCCACCCCCGGTTTGAGCAGATCCGGGGCGGCGGCCCGCACCGCATCGCCCAGCACCTTACCGTCCAGCTTGAGCTGGAGCGCCGCACCTTCAGGCACGAAAGATGCCGCCTGCGCCAGAGTTTGCGGGCTGAGGTTCACGGCCCGGTCCCCCACCTTCGCGGTGAGGTCGCCGGAGACCAGCGGGCCGGCCAGTTCCGTGCGTGCCTTTTCGGCGGCTTCGGTGCTAATAGCGGGTTCGGAAGGCACCGCTCCCAGTTCGATACGTTCCTGGCCGCGCAACGGCTGTTCAATCAGGGCGGCGCGGGTGGCCTCCGTATCGACGGCGCGCCCGGCTTGCGCCGGGCTGAGCTGCGCCGTCGTACCTTCCATCACAAGGGTGGCGTTACGCGCCTCCACCCCGGTGGCGTTACGAATCGTATCCACCTGGGCGGATAGTGCGGCGTCGTCTACGGTGACCTTCGGGGCGACCTCGCCCTTGCCGATGAGGCGATGGAAAATCTCCACGGGGTTGAGGGTGAAACCGGTCAGGCTCTCCACCGTGGCCGCCGCGTCCACACCCAGGGAGTAATCGCCCGGGTTCACGGTCACACTGGCGCCCTCCACAACCACCTCAACCGGGCGAGCCACCCGCGCGGCAACCTCACCACCGAGGTGCTCGGTAGCGGTGGCGGTATTCATCCCGCCGATTTCAATGCCGGCCACCGTGGTGCCCCGCGCCACGCGGTCGGCGCTGTACCACGCATAACCCACGTAGGCGAGAAGAAGGATCGCGATAACCGCGGAAACAATCCAGGGCCAGCGCAGCTTGCGGGTAGCTTCCACCTGCCGGAATTCGCCGGTATCGAAGCTTAGCGGCGTGTGCTCAGGTCGCATGCATCCTCCTGTGGTTGATCCTGGTCAGTTTCCGGGTGTGGGCCCGGAGGCGCGGAATGCCGGCGGCGCGCCAGGGCGCTGAGAAGCGGGAATGCCCCGGCGAGCGGAGCGAGAACAAGCCAGAGGTTCGCGGCCACCCCGTGGAAAGCCACGATGTCCCCGTAGCCGGGAGCGGCAAAAGCCCAGAAAGTGAGGGCCACTTCACCCAGCCAGAATCCAGCCCAGCACCATGATCCTAGCCAATCGCGGGCGAAAGATGCACCACTGGCAATGAGCAGCGTGGCGAGGAGCGGGCCGACCCACACAATATCGGTGGCCAGACCGGGAATCCCCGCCATCCCCGCGTGGGTGACCGCGGCCAGTGCCCCGGCGAAAGCCCCGAGCAGCAGGCCGGTGACCAGCTTTGCGACCCTCCGCAGCGCGACCCTCGGCACGACCGGACGCTCGCTTGGGCACGGGGTGCGGTTCCTCCTCATCTCACTCCTTGTCTGGGCGGGCGCTATTTCTTCGCGCGCTTCTTCCGCCCGGCGATTTTCCCACGTTCCACCGCGCTCAGCACAACTTTGCGCACCCGCACGGATTCCGGGGTTACTTCCAGGCATTCGTCATCGGCAGCGAATTCCATGGCTTCTTCTAGGGTAAGGCGTCGCGGCGCTTGCAGGGTCTCAAACACGTCGGCGGTGGCCGAGCGCATATTTGTCATTTCCTTGGCGCGCACCACATTGACGTCCATATCCTCATCGCGCGGGTTTTCACCTACGACCTGGCCTTCATACACTTCCTGGCCCGGGGTGACGAAGAAGGTTCCGCGATCTTCCAGGCGCTGGAGAGCGTAAGCCGTGACCTGCCCGGCCCGGTCGGAGACCAGGGAGCCGGTAGCCCGCGAAGAAATCTCCCCCATCCAGGGAGCGTAGCCTTCCGAGATGGAGGCGGCAATGCCAGTGCCGCGGGTCTGGGTGAGGAACGCCGAGCGGAAACCAATCATGCCGCGGGCCGGCACCACAAATTCCATGCGCACCCAGCCGGTGCCGTGATTCGCCATCGTTTCCATGAGTCCCTTGCGAGCGGCCATAAGCTGGGTAACCGCGCCGAGGTATTCTTCCGGCACGTCAATGGTGGTGCGCTGCATCGGCTCGCATACCGTCCCGTCAATGGTGCGGGTGACGACCTGGGGCTTACCCACCGTCAGCTCGAAACCTTCACGGCGCATCTGCTCCACCAGAATGGCCAGAGCCAATTCCCCGCGATCCTGAACTTCCCAGGCATCGGGACGCCCGGTGGGAAGGACCCGAATGGACACATTGCCCACGAGCTCCTGATCGAGGCGGTCCTTGACCTGCCGCGCGGTGAGCTTATGGCCCTTGCCTTCGGTACCGGCCAGCGGCGAAGTATTAATCCCGATGGTCATGGAAATGGCCGGGTCATCCACGTGGATAGGCGGCAGCGGGCGCGGATCCTCCGGATCCACCAGGGAATCACCAATGGTAATTTCGGGAATACCCGCGATGGCCACAATATCGCCAGCCCGGGCGGAGGTGGCCGGCTTACGTTCCAGACCTTCGGTAAGAAGCAGTTCGGAGATATGGGCCGACGACGTCGTACCATCAGCACGTACCCACGCAACCGTCGCGCCCTTTTTAATAGTGCCCGAATAAATCCGCAGCAGGGCGATGCGGCCGAGGAAAGGCGAAGCATCCAGGTTGGTAACCTGGGCGGCCAGCGGCGCATCCGCCTCAAAATGCGGGGCGGGAATATAGTTGACGATCGCCTCGAATAGCGGCTCCAGATCGCTGCTTTCAGGTAGCTGGCCATCCGCGGGACGGGTGAGGCTGGCGCGCCCGGCCTTCGCCGAAGCGTAAATCACCGGGGTTTCCAGCAGGGAATCAAGCATATCCGGGTCGGGATGATCCAGGTCAGAGGCGAGGGAAAGGAGGAGATCCTGGGTTTCGGATTCCACCTCGGCGATGCGCGCATCCGGGCGATCCACCTTATTAATAACAATAATGACGGGCAGCGAGGCCTCGAGGGCTTTACGCAGCACGAAACGAGTTTGCGGAAGCGGGCCTTCGGAAGCATCGACAAGCAAAATAACACCGTCCACCATGGACAGTCCGCGTTCAACTTCCCCGCCGAAATCGGCGTGTCCGGGAGTATCGATCACATTAATAGTGATGCCTTCAGGCGCACCGGCTGGGGCCGCGGCCGGCCCGCGGTAATGGATCGCGGTGTTCTTCGCGAGGATGGTAATACCTTTTTCGCGTTCCAGTTCTCCCGAATCCATAACGCGCTCCCCGGTTTTTTCCACGGTGGCGCGCTCTCCGAAAGCCCCGGCCTGCCACATGAGCGCGTCCACGAGCGTAGTTTTCCCGTGATCAACGTGCGCCACAATGGCAACGTTGCGAAGATCGTTGCGACTATCCATAACCTACTTCCCTGCCGGCCCGCGCCGGCGTTGCGATATTAGGGATGCGCGAGCGCAAACCCCTGGCAATGTTACTCGCCTGGCCCGCACTGTATATGCCACCATGTCAAGAATCACCACCGCCGCCCGCAGCTTTCGGCAATCAGGCCGTGAACGTGGGAAAATATGCTTATGTCTGCACGTTATCGTCTTCGCGGCGCCTCGGCCGCCCCCGCCGCCGGGCTGTGCGGCGCTATCGGAATCATTGCTCTGGTCATGCAGGTGTGGCAGGGCGGGTGGGGCTATCTGCCTCCCGCGGCTGTATTTGCGGCAGGCATGTGCCTGGCCGGCTACGCCCTCTTTTATTTGCCCAGCGTGGACGTAGATGGTTCCGGGGTGACGATACGCAATACTTTCCGCGATCTGCGGGTTCCGTTCCCGCGGCTGCGCGGGGTCGAATCCGGGTACGGTCTTGTTATAACGACGACGGACGGGGCGGCCATCCACGCCCGCGCTTTCGGTACCGTCGGGCGCCCTACCCCGGATACCCGCCGCGTCATCCCGGTCCACGAATCGGGTGACCACACGGTCACCACGGCAACGCTCCCGGTGCGAAAGTTCATTGAGTCGGTAGCCTCTCGTTATGCTCCCACCGGTGCTCCCAGCGAGCACCCCCGGGTGGAACGGCACTGGGCCTGGGATCGGCTCGCCTTCGCGGTGGCCGGAGTGCTCGGGGTGCTCGGCGGTATCGCCTGGTCGGTGGCGCTGTGAGCGCGAGCGAGGCAGGCCGCGGGGCCGAAACGTCCGGGTCCGGCGAGGTGGCCGGGCCCGGCGGTGTCACGCGTCAAGGAGGCGAGGTAACCCTGCGTTCACGCGGCCAGATCGTCAAGGGCGGTTTTCTCATCGCCCTCGGGCTCGCGCCTCTCATCTTTATTGCGGCCGGGGTTGCTATGCCCTTCTCCGCCCCCGTTGCCTTCTTCCTTGCCGCCGGGATAACCGGAGCGGCGTGGTCGTTCTTTTTCCTCCCCGAGCTGCGCTATAACGCGGAAGGTCTGAGCATTATTAACCCGCTGCGTACCATCCGGCTACCTTGGGGTGCGGTAGCTCGCTTCACCACCCGCTTTTATCTCACAACCCATGCTCAGGGTGGCGAACACTGGGATGCGGCGGCGTTCCCGGCGGGCGGAGCGCTCGCAGCCGGGCGCCGCCTCCTCCCCGCGCGTCACCCAGCCGCAGCCCGCCACGTTGATCTTCCCGTACCTGCCGGGCGTGGCACCGCTACCCGGTGGGTGACCCTCTCCCGAGCTGCGGAACAATTGCGGGCAGCGCAGGAAAGAGCGCAGGAATGCGCTCCACCACCCGTACCTAGCACAAACCGCCCGGTGCGATCCGTAGATCGCACCCGAGCGGTTTTGTGTGTGGCGTGGGTGGCCTGCCTAGCCGCCGCCTGCGGCCTGGCTTTCACCTGAGCGCCGGAGTAGCTCTCGCCTAGATAGCGGCGTCGTCGTTCTCACTCAAACGCAAACGCGAGACTTCACGGCCCTGCTTACGCAGCAGCGCGTGGCGTTCTTCGCGGCGACGGCGCTGCTCAATCGGTTCGGGAACCGGAGCGGCCGCGAGAAGCCGCTGAGTGTAGGCTTCTTGCGGATTGTGAAGGACGTCCTCGCGCTGGCCCGCTTCCACAACCTTGCCGTTTTGCAGCACGACCACGCGGTGCGAGAGCATATCGACCACCGCAAGATCGTGCGAAATGAACAGGCAAGCAAAGCCCATGTCATCCTGGAGCTCGGAGAGCATGGTCAGAACCTGGGCCTGGACGGATACGTCCAGGGCGGAGGTCGGCTCGTCCGCGATGAGGAGTTTGGGGCGCAGGGCGAGGGCACGGGCGATGCACACGCGCTGACGCTGACCGCCGGAAAGCTCATGGGGGTAGCGGTTGAAGGAAGAACGGGGCAGCCGCACCGCATCGAGCAGGTCGTACACACGCTGGCGGCGTTCCGCCTTCGTTCCGACCTTGTGCACATCGAGCGGTTCCATAATGCAATCGCCCACCGGGAAACGCGGATCGAGGGACGCGGCCGGATCCTGGAAGACCACGCCCACGTGCTGGCGCAGCTCCTGGGCGTGCTTACGCGAAGCGCCCACCAGGTCCTCACCGAAAATCTTCACCTCACCGGAGGCGGCCGGAATCAGCCCGAGCACGCACTTGCCGATGGTGGATTTACCGGAACCGGATTCGCCCACGAGACCCACAATTTCACGTTCCGCAACATCTAGGGACACATGGTCCACAGCGCGGAAAGGCTCCTTACCGGGAATCTCGTATTCAATCACGAGATCTTTAGCTTCTAGCACCTTCTTATTGAGGTCAATAGAAGCTTCCTTTTCCAGGGAGAAGCCGAATTGCTCACGGCCCTGGCCCAGATGCGGAACTGCTTCCAACAGGCGGCGCGTATACGGATGCTTGGGATGATTGAGAACCTGGACGACGTCGCCCGATTCCACAATCTCACCCTTGAACATCACATGAACCCGGTCGGCCATATCCGCGATGACGCCCATGGAGTGGGTGATGAGGAGGATGCCGGTATTGAGCTGATCCTTGAGGGAGCGCAGCAGGTCGAGAATATCAGCCTGGACCGTAACGTCCAGAGCGGTTGTCGGTTCGTCCGCAATAATGACGGAGGGGTTAGCAATAAGCGCAATCGCGATGACCACGCGCTGGCGCTGCCCACCGGACAGCTGATGCGGGTACTGATTCATACGCTCTTCGGCATCGGGCAGCCCGACGGCCTTGAGCATGGCCACCGCCCGATTACGGGCATCTTCCCCGAAGGCGAGCCCGTGGGTTTCCAAGCCTTCCGTCATCTGGCGGCCGATAGTAAGAACCGGGTTAAGCGCGGTCATGGGTTCCTGGAACACCATGCCCACTTCGGCACCGCGCAACGCGCGCATGCCACGCGAGGTCATCCCGCGCACTTCACGCCCGGCTACCTGCACGCTTCCGCTAATAACAGCATTGGAGGGGAGCAGGCCGAGGGCCGTGGTGGAGGTGACGGATTTACCGGAACCGGACTCTCCGACCAGGCCCACCACTTCACCCGGGCGCACATCGATACTCACACCACGCACGGCATGAACCGCGCCGAATTCGGTCGCGAATTTGACATCCAGTTCACCGAAGCCGAGCACCGGCTTATCGGTTTTCGGGTGCGGGGTGACGACGGGCTGGTCAGCCTTGAGCGTGGCCGCTGTCGCGGCAGCTTTATCCTGCGTTGTTGCAGCGCGTTTTCCAAGACGCATTTACTCGCCCTTCCTTTCGGTGGCGTCGGATGCGGGAGCGGCGTGCTCGCCACCCGTCGCGGTGGTGGCCGCGGTGGTCACCGGCATGAGATCAGCTTCGACGTCGTTCTCAATATGCCCGTCCGCAAGGGCCTTCATCTTGCGGCGCGATACCGCTGAACGCTGGCGCGGATCGAAGGCATCACGCAGTCCGTCACCAATGAAGTTAATGGAGAGCGCGATGATAAGGATCAGACCGGCCGGGGCGAAGAAGAGCCAGGGACGCGTCGAGAACGTGGTCTGGTAGGTAGAAATAAGCAGGCCGAGCGAAGTTGCCGGCGGGCGCACCCCGAAGCCGAGGAAGGACAGCGAAGTTTCCAGCAGAATCGCCGAAGAAATCGACAGGGTTGCCGAAACAATAATCGTGCCCAAGCAATTCGGGAGAATATGGCGGAAAATAATACGCCACGGGGAGGCTCCCAGCGCGCGGGCTGAGGCAACGAATTCGCGTTCGCGCAAGGACAGCACTTCACCGCGCACCAGGCGCGCCAGGCCCGTCCACGAGAGCACACCGAGCATAACCGCGAGGAACAAAATGCCCTGGCTTCCCACCATCTTGCCGATAACCGCCGCGAGGATGAGCAGCGGAATCACGATGAAGAGGTCGGTGATGCGCATGAGGATCGCTTCGGTCCAGCCACGGAAGTAACCCGCGGCGGCCCCGATAATCGTGCCGATAATGGTGGAGACCAACCCGACAACGAAAGCGATAATGATAGAAATCTGGGTGCCCTTCATAGTCAGGGCAAAGTAGTCCTTACCAATATTGTCCTGCCCGAAGGGATGTTCACCTAGCGAGGTCCAGGTCATGGTTGGTTTGCCGTTATTGACGACATCCAGCACGTCCGTGTAGCTGTGCCGCCACAGACCGGAGAAGTGCCAGTGCAGGCCAAAGAAGCTCATATTCCAGCCGATGGACAGGAAGGCCACCAGGGTCACAAGAATAAGGACGACGGCGGACACCATCGCGGGCTTATGCCGCAAGAAACGGCGCAGCACGAGGCGCCCCTGCGAATAGGAGGGGCTGGACGAGGCGAGCTGAGCGTCGTCGGCCTCAACAACGTGTTCCGGGTCGAGCGGCGCGACGGTTGTTTTCGAACGATTCTCACTCATCGGATTCTCCTCGGGCTTGGTGACGATTCATGGGGGTAGTCAGGCTCATGGGTTACCGCCTAATCCGAGGATCGACGTAGGCGTACATGATATCCGCGACCATATTCATGAGCACCGCGGCTCCGCCGGTGACCAGGAAGAAAGCCATAACCGGGGCCGGATCTACCTGGGCCAGACCGGTTCGGAAGAGTTCACCCATGCCTTTCCAGCCGAAGACCGTTTCCGTGATGACCGCACCGCCGATGAGACCCGCGAAATCGAAAGCGATGATAGTGAGCAGCGGCAGCATGGCATTACGGAAAGCGTGCCGGGTAATAACCGTATGTTCGGGCAGACCCTTGGCCCGCGCGGTGCGGATGTAATCCTGGCCGAGAACTTCCAGCATGGACGAACGCGTATAGCGCGTATAGGACGCGATGGACATAAGCGTCAGCGAGATCGTCGGCAGCAGGAGGTGGGTGAAGGAATCCAGGAAGCTGAGCCAGAACACGTGGCTACCCTGGAAATTCGGAGTCATCGAACCGATGGTGGAAATCGGGCGGTTCTGGGTGAGCGGCAGGTAGGTAGACCAGTAGCGAGCGGCGAAATCGAAAATAATCGCGATCCACACCGAGAAGACGGCCCAGATCGATGCCCAGGTCACCGAACGGCGCGCGTAGCCACCGAAGAAGTAGGACACGCCCACGGATACGGCAATCCCGAGAGCCAGAATCAAGATGAGGAAGCCCCAGGTCGGCTCCCAGAGCATATTCGAGCAGGCCGCCACGATAACAAACATGATTGCCGCATTGGCACCCACCACTGCAAAGCCGCGCTTATTGGAGAATCCGAGGAAGAGACCCGTGAAGAGCACCGTGCCAGCCAGGCCCATAAGAGCTTCAATCCACAGCCCGCCAGTAGGTTCAAGGAAGGCACGGGTCACGGAAATGTATTCCATAACACCGAAAGCCACGGCGAAGCTGATGCCCGCGGCCATGGCGCGCCGCTTCGGGCCGCCGGCCACGAGGGCCTGTACAAAGAGTGCGAAGATGCCGGCAAATATGACGATAGTAACCAGTGAGATTGTTGGGTCTGCCAGCCAGTCATTAAAGCGAATAGCGCCGTATTCCTTCAGGAGCACCGCGAAGACGAAGGCGGGCAGTGAGTAGAAGGTGAAGGCGAGGAAGGTCACGACGTAATCGAAACCGGTGTAGCGGCGGATTGCGCTCATCACACCGAAGAAGATTCCAAAGAAGATCGCGAGGAAAGTGGCCGCCAACACGAGACGCAAGGTGGCGGAAGCGGCCTGACCGAGCATGTCATTAACAGACTGTCCGGAACGATTGACGCCCAGGTTGCACTGGCCGATGAAGCATTTCGCCGCTCCGGTCAGCCAGGTCCAATAGCGCTCGTACCAGGGCAGGTCGAGACCCATGAAGGAGGAGCGCTGCTGCATGAGATTTTCGCGATTCGGGTTATTGGATTCGCGAAGATCCTCGAGGGGGTCGCCCGAATTGATCGTAAGAACAAAAATAAGGAGCGACGCGGCCCAGAGGATAAGTACTGAGATGCCAATTCGTTTGGCGATGAATTTATACACCGCGAGACTTCTTTCCGTTCTGTGTGCCGATGGGCGCCGGTTCGGACAATTTTACTCGGTGACTATAGTACATAAGCATTTCCAGACGAAATGGGACGTGGGATGTAACACAGGAAGGGTAAGGAAACTGCACGCCCGGAGGGGCCGCACTTGCGGCCCCTCCGGTGCAGCTAGAAAATAACTATTACTTCCTATGCATAAGGCTAATTACTCAGCCTTGGCGGGTGCGGAGCCCCAGCTCCACTTTTCGGCATTCCAGGCGATACCGGACTGGGTGACGTTGCGCTCAACGTTCTCCATACCGGTGGTGTACGCCGCGATGCCCGGGTGGGTGAAGAGCGGGATACCGAAGAGGTCATTCCACAGTTCCTTCTCAATCACCTTCTTGGCTTCCTTCTGGACCTTCGGATCCAGGCTGGAGGCAACCTTGTCCCATTCGGTGTCAACAGTGGCGTTGGCGTAACCGGTCTGGTTCTGACCACCGTTGGACTTGTAGATATTCGCACCGGAAACGATCTGACCGGAGCCGGACCAGGCGAAGAGCACCATGTCGAAGTCGCCGCTCTCATAGCCGCCACCCGGGGCCATGAAGCCCTGGGCCCCGACGTCCTGGACGGTAATGCCGGCCTGTGCGCAGGAGGAGGTCACGAGGGCAACCTCATCGGAACGGCGCTGGTTGGGCTGGTTGTAACCAATGCGGACCACCGGGTTGGCGATACCGGATTCAGCAACCTTGGCCTTGGCCTTTTCGATGTCCACGGTGTCGTATTCACCGTTGTAGGAGGCCGCCACGACTTCCTTGTACTCGGGGTTATCCGGGAAGTATTCGCGGGAGTTAAGAACTTCAGCCTTGTCGTTGAGCGGCTTGATAAGCGAATCAACGATCTGCTGACGCGGGATGCAGTAGGCCATGGCCTGGCGCAGCGCGAGACCGCCCTTGTCATTGGCGAAGATGGAGCCCGGCTTGAAGTTGAAGTCGAAGTGCTCCCAAATCATGGTGTTACCCTCGAGGACGGTCACGCCCTGGGTGCCATTAAGGGCATCAAGGGTGTCCTTGGTGGCCTGCGGCTCAATGACGTTAACGTTCTGGTTGGCGAGGGCCTGAACCTGGCCTTCCGGCGGGATGAAGCGGATCACGAGTTCATCGAGACCGGGCTTCTCACCCCACCAATCCGGGTTGGGAACCATGGTGATGTACTGACCGGCTTCCCAGCCACCTTCCTTGAGGGTGTAGGGACCGAAAGACGGCGCATCTTCCGCGGCGGGCAGCTGGCCCGGGGTGGGCGAATTCCAGTTATTCCAGAATTCAGCGGCCTTCTTAGCGGTTTCGAAGTCCTTGTTCTTCAGGGCTTCGAAGAGCTCCTTCTTGGAGATACCAATCTTCTTAGCTACCACGTGCGAGGGAAGCGGGCCGGAAACAACGAGCTGCCAGTCCGGGTTCGGTGCGGCGTAGGTAATGGTGAAGGAACGGTCACCCGGGTTGCACTGGGGGCCTTCCGGAACGCCATCGGCGTAGGTATCCGGGCTGGACACGTGGTTGAACAGCGGCTCATCGGAGCCGGCAGCAGCCTGGCCGTCCATAATCCACTTCGGATTCTGGGAAACCCAGTCCATATAGGCGTCTTCACAGGTGATGAGTTCGCCGCCCTGGTACTTGGCCTCATCGTTGAAGGTGTACTTCACGGTGAGGGGGTTCTCAGAAACCATTTCATAGTCACCGAGCGGGGTGCCATGCTTCCACTCGCCATTGGCGGAGTAGTAGCCGAAGCCGGGCATCATACGGTCAACAACAAGGGAGTTGGCCGAGCTGTAGGTAGTGGGCGTCAAGCCGTTGTAGCCCAGGAATTCATCGGCACCGACGGTAACCGAAGCGGTCCGGTTGACATTTCCTTCGACCTGGGTGGGGCCACCCTTGCCGTTGGAGGAACAACCAGTCATGACCAGAGCAAGCGCGGCTGCTCCGGCCACCAAGGGATAAGCGGTCTTCTTCACGAAGGAACCTCCTCATTGACTGTTTCCGTGCCGCGGGGGCAGTCCCCCGGTACGGAGTGATCATGTTCGCGCCGTGAGCGCGTGGAATATGCAAAAGCGGTGCCGAATTCTCGAGAATCCGGTGCGTTGACGATCTCCACAGGATGGAACACGCATTGACATCCTGTGCGGATAGCCAGCGCCACCGCTCTAACCATGGAAAAAGCCTACACGAGTCTTGACGATTTCTTTACGTTTAGGCTCAGGCTTTTTTCATGTGCGAATGTTCACGCTCGCAAAAAAGAGAGGAATCCGCAGCATGGAGCCGTTTTTCAACGGTATGCAAGTCTGGACACGTTCAGGAAGGAGTCACGTCTCACGCCAGGTATATCTCATATGTTGAGATAGTTTTTCTCAAAATCATTCCAGCAATGAGATAAGCACTGTTTTAGGGCGCCGCGGGGGCGGGCGCGGCAGTACCGTGCCCGAAGAGATCACGCAGCCGCGCCCGGGACACCTTCCCGTCATCGCCCATCGGAAGCTCATCAAGCACCACCAGGAGGCGCGGGAGCTTGAAGGAGGCGAGCGCCTGGGCAGCAAAAGCCCTGAGCTGATCGAGGCTGGGCACGGGTAGTCTCTGGGGCACCACCGCGAAACCGCCGGTTACCGGATCCGGGGTAGCGAAATCTTCGGAACGGGCTTCGTGAGAATCCATCACAATGGCGGCGCCCACCACCTGGCCCCACACCGGATCTGGCACACCTGTGACCAGAGCGGAATGCACTCCCGGGTACTGGTGGAGTACCCGCTCAATTTCTTCGGGGTGAACGGTATCTCCCCCAGTTTTGATGGTATCGGTGACCCGGGCAACCAGAGTGATATATCCATTCGCATCTACCCGCGCGTGGTCTTGAGAGCAGAACCATTCCCCCGCGAAGGAGGAGCGCTGGTAATTCTCCCCGTGCCAGTATCCGGCCGAAATGCTCGGTCCGCGTAATTGCATTTCTCCGATTTCCCCGGGCGCCACCGGGGTATCGCTACCCGGCTCCACCAAGCGAATCTCCACGTGGGGCATGGCACGCCCCACCGTTTCAGCCTTGTGCGCCACGCGCGCGGTGGGAAGATACGGGCCGACGCCGCCTGTTTCCACAGACCCCCATATGTTCAGCGGATGCAGACCCGCGGCATCCAGGCGCCCCATAAGAGCGGGCGGTACCGCTGCTCCACCCACGAAAGCGTAGCGGAGACTGGAAAGATCCCGGGCGAGGAAGGTGTCGTCGTCGAGCATAAAAGAATAGGTGGTGGGAGTGCCGAACATGGTGGTGACCCGGTGTTCTTCAATAAGGTGCAGCAGGCCGGCCGGAGAGGGAGTACGCGCAATAACAATGCGGCCCCCGCGCGCGAAGTGGAAGAGCGTGCCGCCGTTGAACCCGGCGATAGAGGAACATCGAGCGCTGTGTAGGAAAATGTCATCACGTCCGTAGCCCAGAGCATCATGGAAAATACGATCCGCCCACCACAAATTGTCATGGGTAAGTTCGAGGGCCCGGGGCGCTTCCGGGGGCGCGGGCCGGAACATCATAACGGCAACCCCACTCGGGTATCCCTCGGTATTAAAAGCGGGATGACCGGCGGTGCCATCGGCAACGAAATCAGCGGTGAAACTCCCGGTTGCCGCGCTCAGAGCAATATAGCCGTTGGTGAGGGCGGGAGTGAAGGGTGGTGCGAGGACGTCGTCGTCGATAACAAAATGGATAAGAGTTCCCGTGGAGGTGAAGGCGCCGGCAGTACCTATCTCCGCGCACGCGATAAGAACGCGCGGGGCCGCAAAATCGACGAGGCGTTGAATCTCCACCGGGTGAAGGCGGGCGTCCACCGGAACGTAAACCGCACCGATGCGGGCGCAGGCCACCGCAACCAGATAGTGATAGGGAGAATTATGGGCCACGATCATAACGCGGTCCCCGTGTGAGACACCGGCCTGGACGAAAAGTTGGGCAAGGCGGGAGGTGATATCGCGGGCCTCACCGACCGTCAGGGCGGTGGCGTCATAGAAGAGACAGGGGCGATCCGGGTTGGCGAAAGCGGTGCGATCAAGCAGATAGGCGACGTTCGTGACGGGGACGCTACTCATTGCTCTCACTTTCTGAGCCCGACCCCGCTCCCCCGCCGGTATCCGCGAGATCCGCATCCGGCATATCAGTTGCGCGATCCCCGAAAAGGAAACCGCGAATGAGGCGACGCAGCTGGTAGAGATCATCCACGTGGGAGAGCTCGCGCGCCGAGTGCATGGACAGGAGGGGCACGCCCACATCCACCGTGGTGATACCCAGGCGAGTAGCCGTGAGCGGGCCGATGGTGGTGCCGCAGGGAATGGAATTCCGGGAAATGAAGAACTGATAAGCAGCGCCGGCATCACTAGCCGCCCGGAGAGCGAGCGTGACGGATTCGGCATCGGAGGCGTAACGCTGCTGGGCGTTCATTTTGATAAGCGGGCCCGCACCGGCGCGCGGGGCGGAATCCGGGTCGTAATACTCCGCGTAATTCGGGTTGAGAGCGTGCCCGGCATCGGCAGACATGCAGGCCGAACGCGCCAGTAGCCGGTACCAGCTATCCCCGCGCACCCCGAAGCTTTCCGCGATGCGGGTCAGCACGGTTTCCAGGAAGGGCCCGCTGGCTCCGCTGGTGGTTCCCGAACCGACTTCTTCGTGGTCGAAAGCAGCGAAAACTGGGAAGTAGGGAAGAGTCGCGTCATTCCCCACGCCCGCCGCCACCCCATCGAGGAGCGCCCGAAGGCCGGCATATACAGAGGATAAATTATCCTGACGCCCGGCGGATAGGTACGTCCCATTGCGCCGCGGCGGCTCGACATCATATGCGTAGATATCATGCCAGCCGATCCATTCGGCACCGGGCGTTTCCCGGCCCTCCGGGCCCGGCTGGGCATAGCGCGCCAGGGTTTCAAAAAGATCGCTATCGGTATCGGCGCCGAGCTCCGATTCCACCCCGGCATCCCCGCGCGCTCCGGTAAAAATCGGGTGGAGATGCTGCTGGCGATCCAAGGTGAGGCTATCGCGGTTACCGGAAATAAGGTGCGGGGCGAGCTGCGGGATCACCATGCAGGCCGGGGTACGAACCAAGTATTCCCGACCGTCCATATCCGTGATGCGCCCGGCCAGGCCAAGGTCACGGTTAAGCCAGGAATTGAGCAGTGGCCCGCCGTACACTTCCATATCCACCTGGGTGTAGCCCCCGTGGCGAGAAGTACCGGCCGGCTTGAGTTTGAGGCTGGGCGAATCGGTATGTGCACCCAGGATTCGGAACGGCGCTAGTTCGCCGGAGCCCGCGCCCCGCGGGCTCACCCAGGCAATCAATGCCCCGCCGCGCCGCACATAGCGTGCCCCGCACGCCTCCCAGGGTTCCGTTTCGCACTGCTCGGTGAAACCGTGTGCTTCCAGAATGTGCGCTAGCTGTGCCGCCGCGTGGTAGGAGGACGGGGACGCCGCGATGAACTGCGCGTATCCGCGGGCGTGGTGATCAGCGGCGGTACCTTCCTGCACCAGCACGGTATCCGCCTGCGCAGTATCAGGCGTGGACTCGGCAAACTCAGACATACTCATGGCCTCCCAGTCTAGTGACCGCCGGGGCACCCCGGCCTCGTTGTTTTAGCGGTTAGGGGCGCGGATTACCCTCCGGGGAATCCCAGAAATCCCCCGCGGGATCGGTTCCGGTGGTGCCAGGCCCGCCGGCGGCCTCAGGTGCGCCGTCGTTCCCCGCACCGTCATTTTCCACGACGGCACCGGCCGCAATCTCTGCCGGCGTAACTTCCATGGTGCCGCGCGCGGCATGGCGGCGCGCCAAGAACAGCAGCAGAATCCCGAGGGCCAGTACCAATACGCTAATAACCACCCAGGCGAGGACCTGCGCCCCACTGTTGGCGAGCTGGGCGCCACCGTGCATTGCCATCATTGTTATTGAACTCCTCACCGCAACGATTAGCTTCCTGGGACGATGGTACACCGGGTGACTAGAACATCACACCGGACCTTTTCCATGCTTTTTCGTCAGCGAGGGTGGCTAGGATTCCCGCTCATGACAAAAATTTTTCGCGCTGCGTCGTTGCGGCGTGACGGTGGGGAACACGGTGCCCACCGTGGTGGGGCTCTGGCCCGCGCGGGTGTTGGTTTGGCCGCTCTCGGCGTTGTTTTCGGTGATATCGGAACCAGTCCGCTCTACGTTGTGCGCGCGGTTTTCACCGTGCATGGCGGCGCCGTTCCGCTCACGGACGCCTCGATTTTCGGAGTGATCTCCCTGGTGGTGTGGATGCTCCTTCTTATCGTGTCCTTCAAGTACGTCATTCTTGTATTGCGTGCGGATAACGACGGCGAGGGCGGCATTATTGCCCTCGCCACCCTGCTGCGCACTCTCAGCGGTGGGCGGCCGCGGGTCGCCGCGCTCTTCACGGTGGCGGGCATGTTCGGAGCGGCGCTCTTTTTCGGCGACGCCGTTATCACCCCGGCCATTTCAGTGCTTTCCGCTATCGAAGGTATCCGGGTGGCGCTCCCGACCTTCCCCGCCACCCTTATCGTGCCCATCGCACTGGTGATTCTTCTCACCCTGGGCTGGATGCAACGCTACGGCACCGGGCGGGTTGGCGCTATTTTCGGGCCTTTCATGCTGCTGTGGTTCACGGGTCTGGCTCTCATCGCCCTCCCGCATATTGCTGCGCATCCGAAAATTTTCGCGGCACTTTCCCCGCATGAGGCCCTCACTTTTGTGGCTCGCCACCCGGCGATCGGTTTCTTCGCCATGGGCGCGGTAGTTCTCGCGGTAACCGGTGCCGAAGCGCTCTACGCCGATATCGCCCATTTCGGGCGACGCCCCATTTCCGCGGTGTGGTTCGCGGTGGTGCTGCCCGCGCTGGTGTGTAACTATCTGGGGCAGGGCGCACTGCTGCTCGAGCATCCGGAGGCTATTGCCGATCCGTTCTTCCATCTGGTTTCTTCCCAGTGGGCTCTGGTACTCACGCTGCTGGCCACCGGCGCCACGGTAATCGCCTCGCAATCGGTGATCGCGGGCACCTATTCCATTGCCCGCCAGGCTTCCCGGTTGGGATATCTGCCGCACCTGCGGATTCGCTATACCTCCGCGAGCGGAGCGGGGCAGATTTACCTGCCGGATATCACCGGGCTGCTGGTGGCCGCAGTGGCGGCCGTCGTGGTCATTTTCCGCGATTCGGAGCGGCTTTCTTCCGCCTACGGGCTTGCGGTCTCCACCGATTTCCTTCTTACTACCGCCATGCTTCTGGCCCTCACGGTGATCGGCTGGCACTGGCGCTGGTGGCAAAGCGCTGCGCTGGCGGTGGTACTCGGCGTGGTGGAAGTGCCGCTTTTCGCCGCTAATGCCGCAAAACTAGTAACCGGGGGCTGGCTACCGCTGCTTATCGCCCTCGTTCTCATGGTGGTTATGCTCACCTGGCGGCGCGGGGAGGCAGTGGTGGCAGCCACCCGGGCACGGACCGAAGGTACCCTCGCGGAATTCGCGGCGAACTTACAGAAAAATCCGCTACGGCGCGTTCCGGGTACCGTGATCTATCCGCATTCCCTCGCCACCACGGTTCCGGCCGCTTTGCGGGCGACCACCGCGTTGCATCGCAGTCTGCGCGACCACGTTATTATTCTCTCCATTAAAACGGCCCCGCAGGCCCATATCGAGCGCGCCGAACGCATCACCCGTACGCAGGTGAGCCCGCGGGTGGAAGGCATTGTGCACCTCACGATGCGTTACGGCTTCATGGATATCCGTAATATTCCGGCCGATCTGGAATGGGCGCAACGCGAATACGGGTGGGGTTCCTGGAAGCTGAACGAGGCCCAGTGGGTACTCAGCCATCTGGGGGTACGCTCGCGCGGGAAGAACGACGACGCAGCTCCGGGCGCCACGAGTTCTGCCGCCACCGGTGATTTTCCACAATTGGCTCGCTGGCAAGCCTGGCTTTTTGCGCGGATCGCGCGCCATTCCGCATCGCCGGCCTGGGTGAGGAGTCTCCCGGCGGATCGCACCGTAGAGATTTCCCGCGAGGTCATCGTGTAGCTACTAATGTCGAAGCGCCTGGTAGCGTTCCTAGTATGACGACAACAACGCATTACCTCGGGCAGCTTCGCCTCGATGAACTCACCCTTACCGTCCCGCTCACCGCGGATCGGGAAGATACGCGCACCATTGAGGTGTTCGCACGTATCGCCACCCGCCCGGGCGGGGAATCCCTCCCTTATCTCTTCTACCTGCAGGGCGGGCCCGGTTATGAAGCCTGGCGGCCCAGCCTGTCCCCGCTGGAACCCTCCTGGCTAAATGTGGCCCTGGAACGCTACCGGGTTGTTTTTGTGGATGAACGCGGTACAGGGCGCTCCACACCCGTTGGGGAAGATATCCTGAGCACCGGAAGCACCGCGGAGGTGGCCGAATATCTCAGCCACATGCGTGCCGATGGCATCGTGCGCGATTGCGAGGCGCTGCGCCAAGAACTCGGGGTGGAGAAAATCAACCTCCTCGGGCAGTCCTTCGGTGGTTTCACCACCGTGCATTACCTTTCGGTAGCGCCCGAACATATCGACCAGGCCTTCCTCACCGGCGGGCTTACCGCGGTGCGCCGCAGCGCTGATGATGTCTATTCCCTCACGTGGGAAAAGATGCGCGAGCACAGTGAAGAGTACTACCGGCGTTTCCCCGCGCATCGCGACCGGGTGCGGGAGCTGGTGGATCTGGCCGGTAGCGGCTCCATTGAATTACCCACCGGGGAAATCGTCTCGCCCTCGCGGCTGCGTTCCCTCGGGCACCTTCTCGGTTCGGATAACGGGTGGCGAGAACTGTACTACCTGCTGGAAAAGGATCCGGCTTCCACCGCTTTCCGTTATGACCTTGCCGCCGCTATGCCTTTCGACGGGCGTAACCCGCTCTACTATGTGCTGCACGAATCCTCCTACGCGGACGGCGTGGTCACCGATTGGAGCGCGGAGCGTACCCAACCGGAGGATTTCCGTACCGATACTTCGCTTCTCTACGGTGAACATGTGTGGGCGGAATGGGCGGATACCGTGCCGGCATTCCAACCGTGGAAGGATGTAGTTGAGAAGCTGGCCACCTGGGAGTGGCCGCAACTCTACTTCCCGGATGCTTTGCGGGAATCGGGCGCGCGCGGTGCGGCTGCTGTGTACGTGAATGATGCCTATGTGCCCCTGGAGTTCTCCTTGGAAACGGGGGCACTGCTTCCTGGGATCCACCGGTACGTAACGTCCACTCATGAGCACAGCGGTTTGCGTTCCAGTAACGGGGCGGTGCTGCGCACGCTCTTTGAATTGGCGGATGGAACGCGGCTGCGCTAACTATGCGCGCCAGGAACGCCCCACGGCGGGGTTAGCCGGGCGCTGAGCTGCACTAACCGAACACCCCGCACGGCGCCCAGTTGTCCGGAAATTCCAGATAACTGGGCGCGGGGCGTGCGCTCCAGGAATAGTGGCCGGCCCGCGCGCGGGCGGCCGGCGGTAAGAAAGTGAGGATACACAGATGTGGAATGATGCGGATACGGATGCTGTGGTGTTCGGAGATAACCTACCGGTGCTCCGGAGCTTACCGGCTGAATCATTCCAGCTTATTTACCTCGATCCGCCTTTTAATACCGGCCGCCCCCAACGCCGCTCCACGGTGGTGACCCGGCGTTCCAGCACCGGGAATCGTATCGGTTTCAAGGGCCAGCGTTACGAAACGATCGTGGAGCGGGTACTCGGCTACGATGATAGCTTCGCTGAATATTGGGGTTTTCTTGAACCACGCCTGGAAGAAGCCTGGCGGCTCCTCACCGATTCGGGAACGCTCTATCTCCATCTTGATTACCGGGAGGCACACTACGCGAAAGTGCTTCTCGATGCGCTTTTCGGGCGGGAATGTTTCCTCAACGAGATTATTTGGGCCTACGATTACGGCGCTCGCACGAAAAAACGCTGGCCCGCCAAACACGACACTATTTTGGTGTACGTGAAAAACCCGGCCAGCTACTACTTCAATTCGGAAGATGTAGATCGAGAACCGTATATGGCTCCCGGATTAGTCACCAAGGAAAAGGCAGCACGCGGCAAACTTCCTACAGACGTGTGGTGGCATACCATCGTCTCCCCCACCGGAAAAGAAAAAACCGGCTATCCCACCCAAAAACCACTGGGGATTCTGCGCCGGATTATCACCGCATCTTCTCGCCCGGGGGACCGCGTCCTTGATTTCTTTGCCGGATCAGGTACCACCGGAGCCGCGGCGCGTGAATTGGACCGCCAATTCCTGCTCATTGACGCCAATCCGGAAGCAATCGCGGTGATGCGCACCCGCTTCCCCGATGAGGTGCAGTTCGGGGAATGGGATGGCGAGGCGGTCAGCTGGAAGTAGCGCGCATCCGAAATTACCTCCGGATATTGCCGTAGAGGCAGTTCAGGAATCGACACGCACCTGGGAATAGAGGGCGCAGGCACCTACCCGATAAGCAGGCTCCAGGGCAAGCTCCGGATCCGCGTAGAAATCCGGGGAATGATTCGAGGCGGGCTCCCCGTGCGCCGGGTCGAGCTGCGCGGGCGAAAAACCACCGAAAAGCCAGAATACCGAAGGCGCACCGGCGCTCTGCCCGAGGACCGCAAAATCCTCACTGAAACCGAAAGTTTCGCTGGCCAGATTCTCCTCCCCCAGTTCCGCACCGATCACCTCACGCAAGGCCGCAACAGCTGCGTCGTCGTTCACGGTGGCATCTACCTGACGGATCTGGCGGATCAGCGGTTCGGGGGCGCCGGCCGCGAGCGCCTCGGCTCGCACAATCCGCTCGATACCGGTATTGATTATTGCGCGGGTTTCCTCATCCCGGAACCGAGTATTGATGCACAGGCGCGCGGTGTCCGGAATGATATTGTCCTGGCTGCCAGCCTGGAAAACGCCGACGCTCACCACCGCGTTGCGGTCCGGATCCGTCATACGGGAACGGATTGTTTGCAGGCGGGTGACGATGGCCGAACCAATCACAATAGGGTCGACGGCGCGATGGGGCTGCGAGCCGTGCCCGCCCACCCCGTGCACAATAACTTCGAAACCGTCCGAGCCGGGCAGCACTCCACCCGGATAAAGATTGACCCAGCCGGCCGGGCGTGGCACCACGTGCCCGCCGTACATGACCTGCGGGCGCGGAGCTTTCTCCCACAGACCGGCCTCCACCAGGGCGCGTGCCCCCAGACCGTTTTCTTCCGAAGGCTGGAAAACAAAAACGATGGTACCGCGCCACAGCTGCGCATGGGCCGCAAAGGCCCGGGCCAAGGCGAGCGCGATCGACATGTGGGAATCGTGCCCGCAGGCGTGCATAACCGGAACATTTTTCCCGGACGCATCAATTCCGGTGGCCCGCGAGGCATAGCTCAGGCCGGTACGTTCGGCAACGGGCAGGCCGTCCATATCAGCGCGATAGCCCACCACCGGGCCGGAACCGTTGCGCAGCACGCAGGCAAAACCGGTATCGGTCACGGGGATAATCTCACGGGTGACCGCACCGGAAAGTTCGAGGTTTTCCAGGCGTTCCCGGAGAGCTCGCGAGGTCTCCACTTCCTGGAAAGAGAGCTCGGGATTGGCGTGGAAATACTGGAAATCACCGATCATGGTGGCCCGGTCCGAAGCGCTGAGGTGAAATTCCTCCGGAAGATACTGCACGGCGTTCCCTCTCATCCGATGCTAGCGGTGCGGGCGCCTCCGTGGCGCAGGGTGCGCAAGCGTCCGCTCACCTCGTTTATTTTAGCGCCGGGATCGACAGCCGCGCCGAACGTCCGTGGCAGGTCGGGGCAGTGACTGGCTAGGCTGGAGGGAGTGTGCAGGCGAGGTGTACCGGTAAGCGGAGCCAAGAGGTGCCGGTACGCGCGGCGGCAGCTCCCGGGCGAGGAGGATTATGTTCCATAACATCATTTGGGATATGGGCGGAACCATGGTGGATACCTATCCGCATGTGGATGCCACCTTGCAGGCGGTTGTTCTTGATTCCGGTCAGGAGGTTTCCCTCCTGGAAGTTGCTCGCCTGACCCGGCGCTCCACCAACCTCGCCATCACCGAGCTTTCACGCCGTTTCGGGATTCCGGAAGCCGAGTTTCGGGCGCGCGAACAGGAATTGAAAGACTCGTGGAAAATCACACCGCCGCCCGCGATGGCCCATGTGCGTGATGTTCTTGCCGCGGTTTCCGGGATCAATGTGGTGGTCACGCACCGGGATCGCACGAGCGCCCGCACCCTCCTGGAGGGCTTGGGACTCCAAGTTACCGATATGGTTTGCCCCGAGGACGGTTTCCCGCGCAAACCCGACCCGGCAATGTTCACCCATATGCTCAGCAAGCACCACCTAGATCCGGCCCGCACCCTCGCTATTGGGGATCGACCTATTGATATCACAACCGCACATAAAGTTGGAGTGGCCGGTGCTCTCCTGGAAACTCCCGGTATTGAGCTGGAGGCAGATGCTGATTATCGCATCACTGATCTTGCGGAGGTTCTCCCGCTCCTCGGCTCATGAGCTAGCGGCATAGTTTGTACCCGCGCGGGAGTTTTTCTGGCACAACCAGACTTGTTAGGACGCAAGGCCAGTTTCAGCCACAACAGAATTTTCTAGCCGTAGCAACGCTTTTTTCATATCCAGCCCACCCGCGTACCCACCCGGGGCGCCACGCGCGGCAAGCACCCGGTGGCATGGCAGCACAATGGGTATCGGATTGTGCGCGCATGCCGATCCCACCGCACGAACCGCCCGCGGGTTGCCCACCATTGCAGCAAGCTGGCCATAGGAGCGGGTCTCCCCGTAGGGAATTTCCTCGAGGGCACGCTGCACCCGGGCCGCGAAGGTGCCGCGGGTGAGAAGCAGATCGGTAGGGAGCCTGAAATGGGTGCGTTCGCCCGCGAAATACTCGGTGAGCTGGGCACATGCCCGCGCGGCAAGCTCCTCCGCCCGGCGCCGCTCGGCCTCATTCTCAATCTCGATAACCGCCTGCGGGCCCGGGCTCCCGGGAAGCACCACCGCGATCACCGCATGCGCCTGCGCCGCAACGGCGAACTGCCCCAGTGGGGAATCACAGGGGCGCCATACCGCCGCGGCGCAGGCACGTGTCACGGGAGGTTTCTTTACTTCGCAACCTGGGCGGTGAGGTGTTCGAGGCCGCTCAGCACGGCTTCCACCTCACTCGCACGGCGTTCCAGCGGAGTGAATTCGCCGTCCGTCCAGTCCTCAAACATCATGAAATTCACTTCGGAACGGATAGCTGGCATATTGAAATTAGCCGTAATCTGGCGCCATTGCTCGATAGCGCGCACACCCCCGATGGAGCCGTGCCCCACGAAAGCAACCGGCTTATTCATCCACTCCGCGCCCAACACATCCACCGCGTTCTTGAACGCCCCGGGCACCCCGTGGTTGTATTCCGGGGTCACGAAAATAAAGGCGTCGAATTCGCTGATTTTATCGGCCCAGCGCTGGATGGCCGGATCATCGTAGCGACCGTTGGCCGCAGCCGGAACCACGGGGCTGGTGAGGAGCGGAATATCGAGATCCTTGATATTGACGAATTCGTAAGCGACCTCCCCCGCCCGCTGGGCTGCGAGTTGAGCGACGTACCGGGCCACACCCTCGGTGGCCTGGCCCGCGCGAATTGATCCGGAAATAATGGCGATCTTCATAAACGTGTCCTTTCGTTTAGGTGAGCGACACCCAGATTACCAATCTCTCATTTACCTTTCAATCGGACGTGGGGTGCTCCCCTTTTAGCTCGGTGCGAACACCCTCCGGTTCGGCATCGGCTTCAGCATCGACACCACCTTCACGCAGATCACTGGCGAGCACCGCGTAGACGATGGTGTCCGTCCACTCCCCCTTGAGCCAGAAGTCCTGGCGCATATGCGCTTCTTTACGCATTCCCGCATGCTGGAGCATAAGCTCACAGACCCGATCCCGCGCATCCATTTGTGCAGCAACGCGATGTACTCCGCACCGGGTGCAGGCATAGCGAATCATGGCCCGCATAGCCTCCGATGCGTAGCCGTGACCGCGAAAATCCGGGTGGAGCACGGTGGCAATCTCCGCGACGCCGTGCTGCGGATCGGTCATCCACAGGCGCACGTCCCCGATGGGTTGCGCATCGAGTTCTATGACGACGGCGAGCGCGGCCTGCGGGCCGCGCAAATCCCGCGCCTGGGCGCGCTGGGCAGCTTCGTTGACCGCCCGTTCGGGATTCCAGGCATCGGTCATGAGGTATCTGGTGACATCTTCACGGCTGTAAATGCTATGCAGCCACGGCGCATCATCGGGCCGGTGCAGCCTCAATCGCAGCCGCGTGGTTGTCACCGAAAATTCTTCAGGTGTCGTGGTATCCATAACTCTTTAAGTGTAACGAAAAACACTTTTGAGGGAAGAGGTTCTGAGCTGGTTATCCACGATACGGAACGGGGCGGTAATGAGGCAGCGGATCGCTCGCCAACCTTCCGTACAAATCAACATCGATACGCCGCCCGTTGATCAGGAATTTCCCGCGTTCGGTTCCTTCCTTGAGGAATCCCGCCGCGCGGGCCACCCCGCCGGAGGCGGGGTTATTCACCCGGTGCCCGAGTTCCAGGCGCTCCAGCCCGCGCTCGCACAGCGCCCAATCCGCGACTGTTGCCGCCGCTCTGGACATGATTCCGCGGCCCCAGTAATCGTGGTGCAACCAGTAGGAAAACCACCCGCTTTTCTCATCTCCATCCGCGTGAATACGAACCATACCGATGAGTTCACCGCTATCTTCCCGGGCGATGACCCAGGCCAGCTGCGAATCGGGATTTTCCAAAATCTGCGCGATATAGCGGCGAGCACCGGCCATATCCGTGATATTGCCCTGCCGGATCATATCGGGATGGGAGGCGAAAGCCGCCACAATAGCTGCGGCGTCGCCCTCACGCACCGCGCGCAGCACAGTATCAACCTTCGTTCCCATGCTCGTTACCAAGAGCTACCTATACATTAAAACGGAATTCGACGGAGTGTCGTCGATAAATAACTATTCGATGCGCAAAGTACAACGAAATACCGCTAGAAACAGACAACATATGGGGGTGCACAGAAACACATATAGGTTCTGCGGAAAACCTATAGGGTGCGTCGCTAAAAACCGCTGTGCGCGAAAAACATAAAGGGTTTACGGACCCGGTCCCAGACCCCTCAATACTCTGAGCCGGAAGAATGGAAAGTGGAAGGTTGATCCCCACTATTTATTTTTTCCGTTTTTCGGAGTACATCGGGAGCTACAACTGCGGACCAGCTCTGTGTGAACTAGATGAGAAGGCGCAGCAGCGAATCATCGACGCTGGACAGTTGGTGCTGCGGGCACGCGAGCGGCACCCCCAGCGGTCACTCGCGGAGCACTACAACCCGTTATCGATGGACCCAATTCTGCTCAAGGCCCACAACAACTTGGACCGGGAAGTCGATAAGGCTTTCGATGTGGCACGCAAACTCACCAACGAGCGCCAGCGCCAGGAGCTACTGTTCGCCAGCTACGGGGAGTTGGCGAGGGGCTATGTCTCCTCGCTTTCATCAAAATCGAAACCACCAGCAGGGTCGTTCCCCGTGCGGGTGATTTTGATCGGTCCCGCTGCTGGGTGTAGAACCCTGTCGCTGGCAACGCCGGGAACTATGACTGTGCCCGACGAGAACACGTCACTGCCATAACGCGGCTCACGGTAGACGAACATGGGTCGTTCACTACTACTGGTGGATTTCGGTTTTGGTGGTGGGGGGATTACCGCCGCCGGCCTCGATTTTTCCGTTGAGGAGGGCGTTGACTACTTCCCGATTGTGAAATGGGCCGATGGCGCGGTGAAGAGGAACCAGTCACCTGGAAGAGATCGATCCAGTCGCTGGTGTGCAATCTGGGAGGTAGGGTTGCGGGGTCGATTCCTCGCGAGCGCAACCATGATTGTGTCTCTGAACGTGATGAAAACAACCCTGCCCTTCGGAGAATTTCCCCTATCCCGCGTCCCCGGGCGGTGAAAACGGTGTGCACCATCGCCTGAAAGGCTTTGCGTTGCTCTATCGGGATCTTCGGGTCACCCACCCGGCGGATCACTAAGATCCCCCCGTCAACGTTTGGCTGTGGCCGGAAAGCAGACCTTGGTACTCGGGAACCAAGGTGAAACGTGAACCATGGGGACCACTGAGCTGTCATCATCGTGCTTGCACCTACCCCGGCCCGGCGGCGAGCGACTTCCCACTGCATGAGGAGTACAGCGGCAGTCCATGCCGGCGCATGCAACAACTTTCGAAGAATGGCAGTGGTGAGGTGAAAGGGAATGTTTCCCACAATGACACAGGGAGTGGCGGGTAACGGGAAGTTGAGGAAATCATCATGGACCACTTCGACCGACGCCGAGGCGGTCTTTTTTGTGAGTTTGGCAGCTAGTTTTGCGTCTACCTCAACTGCCGTTATTGCCCTCCCCAAGTGGGATATCGGGTGAGTGAGGGCACCGCTTCCTGGCCCGATCTCAATGATGGGGCCGGAGGTTTGTTTTACAAGATCGACGATGGAGTTGATGATCTTGTGGTCTGTGAGAAAATTTTGGCCATGTTCGTGACGGCCGTATCCGTATGTAGACATCAGGTGTGCTCCGTGGAGTTGAAACGGAGCCGGGCATGGCAAATGGCCGCCCGGCTAAAGGACCGGAGCGGTTTCTAACCTGCGGGAGGGAGAAAACCGCCTTAGCGGCTGGTGAGCGGCCGCATGAAAACGGAACCTGAAATCAACATGGGCCTATCGTATCCAATTAATTTCGCAGGGTCCAATACGGTGAGAAAGAAGACAACCGCACCGCAACAGTGCAAGACCTCTCTGGATTGGAATTTAATTGAACATGGGTTTGGGGTACGACGCGCCCTACTCGGAGTGGCACGGACACTACGGCTGCGCGCCCACACACAACAGTAAAGAGCTCGGCAATGCACAGACACGTAACGAGAGCGCCACAAATGTATGTACGTTTAAGTTACAGCATCGACACTGACGCTCCACATGGAGGGACGGCCGCAGCCCTGCAGCAAGCACACGGCAGGGTGTCTGCTTCGGGCGACGTGAAATTACGCAGAAAAATACGAAACACATCACCGCAGGTCACGGTAGGTATTTGCGGGTCATTTCGTAATCTCGTAAACGAAAAGAACAAAACTACGAAACACAAAAACATACGTTGAGCAGCGTAAATGGTTTTCGTTTCGTAATTTTTCCACTTTTTGAAGAAAATCTAAATAAGAAGAGACACCTTGATTGCGATTGTGTCCCGTGTCACATAGCTGCAACCCCTGCAGCGTGCCCTCAACGAGGACGCTCTGTGTCGTAGACATGTGCCTGCAATGCGTGTCTGTGTCTCTCTCTTAAAAGGTTTGGGTCGAAATACCGCAAAATTACGAAACACCGCCGAAATGTGACGTGTCTATGCAGGTCACAGCGTTATCGCGTGTTTCGTAGTTTTGTTCTTTTCGTTTGCGGAAATCACGAAACCGCAGGTAGAGCGTTTCGTAATTTTTTCGTATTTTGATCGGCAAATTACGAAACGAGGTCAAAACTACGAAACGAACACACAACACCTGTGTTGCGTGTCACACAACGGCGCGCCACGGACGTGTTGCAGCGTGGCAGTATCCCGGCCGTGTCACATAGCTGCAACCCCTGCAGCGTGCCCTCAACGAGGACGCTCTGTGTCGTAGACATGTGCCTGCAATGCGTGTCTGTGTCTCTCTCTTAAAAGGTTTGGGTCGAAATACCGCAAAATTACGAAACATCCCCGAAATGTGACGTGTCTGTGCAGGTCACAGCGTTATCGCGTGTTTCGTAGTTTTGTTCTTTTCGTTTGCGGAAATCACGAAACCGCAGGTAGAGCGTTTCGTAATTTTTTCGTATTTTGATCGGCAAATTACGAAACGAGGTCAAAACTACGAAACGAGCGCGCTACAGACGTGTCACAGGTCATAAAAAGGCGCGCCCCTTGCGTGTCACCGTGACGCAGCATCCCGGCCGTGTCACATAGCTACAACCCCTGCAGCGTGCCCTCAATGAGGACGGTCTATGTCGTAGACATGTGCCCGTAATGTGTGTCTGTGTCTCTCCCTTAAAAGGTTTGGGTCGAAATGCCGCAAAATTACGAAACATCCCCGAAATGTGACGTGTCTGTGCAGGTCACAGCGTTATCGCGTGTTTCGTAGTTTTGTTCTTTTCGTTTGCGGAAATCACGAAACCGCAGGTAGAGCGTTTCGTAATTTTTTCGTATTTTGATCGGCAAATTACGAAACGAGGTCAAAACTACGAAACGAGCACACTATAGACGTGTCACAGGTCACAAAAAGGCGCGCCCCTTGCGTGTCACCATGCCGCCACACAACAGCTGCCCCACCACAACACCCCAGCCGTGCCACGTGGCGTGTAGAAACGTGCTCGGTTCGATTCGTAAAGATTAGGTCGCAGGCTATTGTGCGCGACGCATAAGTTCCGTACGATGGCCCCCAGACCGTATGTGGCGTTTTAATTCGTTTTTGGTTTAGCCAGCCGCATACGGGGGATAACCCCGAGGATAATTCATAAAGAGACAGCCTCTCGACCGTGATAGGCGCGGTTCCTCCGACGAGATAGACCGGTCGGCAACGGCATTGCCAACCACAAAAGCGGTCAGGTAGGGAGTAAGCGCTCCCGTAAAGCGATGGGACGGCAGACCACCGTTCTAGCGAGTTGAGCACGGCACTCCAAGCCGCCTGAATAGCAAGCCGGTAAAGCACCCCGCTCCGGGACAGATCAATCTGCCCAGGAGCGTTTTTCTATGTCCGAAAAGGACACGACTACCGCCGTCGCGCCACGCTTTTACACGCTGCAGGAACTCGCCGATCTCGGCGTCGGCTCCGAGTCCACGTTGCGAAAAGCTATTAAAGAGGGCCGTCTTTCATTCCACCGTTTCGGCACCGCCTATCGGATTCGCCAAGACGATCTCGACGCCTACCTCGCGGCCGCACGCCGCCCTGCCCCGCAGCTATTCGACGGCTTCGTCGATGCCGTCGTGAATGCAGCGCCCCAACTGACAGATGAGCAGCGCCAGCAGCTCGTCACGGTGCTGGGCGGTGTGAAGCACTAATGCGGACAAACCCGCCTACGACGAGATCCCGCCGCTTAGCTCAGCTAGTCAGGCTGGGTCTTGAACTGAGTGCGAGGGCTGATGGGTGATGGCCGTGCTACTACACACGCGCGCTCCACCGTCGTGCCCCGAGTCCAAATAAACAGTTCATTCAACCAAGGAGAACAAACCATGTCTTTCAGAGACGATTACGCAGCAGCGCTGCGCGATGAGCAGCAAGCAAAAGATACCGTGAACGAGGCGCGCCGTGCACACAAAGCGACAAAGGAGCGCCTTGCGCAGTTGCGCAAGTATGCCGAAGAGTTCGAGGTGAATCTCGACGGTGACAAGTCCGCCAGCACCGAAGGGGACGGTGACAAGTCCGCCAGCACCGAAGGGGACAGCGATACACCTGAGAACGGTGACGGCGACACGCCTGAGAGCACCGAGGGCAGTAAGCCGAAGCGGCATCTAGAAGTTGTACCCGACTAACCCTTTAGCCGTACACGCAATCACCTCATGTGTGTACGGCCACGCGGCGTGACGACGTACAGCCGTCACGTTTGATGTCGCCACACACCCCGCTCGCAAGGGCGGGGTTTTCGCGTGTGTGCGGGTGGCTGCGGCACCGCTACACGTGACACTGTCACGATGCTTGCGCCGGTATCGGCGACGGGGCATATACACGTCTGCCCCGTCGCCTGGATCATCCGCCACATGGCTGGCGGTATGTCGCGCTGCTGTTATGCGCGGTTCTGGCCGGCATAGTCTTGTGTGGACTTGAAATATGCCGAAGACGGGGCCGTGGGTGCAGCAAAGACAGCAGCGTGGACAGAGCAGATTTCAGCAGCTGTGCTGCTGAAGATGCAACCGCGACGGCAGATGGTATGCGGCGCATGCCGCATAATGGACGCGTCGTGAGATACGCCAATATCCATCTCGGCAGGCTTGCCGTGATGGAGCGTTTCGTGATGACCCAAACACGACACATCGATGCTGGCATATCCGAATGTATATCAACGGGATATATCGGATTGCCGGCAGTGTCGTGATGCAGAGCATGGGTCATCACACAAGGTGCAGCGCCAGCTGCACTATTGGGCACCTTGACCGGAGCGCAGCGGAGGGAAAGGTAGACCCAGCCAGACCGAGCGAGCGAGGTCTGAGTCTGGGGCTATAAGGGGCGGCGCGCCAGCGCCGGGCACCGGGTTATGCGAGCGCCAGCGAGTAGTAATACCCGGTGCAGTGCCTCGGCTATGCCGAGCGCCGGAGCGCAGCGGAGGCGTCGCACCCCCTTATGCCCTTTTCCCCCTTCTACCCCTATAACGACAAACATATAGGGGTTTTGACACAGAAGGGGGCTGCGACCTGCGTGTTTCGGGTTGTGACACGGTCTTCGACCCTTACCCGAAACGGCCCGTTGATGCGCGAAGCGCACATGGTGCCTACGCAAAACCTGCAGGTCGCCACGCTGTGCGCACCACATGCGGCGTCAGCCACTGTATGTCGGTCTTAAAGTAAGGGCCGATGACGGGTGGAAACGCCGCTTGCGGCGTCTTCCCGCGTCATCGAGACACCTGCAGCGAGCTTGCGAGCGCAAGGTGTCTAACCGCACGGCAAGACCGACATCGCCTACGTGGTGCGCACAGCCACACCCTGCACCGTGACACCGCCGTTAGGCGGTTATTGCAGGGTGGTGAGAATCCCGCAGCGAGCCATCCGCCGCCAGGCGGTGTTGATGCTGCTGCGGGGGTTGAACCACGGGCCTGATTAATACACTCCATATCTGCCCGTGCCATAAGCACAGTATCGGTGCAGACGCATCACGCTCGCGGCGGAGATATGCGCGCAAGCGCATGTAATGAGCACCGCCAGCGACGTGTGTTTCGCGAGCGCGTCGCGCTGCAGCAGATCCAGCGGCAGCGGTTGATGCACATGTGTAGCGCCGCGACTCGATTGGTTCATCTTTGTGGCAGCGGCTGTACGGCCCTGTGGCGGCCGTAGACGCCTCGGATGGACGGAGTGCGCGTGCAGAAGAACAGTTTCAAGACGTCGCTGTTCGTCGTGTATCTGCCGAAGTCGATGTGCAAGGAGATCCCCGACTACTACACCAGTGAGGTGGACGGGCGCGAAGTGAAACGTCCGCGCTATGTCGCCCGCGACTACGAGGAAGCAAAGCAGTACCTCGAAGAGTCAATGCGCTGGCTTGCAGAAAACTTCATCCCCGGCGGTATCGACGCAGTCGCTGGCGGTGATATGAACTTTGACGAATCAACGCCACACATCCAGTTCCAGGCGGATACGTTCTCACCGAAGCCCGAAGATCCCGACAAGCTCCGTTGCCGCCCCGGCATCGCGTACAACACTGACACCTCAGTGCGGTACACATCCGGCCCGAAGAAGGGCAAGCAGATCTCGGGTAACCAGAAGTTCATCGACGCGCAACGGGGCCTGCGCGAACACATGCACTCGCTCGGCTATCCGGTGGAACTAGAAGTCTCCGAACGTCATGACGAGTCACTCAACCTCGACCGCTACACCGAGCAACAAGACCGGGAGCGCGATCTCGCCAAGCGCGAGGATGATGTGGAAGTCAAGAAGCGATCCGTGCAGCGCGACATGGACGCAATTGATCGTGACCGCGAGCAGGCTGCTAAGGAACTTGAACAGGCGCAAGAAGCCCGCGAAGCAGCCCAGCGCGTACAGGAGAATGCTGAAGCACAGGCTCGCGAGGTTGCCGAGCGTGTGCTCAAGGAAGCACGCGAGAAGGCCGAGCAAGAAGCCGAAGAGATCCGCAGCGAAGCACGCAAGGATGCTGAGCAGGAGTTGGGCCTGGCCGAAGCGCAAGCAGACGAGCTGCTCGAACGAGCCGAAGAGACTGCGCGGGCCAAGGCGGGCGATATTACAGCCGCAGCTCGCAGCGAAGCAGAGACGATCACTCGCAAGACCGACGAGGCCCGTAAGCAGGCTGAGCGCGACGCCGAGACGATCCGCAGCAAAGCACGAGATGAGGCCACGAGCATCCGCGACGAGGCCACACGCGACGCTGCAGTAACGCGCAAGGATGCCCGCGATGAGGCTGATCAGATCCGCCGCAACGCGCACACGGACGCCGAAGATGAAGCCGCCATCATCATCGAAGAAGCGGTGAAGTCAGGACAACAGTTGGAGCACTTGGATAAGAAGTTCCTGGTGCAAGAACTGCATCGCAGCCCAGAGTTGCTTGAGCGTTACACGCTGTTCAGGCAGTCGCAGACCTCAGGCAAGAAGGGCGGGGCGCAGCAGCGTGCACGCGAGCGCATCGAGAAGCGCCGCCAGCAGCAACAGCAGCGTGATCGTGATGGCGGTATGGAGTTGTAGCACTGCTCTCCCCTGCCCTGTACGGCCTTCTGCGGGCCTAACAGGGGGCCGTCGGCGTCGTAGGTCATTGGCGGCGGGTAAACGGCTGATATTCAGCGAAAATCGAAGAAATCTCGGCTAGGCGGGGCCGGTGTCACTACGTTGCGCAGTGAATTGGCCTGTTGAGTGGCGGAGATAGTGCGCAGCACGTCGGTGTGTACGACGGGGCATGTGCTGCGCAGAAGAGATGTCCGTAGAAGGGCCGACAGAATGTCGTTGTCATTCTGTTGCGTAGTAAAGGTGTCAATAGGATGACAAACCACTTCACTGCCCAATTCACATGTCATTAAAGTGACAGGGCATTTGATTGCGCAGTAAACGTGTCGATGAAATGGGTGCCCAATACACAGTGCAACCTACGTGTTAATGAAATGTCACAGACACTACATAGTGCAGTGAGTTGCGCAGCAGAAACGCCAGTAAAAGCACCGCACCACTGCACCGTAAAACTGCACAAGTGATTCGCAGCAAATTGGCGTGTGAAATGGTTGAAAAAATAACCCCGCAGGTTTCCCTGCGGGGTTTCGTAGTTAGAACGGTACTTCTTCGCCCTCAGCGCCAGCCAGGGCGGCGGTCGCCGCCTCGCCTCCGCGACGGGCAGCGCGAGCAGCGGACTCCTTCTTGGAATCGATCAGCTGCACGGTGTCGATACGGGCGACCAGCGGGTAGTGCTTCACACCGTCCTTGTCGGTGTAGACGTCGGTCTTCAACGAGTAGCTCACCGCGATGCGGTCGCCGGAGCCGACGCAGCCGAACACGCCGGGGTTCTTAGCGTCCTGGACGTAGCCGGTCAGCTCCACGATCTCGCTTTCCACCTTGCCGGTGGCCTTGTTCTTGAAGGTGTTGCGCGCATAGACGCTGAGTTTCACCGTCGCGCCGCCGTTTGCGTGCTCGAACAGCTTCGGGGCGCGAGCTGCGTTGCCGACGATGGCGCCGTTGTTGAAGGGGTTGGACATGATGGTTCTCCTTACGTGAGTGGGTGTGAATTGCCGTGCAATGTGGGTACTTAAGCAGCGGCTTTGCTGCTGCGGGGTGGTTGCGCTGTCGTTACAGCACTGCCCAGGGCAGCGGTGTGCCTGCCGCCTCTAGGTCGCGCAGTTCTTGTGCTGCGCCCGGATCGGCGTCCTCGCCGTCGATGCCGTCGGCGAGCTGGTAGAGCAGTTCCAGGTCGGTGTGGGTGATGTCGCGCATCACGTGCCTCCTTGTTCGGATTGATGGTCAATCCGTCTGTTGGAGACAGCTCTGCTGTCTAAAGGTCACTCCCCTGCCTCGTTGCGGTGTCTGTCGTCGCAAGCCAAGGCCCCGCGAGAAAAAGAAACCCCGTTGCATTGCTACAACGGGGTGTGTGGTGCTACTCGGCAAACAAGATCGTGCGGGTCTTCTCAGCGCCCTCACGGACGAGTTCGACCATCCGCTCGCCTTGGCCGATGTCGGTCAGCTTCGCCACCAGCGACGGGAAGTTCTCGTCTGGCCCGATCTCGGTGGCTCGCTGCGCAGCCACGCCAGCTAGCCCCGGCTGGCCTGTGGCGTGAGCGAGCACGGCAACAGTGGCGGTGAGCTGCGAGCGCATGCCTGGCCAGCTGGTCGGGACAGCGCGCATAACCTTCTCTATGAACGCAAGGCCCGCCTGCGGGTCATCGAGCAGTGCGGCAAGCAGCGTGTCCCGCAAGCGCGGCGTGGTGAAGCATTTCAGCGCAGACCGAACAGCGCGAGCGCTCGGCTGGGTGATCCCTGCCGCCGCCTGCTCATACTCACGCTGCAGCACGTCTGCGAACATGGGCGGGATATACGCCAGCGCGTCTTCGATGATGTCGGCGTGCTCGGCAGCGTCGATGCCGTGGTCAGTGCTGTTCAACCGTGCCTCGATGTCGTCTTTGCTCGGCTCCGGCAGCTCGCCGGTGTGCTCTAGCATCTGCTGCAGCGCCGCTGATGCGGCGACCTCGCCGACAACACCGTGGCGCGGCTCGTCGATGAGCGGATGCTGGTACACAGACCACCAAGCAGCCCCAGTGACGATCTCGGGCACCTGCACCACCCCGAGCAGCGGCGGTAGCGGCGAGGCCCCGCTGGTGAGGTACGTGGCCGTCTCGTCGAAGACCGGCTGCGCAATGTCATCGCTGATCATGTACGCGATAACAGCGTCGAGTTCGAGGTGGTGGACCCACGCTGCGAACCGCTCGCGGCTCTCGGTGAGCTTCTCCACTGCTTCGTCCAGGTCGAACCGTGCGACCGGGCCGAGGCGGACGGTGTCGACGCCCTCGTCGTCGACGAAGAACGCGAGGATCAGCGAGTTGTTCGGGTAGAACCCGAGGATGCCGGGGAGGTTCGCGAGGATCTCGCCGTGGGATGCAAGCGTGTGAGAATGGGTGGACATGGCAGTGCTCCTTTGCACGAATACGGGGTGTATGTGGTCAATCCCGTATTCGGCCCGGCTCTGCCGGTCGCAGGCGTATCCCAGCAGTGCAGCACTCATGTGTGCCGAGCGTCGCTAGCGCAGCCTGATGCCTTCTCGCCGGGTGCGAGCGCTAGCGACGCAGCCTGTGCTTAAGCGTCGGCTTCGATGCGCTTGAGAGCGCGATAGATCGTCGGCCGCGAGACGTTAAAGGTGCGCGCTACAGCGCTGACGGACTTGCCGCCGTCGATAAGCTCCTTGGCCATCTGCGCCTGCTCAGCGCTGAGCTTCGGCTTGGGGCCGGCGACCCTGCCCTGTGCGCGGGCGTGCGCCACGCCCTCACGGGTGCGCTGGACAAGCAGGTCACGCTCCCACTCGGCAAGACTTGCCATGACGTTGATAACCACCTTGTCGGTGGGCTTCGACGTGTCCAGCGCTGGCTCCAACACCTTGACGTTGATGTCACGCTCGGCGAGGTCAGCGATGGTGTTCACGGTGTCCGCGAGGCTGCGGCCGAGCCTGTCCAAGCGCGTGACAACGAGCGTGTCGTCGGGGCGCATGTACGCCAGCGCGTCATCAAGACCAGGCCGTTGCCAGTTGGTGCCGGAGATGGTGTCTGAGTAGATGTGGTCCGGGTCGCAGCCAGAGCCTGAACGCTCAGATGACTTCGAGCCTGACTTCTAGCCTGGAACCGCTGGTAGAAGTAGCTGTATCTGAGGCAATGTCGAAAGAGCCTAAGAGCCTGCACGAGGCAGCAGAAGCCTCTAAGAAGGCTCGCAGCGCTCTGCTCCAGGAGAAGGAGTCCAACGAAAAGCTGCTGGAGGAGATACGCGCAGAACGCAAGCAGTATAACGACGATATGGAAAAGTCGAACACGAACTTTATTAAGGCCTGCATGTCTGCCTCGTGGATTGCAGCCAGTGTTCTCTTCGTTGCTATCGCACTCGTTGCTGTCGGAGCCTTGGGGAACGGGCTGCTAAGTATGCTCGGCATACCCGACGGCGTGTCTGCCTTGTGGGGTCACGTCCAGGAGGCCAACGGCATCGGCCCAACACTGGGCTGGTTGGCGTTAACACTTATCGTCATAGGGGTTCTTATAGCGCTTATGACCTGGATGTTGTCCCAGGCTGCGCCGGGTATTGCTCACTTAGTCGAGGAATACCGTCGCAATCACCCGAGGAAAGAAACGAACCACTAACTAGAACACGTGCACCGTAAAAGTAAAAATCCCCACAACACAGCGTAGCGGTTAACCGCTACGCTTCTTTTATGCTCTTCCTATGCCCCAACTTTGCAACAGCACCAATAAACTGGCGCCCCGGTTATAAGTTGGGGCGCCAAGTCGATGTGCTCGAGTCGGGGGATGTTAGTGGCCGGTGCCAAACCGGCCAGACAGGCGGTTCAGCCGGTCCTGACTGGGACCGTCGAGCCCGATAATGGACACGGTTTTGCCTCTGTCCTGGAACTTCTGCGTAATCGCGTCAAAGGTCGCGACCGTGGAGGCATCCCAGATCTCCGCCTCAGTGAGATCAATAGTGATATGACGGGCAGAATCGGTGTAATCAAAGCGATAAACCAGGTCATTGCTTGATGCCCAGAACAACTGGCCATGCACCCGGTAGGTCCGCGTATCGATCTTCCCGTCGTGGTCGGTGTCGAGTTCGGAGACCTTTTCAATGGAAGCGATATGTGCCATCCGACGGGCGAACATGATCATCGCGGTGACCACACCCAACACCACACCAATGGCCAGGTTGCTGGTGGCTAGGGTGGCAATAATCGTCACGGCCATAACAATGGTCTCAGAGACCGGCATGAGCTTCAGGGTGCGTGGATGCACCGAGTGCCAGTCGATGGTGCCGACCGAGACCATGATCATGATTGCCACCAGGGCAGCCATCGGGATCATGCCAACGATGTCGCCCAGTGCCAGGACCAGGACCAGCAGGAACACACCGGCTAACAGGGTGGATAGGCGGGTACGTGCCCCGGATTCGCGGACGTTGATCATGGTTTGACCGATCATCGCGCAGCCACCCATGCCGCCGAAGAAACCGGAGGCAATATTAGCCACCCCCTGTCCCCAGGATTCACGAGTTTTATCGGAATGAGTGTCGGTGATGTCATCGACGAGCTTGGCGGTCATCAACGATTCCATGAGACCGACCACGGCCATGGCCAGGGCATAAGGCGCGATGATCTGCAGGGTCTCCAACGTCCACGGCACGTTCGGAATAAACAGGGACGGTAAGGTCTCCGGCATCTTGCCCATGTCCGAGACCGTCGGGACAGTCAAACCGGCGGCAATGACCAAACCGGTGAGCACGATAATCGTGACCAGCGGGGCGGGGATCACACTGGTGAGCTTGGGGAAGAAAATCATGATCACCACACCCAAGCCGACGAGTGGGTAGACTATCCAAGGCACATCAATGAGGTGTTCGAGTTGGGCGGTGAAAATCATAATGCCCAGTGCATTGACGAAACCCAGCATCACCGATCGGGGGATAAAACGCTGAAGTTTCGCCACACCGAGGGCGCCGAGCACGATTTGTAGGACACCGCCCAACAGGACGGTGGCGATGAAATAATCCATCCCGTAACCACGCGCCACAGGAGCAATGACTAGGGCAATAGCCCCGGTGGCGCCGGTGATCATTGCCGGGCGGCCACCGGTAAAGGCGATCGCAATGGCCATGACTACCGAGGAAAACAGACCCATGGCTGGGTCAACACCGGCAAGGATGGAAAAGGCAATGGCCTCAGGGATCAGCGCCAGGGATACCGCCAGTCCGGCCAGAATCTCTATACGGATACGGGCGGGGGGAAGAAAATGCGTAACGGAAGGATGCGATGATCCCGGTAGGGGCATCAGCGCCGTCTGGACTCAGGAGGGGGCGGGGGGCCGCCGTGCTAGTTTCAGTCATAGATGTCCAATCTTTGAGGGGATAGGTAACTGGGCGAACGCCCGAAAGGAATCCAACCCTCTAGTAACTTTAGGTTTGGTGATGGTGGTCATGGTAGCGGGAGTTTTACTCAACCGCCAACCCAGGCACAGGAACCCGTGGGCAACATCACCGTGAAGGAGAACAGGCAATGCAAAACAGTAATTTCAAGATCGGCGAGGTCGTTGACCAGACGGGGTTGTCGATTCCCACCTTGCGTTATTATGACAACGTCGGCCTGATTACCCCATCGGGGCGTAGCCCTGGTGGGTTCAGGCTTTATAGTGAGGCTGATGTACGTCGTGTTTTGCTGGTGCGACGGATGAAACCGCTGGGGTTTACTCTGGATCAGATGCGGGAATTCCTGGAAGCTGCGGAGATTCTTCATAGTTCAGATGGCGGGCAGGACAGTGATACCGCACAGCAGGCACGGAGTAATGCCAAGGCCACCCTTGCCGACATTCGTGAGGAGACGCGCACCCGCTACGAAAAGCTACGCAAGCAAATTGCCTACGCTGAGGAATTCCTCGATCTGGTCAACACCCTGGTACCCTAAACTGCCCCCATCCTTCGCAGGGAGAAAAAGACCATCGTATTGAATGCGCTCTGTCGAATCGCGTTCCAGATGAAGTGGACGAACGCCCGCGGCCTCTCCGGAGTGGATGGCGATAGTACAGAGGACTTCTGAAATCCGTGCAGACGACTCCTCAAAACGACACAGTCATCCAAGGTCACAAAATCGAAAATTGTCACTTAACCCCATCACTTCCAAACCGGCTTAAGTGACAAAATGCCATCGCTAAAGTCCCGATTTGAGTCCCAGGACGTGCGCCTTAAGAGAAATAACTAAAGCCCCTACCAGTGTTTCTCCTGGTAGGGGCTTGGAAGTTGGTAGCGGGGGCAGGATTCGAACCTACGACCTCTGGGGTAACAAGAGCCGTGTCATACTTCCTGCGAACGCCACGGTTGAGCAGTGTCGCCCCCGATACACGAAGGCAGATCTCCCCCGAACTGCCGGCTCCCGTGGCGTTCCTTCGTAAGAGCTTTGCGCGCCGCAGCGCATGCGCGCGATTGTTGACGTGTCACACACTGCAACCTAGTTCCACACGATCTGCACCGATTCAGGGTTAAAGGTCTTGGTGCCGCGCACGCCACGGCGCAGGCGCACCTGGCACAGGGTATTGATGACTCGGCGCTGCACGGCAAGCTCTGCGTTGTCGAAGGCATCCACGGGCGAGGCGTAGCCGGTTGTGTCGAGCAGCGCCGATGCGCCAGCAAGACGGGCACGGCGCGTTTCGAGTTTCTCGATCTGCGGCTCATAACGGTTTCGCGCGCGCTTGAGGTCACGGGCCTCGATAAGCTCCTCATCGTAGTCAGCCTGGACGCGGGCGAGCTTTGCGCGAAGCTCAGCGAGTTCGTCGTCGATGGCGTTGACCTCGTCGTCGTCCACAGTCGGCAGCAGGTCCGCCAGGTCGTCACGGCCAAGGCGGGCGCGGATCACGGCGAGCACAAAATCATCGACGCTATGTGTGCGCACTAATCCACAGGCGGCGCAGCGGTAGCGGTCGGCATGTGTGCGCACGGGGTTGCCACACTCGTCGCAGACATACAGACCCGAGCCGAGATGGCGGCGAGTGTTCCGGCGCTCCTTGTTGGTCAGCCGGTCGGGATCGTCGAGCACGTTCTGCACGCGCCACCACAGATCTGGTGTGACGATCGGCTCCCACTGCCCTTTCACCGGCTCGCCGGTATCGGGGTCGCGGACGATATGCGTGACACGGCGGTATTTGTTCTTCACGCCTTTGCGCTTGGCCTTCTTATAAGTGGAGTAACCCGCATACACGGGGTTGCGCAGGATCGAGTGCAACGACGTGTAGGCCCACGGCTGCGCGTCGGGAACCGGCTTTTCTTCCTGGCCTTCAGCGCGGCGTCGAGCGTTGCGCTCTGTGACCACGGTGTACATATGGCGCGGCGTGGTCGGGATATCCGGCAAGCCCGGTTGATCGACCCCAGATAAGGCGCGCGCAATGTCGCGCATGGAGTTGCCCCTCTCGACAGCGCGGAACATACCGAGCACGGCGGCGGCTTCGGATGGAATGATCTCGCCGGTGGAGGTGTAGCCGATAGGGCGCACACCGCCGGAGTACCAGCGGCCCTGCTCGGCGCGTTGCTGTTGCGCACGAGACTGGCGCATGCTCTTTCGCTCGATCTCGCCGCGTGCCACGGCTGCTTTGATGCGCGCGTACATTCTGCCGCCGTCGGTGGCAAGGTCAGCATCACCGTTCGCAGTGACGAGTTTCAGCCCCTGCTCCTCTGCCCTGTCGATCCACTCTTCGAGCTGCCAGGGCTGCCGTGTGAGGCGGTCGAGGTCCCAGCAAATGATCGCGTCGATCTCGCCGCGCTCAAAGGACGCCACCATCGCGTCGTAGTCGGGGCGGTCCACGTCCTTCTTCGACGCGGAGATCGACTGATCGACGTAGGTATGCACGACGTCCCAGCCGCGTTGCTCGGCAAGGGCTTCGCAGTCCTGGCGCTGCCGGTCGATGGCGAGGCCGTCCATGGCAGCATCGAGCGAGATACGGAGGTAAATAGCAGCACGTGTTGTCATGCCGCTAACACTAGCGCGCCTCAGGTTACATTGAAACGAAACTCCACCACGTCGCCATCCTGCATAACGTAATCCTTGCCTTCTTGGCGCAGCTTCCCGTGTTCGCGAGCGGCGGCTACTGAGCCGTATTCCACCAGGTCATCGAAAGAGACCACCTCGGCTTTAATAAAGCCGCGCTGGAAATCGGTATGGATGACACCGGCGGCCTGCGGGGCGGTATCGCCCTTGTGGATGGTCCAGGCGCGGGCCTCTTTGGGGCCGGCCGTGAGATAGGTTTGCAGGCCGAGGGTATCGAAGCCCACCCGAGCCAGCTGGTCCAGGCCGGATTCTTCTTGACCGGTGGCCTCCAGCATTTCCCGGGCTTCTTCTTCGCTGAGTTCCACCAGTTCCGCTTCGAATTTGGCATCGAGGAAAATGGCTTGGGCAGGTTTCACAAAGTCACGTAGTTCCTGCTGCATGGCGGTGTCAGCGAGGCCGTCGTCGTCGGTATTAAAAACGTAGATGAAGGGTTTCGAGGTCATGAGTTGGAAGGAACGCAGGGTGTCCGCGTCGAATTCGGCGGCGTGGTTGGAGAGCACTTCCCCCGCCTCGAGGAGCGCGTAGGCCCGCTGCGCCGCATCGAGTGTTTCCTTCGGGGTTTTCTTCCCCGTCACTTCCTTGGAGAGGCGCGGGATGGCCTTCTCCAGAGTTTGCATATCAGCGAGGATGAGTTCGGTGGTGACCGTTTCGATATCATCTTTCGGGTCCACGCGGCCCTCCACATGGACCACGTCCGGGTCGGCAAAAGCGCGGGTGACCAGGCAAATTGCATCCGCTTCGCGAATATTGGCGAGGAATTGGTTGCCCAGGCCCTCCCCCTTGGATGCCCCGCGCACGATTCCGGCGATGTCCACAAAATCGACCGTCGCCGGCAGGATTTTCTGAGATCCGAAAATTTCGGCGAGCTTGGCCAACCGCGCATCCGGGAGCGGCACCACACCCACATTCGGCTCAATCGTCGCGAAGGGGTAGTTCGCCGCGAGCACCGTTGCGCGCGTGAGCGCATTAAAAAGGGTCGATTTTCCGACGTTGGGAAGTCCTGCAATACCAATTGTTAAAGCCACGCCCTCCATTCTAGCTAAGAGAAAGGAGGGCGGGCTGCTATCCGGACGTACGCTAGTGGCGCGGAGCGCTACCGGGGTGCTGCGCTACTGCGCGGGCGCATCCATGGATTTCGGGGCGTGCCAAATATCTTCGCCGCGCAAAATTGCGTCCGCACCGCCGTCGATATACAGGATCTGCCCCGTGATGGTCCGCGAGAGTCCGGTCACGAAGAAGACGAGCGCATCGGCAATATCGCGAGCTTCCGAAGCGCCGTGGTACGGGGCGGGCAGCGCACCGAAAGCCTGCTTGCGCCCTTCCTCGGTAGAGAGGAGTTCTTTCGTCATGGGGGTGGCAACCACCCCCGGGCCCACCGCATTGAGCCCGACGCCGCGCCCGGCGAATTCCTCGCTCACGGCCGCGCGGCGCACCCACGTGGCAATCGCGCGCTTGGAGCACGCGTAATTCGCGTAGCCCTGCATCGGGCCCTGCGCGGCGAGTTCCTTGCCGTAAGCGAGCGCTTCTTCGCGCCGATCATCAAGGAGCAGCTGTACAAGCTTGGGATCGCTGGGTTGCAAACTGGCGCAGGAGGCAGTAATTACCGCGCGCCCGTTTTCCGCTTTTTCCAGGTAGGGAAGGAAAGCGCGGACGGTGTCGCGCGCACCGAAGAAATTCACTTTGAGATCGAGAGGTGAATTGCTCTGGGTTCCCGCATTCGCGATCACACCGTCAATCTGCGGGTACTTTTCCACCACCCGAGCGACCGCATCCGCGATCCCCTCCGGGCTGGATAGATCCGCCTCAAATTCCGCCCCGCGCAAATCAACACCGACGGGCGTATGCCCGCGTTCTTCCAGAATCTTCCCGCAGGCAGCGCCGATACCCGAGCCCATTCCGGTCACAACGATAGTAGACATGGTGTTCCTTTCTTCCCGGTGCCGCTTCTTCACGGCACCACCAGCGGTGACGTTAGCCCTAATTTTTTGTGATGAGATGTGCTATGTACCGCTACCTTGAAAGCTATCAAAGTCTGTCACGTGGAACAAGGGGCGACGACGCCAGCGCGCTTCCCTCCCATTTTTCTGTCGTAAGCGGGTGTTTGAATACCGCTATGGATATCTCGATTGTTATAGGTGCTCTTATCGCGGTGGGATGCGCGTGTTTCGCCTTGGGCTTCTTGAGCGCGCGAGTGCGCTTGGGTGGCGCAGTTTCGGCGCGGGAGCTGGCGCGGGTGCGCCACCAACTAGAGGAGGCGCAGCGCGATGCCGGGGCGGTGCGGGCGCACTTGGCGGCCGCCCAGGCCCGCTCGGATCGTTTAGAGGAGGAAAATAACGGGCTCATCGCCAGGGCTAAAACAGATAACAACATTTTGCGTTCCCTGGCACCTATTACCCAGCAGCTCACGGTGATGGAGCAGCGGGTCCGTGATGTGCAGGTCCTCCAAGGTGAACAGCGCACCGAAATCCGCACCCAGCTCACCGCGGCGGCCCGCACCCAGGAAGATCTCGCGCGGGCCACCCAGGCGCTGCGCGGGGCGCTGAGCTCCACCTCGGCGCGAGGAATGTGGGGTGAAGTGGAATTACGCCGGGTGGTGGAGGCCGCCGGGATGCTCCCCCACGTTGATTTTTCCGAGCAGGTTGCTTCACGTGCAGGCAGCGGGCACGGTAGCGGTACCGGGCTTTCGCGCCCGGATATGGTTATCCACTTGCCCGGCGGCGCACATCTCCCTCTCGATGCCAAGGTTCCCCTCACCGCTATGCTCCAGGCACAGGCCGCCCCGGCTACCACGGCGGAGGAAATCGCGCGGCGCCACGATCTCCTCAAACAGCACGCCAAGGCGGTGCGTTCCCACGTCAACGCGCTGGCTAAAAGGGATTACCCCGCACTTTTCCCAGGGTCACCCCGGCTCACGATTATGTTCCTTCCGGGAGAATCACTGCTCGCGGAGGCGCTGCGGGAAGATCCCCCGCTCCTGGAAGATGCCTTGGCCCTCGGGGTAGTCCCCGCTTCCCCAGCCTCGCTCCTGGCGCTGCTGCGCACCGTGGCAACACTGTGGGCCTCCAGCAAGATCAGTGAAGAAGCCGGACATATTATTACGCTCGGGCGGGAAATGACGGATCGGCTCCGGGTGGTGGCCGGCCACTTGGAAAAGCTCGGGAACTCTCTCACCTCAGCGGTCAAAAACTACAATTCCGCGCTCTCCTCTTTCGATTCGCGCGTACTGGTCACCGCGCGCCGCCTGGAAAGCCTAGATGCCGATTTTTCTACCCCGCTAACCATTGCTGCGGAAGAAGGTCAGGTCAAACGCTTCCACGATGCTGGGCTGCGCGAAGCGCTCGACGGCGAAGATGATCACGAAACACGGATTGTCCCGTAGCAGTGCGGGGCAAAACATGGCACGATAACTGATATGGCTTCAACAACTCCGGTACCCGCAACCCTGCCGCAACGGGCTGCGCAGACAACACCGGATCACCCGTGGCCGCTACGCCTGCTCTCGGTAAAAATCCGGGAATATGTGGCGAAAATGTCGCGGTTATGGGTGGAAGGCGAAGTCATTACCCTCCAGCGCCGCCCCGGAGCAAAAGTCCAGTTCCTCACCTTGCGGGATTTGGAAGAAAACGTCTCTATGACGGTTAAAATACTCAGCCACCTACTTCCCGCAACCGTCACTTCCGGAAGTCGGGTGGTGGTGTGGGCCGTTCCCGATTTTTATACCGGTAATGGCTCGCTATCCCTGTGGGCACAGGAAATCCGCCCCGTTGGCGTGGGTGATATTCTCGCGCGTTTGGAGGCTCTGAAAGCCAAACTCGCTTCCGAAGGACTGTTTGCACCGGAACGTAAAAAGCCCCTCCCCTTCCTACCCCGCACGGTGGGTCTTATCGTGGGGCGCAATACCAAAGCGAAAGAGGATGTCATTATTAACGCCTCGCTGCGCTGGCCCGGGGTACGTTTCGAGGTGCGCGAAGTAGCAGTACAGGGCCGGGATGCCGTGGCCCAGATGATTCCGGCCCTGCGCGAGCTAGATGCCCACCCGGGAGTGGATGTCATTGTGCTGGCGCGCGGGGGCGGGTCCGTGGAAGACCTCCTCCCCTTCTCCGATGAGCACCTCGTGCGTGCTATTGCGGCTACCCACACTCCGGTGGTCTCCGCTATCGGGCATGAAGGCGATAATCCCATCAGTGACTACGTGGCAGATCTACGAGCTTCCACGCCCACGGATGCCGCCAAGCGCATCGTTCCGGATCGGGAAGCTGAACGTGAAGGGGTACAGGCAGCCGTGCGCCGCTTGCGCCAGGGTATGCGCCATCGACTCGACCGTGCCACCAAAGAACTCGAAGCATTACGCGCCCGGCCCGTCCTGGCCCGCCCCCGAACTATGGTGGAAGTGCGCGAACAGGATATCCAGTCGTTGCGCTCCTGGCTGCGGGCCCATATCCGGCGCGATATGGCTTCCAGCTCCCAAGATATCTCCTCACTTCTTTCCCAGCTGCGGGCCCTCTCACCCCAGGCAACACTGCAACGCGGGTATTCGGTTATCCTAAGCGGGGACAACAGAGTAGTCTCACAAGAAAACGACGTCCGAATCGGAGAACACCTGCGTGCCATTTTGGCCGCCGGAACCCTCCATCTCGAAGTGAAAGGGAGCGCGCATGGTAGCTAAGGGAACCACTCCTGAGGGCTTCGCACCCCCGGCACCAGCGCCAGACTCACCCCACGCATCAGGCGCATCCGTACCCCGCCCGCGCGAAGATATTGAGGCGCGCGTGGCTACCCTCAACTACGAAGAAGCCCGGGCCCGACTTGTCGATATTGTTTCCCGCCTGGAGCAGGGCTCCATCCCTCTCGAAGAATCCCTGCGACTGTGGGAGGTAGGGGAATCTCTGGCCCGCCACTGCCAGAGCTGGCTTGATGGCGCTGCGGCCCGTATTGATGCGGCCGAACGCGGCGAAAGCCTCGCGGATCTCTCCGACTCGACTAGCTCGGTTACCGCTCCAGCCCAGGCCGCGGGGCCGGCAAGAACCACAGGAACCCCTGTTCCGCCTACCGCTCCCACTCATCAAGCCCCCTCGACCGCGGTACAAGCAAGCGGCTATCAGGCACCTGCACCCGCTATCCCACCGCAGGCATCCAAAGAAGACCGGGTGGCTGCCCTACGGGAAGCGGTACGCGAAGTACGCGCCGAAGATGTACCGGCTATTCAGGCAGCTCCTCAACCCGTACCCGAGGCCGCATCAGCCCCCGCTACCCAACGCGGTGCGGCAGCCCCCGCTACCCAACGCGGTGCGGCAGCTCCCCCCGGCGCACCCGGTGGCGCCACCGCTCACCCGCAGCCTTCCGTTACGAACCCGCCGGCCGGCGATGATGACGATTTCGACCCGGAAGAATTCGCGGACGGAACGGGTCTTGATACCACCCCACTCACCCGCCATCCCGAGGATTTCGCATGACAGTTCTTGTCATTGGCGATGCCATCGCCAACCAGCGCGAACAGGAAACCCCTTTTCGTGCCGGTACCATGTTTAAGGTGGCGGTTAATCTAGCCCACCTGGCACGCGAAGTGCGAATGGTCACCGATATCTCCGAAGCCTCCGATCCGCAGGTCGTGCGTGATTACGCCGCCGAGCACGGCGTAGAGCTCCTCTTGCGCCCCGCTTCACCTCCGGCCAGCGCCGCTCTCCCCTCCGGCTTGCCCACCCCACCCCCGGCTGCTTTCACCGAAGCTCATTACGGGGAGGGACACGGGGATCCGGAAGAAAGCTGGGATATTTTGCCGGCTCCGGAACGTGGCGCCCGCAAACTAGATTTTGATCTCTTCAGCCCCTCGGCCACTATTTTCGGTGGAGATGCCTGCCATGCCATGCCCGCAGCCCACACCGTCCGCGAATGGCTGCGGGTGTGCCGATCCACCTCCACCATCATCTACTCGCCGGCGCTGCGCCACCCCCGGGCCCGCAACCTGGATCGGGTCCGTATCCAAGCCGAAAGTTTCTTGCAGCTGAGTGACGTCGTCGTCGCAACCTCAAAAGACATCCGGCTTCTCTACGGTATCAGCGGCCCCGAAAATGAGTTCGCCGCGGTGGCCGAACACTGGTTCAGTTTCGGGCCGCGGCTCGTGGCTATTCTTCTTGAGGACGGTGCCGCGCTCATGATTACCGCCTCGGGTGACCGCCTCCACGTAGCTTCCCTCCCGCGCCCCTTTGTGGATGTTGCGGGAGCTCGCAGCGCTTTTATAGCCACCACCATCGATACCCTGGACCGGGTGAGTCTGCTCGGGCGGGAAGCCAGCCCCGGACTCGCCACCATGTCCATGTCCCACCTGTACACCGTGGGGGCTTTCGCCACCACCGCGCGCAGCCTCATGACCGCACATGCAGGCTGGGAACCGCTCACCCGCAATGAACTCAGCGAAGGCTTCTTCGAATACCAGAGCCGCGAAGGTCTAATTTAGCGCGCTTCAACGGGCATAGGCGCCACGGTCACGGTGTTATAAGAGCTTGATTTTGTAGCGCCCGGCCTAGCGCCCGCGGCGTCGATCACGCTGCGTATAGTCACGTAGCGCGCGCAAAAAATCCACGCGCCGGAAATCCGGCCAGTAGGTTTCGCAGAAATAGAGTTCGGTGTGCACGGACTGCCAGAGCATAAAACCGCTCATGCGCTGCTCCCCGCTCGTGCGAATCACCAGGTCAGGATCCGGTTGGCCACGGGTATAAAGATGATCGGTAATATCCGCGAGGGAAAAATCTTCGGCAACCTCCGCGAGGCTACGCCCGGCTGCTGCTTGGTCGCGCAGGTAGGAACGCACCGCGTCGGTAATTTCTTGACGCCCGCCGTAGCCCACCGCAATATTCACATGTAAACCGGTACAGGCTTCGGTACTCGCGGCCGCGGCACGCAGGCGCTGGGCATATTCCTCACTAAGAAGATCGAGATTCCCCACCGCCACCAGGCGGAAACGGCTAGAGCGCGCCAGATTTTCGACAGTTTCACAGATGATGCTCAGTAGCGGACCCACTTCTTCGGCTGCCCGGGAAAGATTATCCGTGGAGAGCAACCACAGGGTCACCACCTCAATTCCAGCGTCTTCACACCAACCGAGGACTTCAGCGATACGCTCAGCCCCCGCCCGGTGACCGAAGGTAGCAGATTCACCCAGTTCCCGCGCCCAACGGCGGTTTCCGTCCAGCATAATTGCCACATGCTGCGGCATACGCTTCCCGGAAAGCTCACGCACCAAGCGGCGCTCATAGGCTGCGTAGAGCCATGATGACATTCCCACGCTCTTCCCCTCCCTCGTTCTAGCCACTGTGGCACGAGCCGCGCCCGGCAAGGCTGCACCCGAGCCGCACCCCGTCAGAACCGGAGCCGAGCCGCGCAACCAGATGCCTAACCGTTTAACTGTAGCCCGCCCATCCTGGGGGAACAGGAAAAGATACCCGGAAAATATTCAGGGAAGCGGCGTACACTTGCGCCAGCGACTCAAAGCGGTGCGGCGAACCGGAGCCACACCTCCCGCCTTGCCCACCGCCGCGTTTGTTGATCTTCGGACATCCCGGAGGTATTCACCGACCACGTGGGGAGCACCATGACCCGTCCTTGTCACGCCACTAGCGAACGCCACGCGAATACCCTCTCTCAGCCACCACATGGCGAAAAGAAAGACCGGAACTCTCGTGCCGCAGCAGGGCGGCCCCGGGCAGCGCACAATTTACCTTCGCTACCCGCATCCTTACTCCCGAAACCGGCTCTGCGCGGCTGGCAGCACGCCATTATTGCCCCACTCTCACTGGCAAATATGATCGTGCAAATAGTTTTCGCGCCCACTGCCGCCCTCACCATCGGAGTCATCGTGTTCGGGCTGAGCGCCGTCGTGCTATTCGGGCACTCTGCGGTATATCACCTGGGTTCGTGGGGGCCGAAAGTGCACGCTATTTTACGGCGCCTGGATCACTCGAATATTTTCTTGCTCATCGCCGGAACCTACACCCCGCTCTCCCTCGCCCTGCTACCGGGCGGCACCGCCGCGCTGGTACTGGCCATTGTGTGGAGCGGGGCGCTCGGCGGGATTGCGCTTTCCAATTTCTGGCCGGCGGCACCGCGCTGGCTGTACGTTCCCCTCTATATTGCGCTCGGATGGGTGGCCATCTGGTTCCTCCCCGATATGTGGGAAGCCGGTGGCCCGGCTATCGTCTGGCTCATCATTGCCGGCGGGATCTGCTACACAGTAGGTGCGCTCGCCTACGCTTTCCGCTGGCCCAATCCCTGGCCGCGCACCTGGGGATTCCACGAATTCTTCCATTCCGGAACAGTGGCGGGTTACGCCTGCCACGCGGTGGCGGTCTGGCTTACCCTCTTTGCTGTCGCATAATAAGCCCAGGCAGCGCAGTGGTGCCGGCCGCCTCAGCGCCAACGGCTAGCCAGCCCGCCGCCCGCCTACTCCCCGCGACCCGCAAGGGCGCGGGCGACGTCGTACCCCTCCTCTAGAATGGTGCGCAGCATCACACGAAACTTCTCAGGCACAGGAGCGAAAATGAGCACAAAGAAAAACGCGGAGGCGCGGGACCGGGAAAGTAGCTGGACCACGGCACCCGGTATTGCGCTGCAAATCCGGGCTGGTTTTCAGATCGCCTCCGTTGCTACCGGATCCACACCTGGCTGGCACGGGGATAAAAAGGCCGGGAAAGCCGCCATGAAGGAGCGTGGGAAGCTCCTTGCGGAGCTGCAAGAACGGCTCTATGCCGAAGCGCGTCAGGGCGGCGAGCGGCGAGTGCTGCTCATCGTGCAGGGGATGGATACCGCAGGTAAGGGCGGTATTTGCCGGCATGTGCTCGGGATGGTCGATCCGCAGGGCGTGCATCTCCGGTCTTTCGGGGTACCCACCGCGGAGGAACTCTCCCACGATTTCCTGTGGCGGATTCGGCGTGCGCTACCACCGGCCGGGATGATCGGGGTTTTTGATCGCTCGCATTATGAAGATGTGCTGGTCGGGAAGGTAGATGAGCTGGCCACTCCCGCGGAAATTGAGGAGCGGTACGAAAAAATCAATGAGTTCGAACGTGAACTCGTGGATGCTGGATATACGCTCGTCAAGGTGGCCCTGCTTATCGGCTATGAGGAACAGGGTTTCCGGCTGCTGCGCCGGCTGGCGCGCCGCGATAAACACTGGAAGTATTCGCCTTCTGATGTGGCCGCGCGCGCCCAGTGGCCCGCCTATATGGATGCCTACCAGGCGATGTTCGAGCGTACCTCCACGGAATATGCCCCGTGGTATGCGGTGCCGGCAGATCGTAAATGGTTCGCGCGGCTCGCGGTAACCGAGCTCCTCGCCCAGGCGCTGGCCCGGCTGGCTCCGCGCTGGCCGGAGGTCCGCTGGGATCCGCGTACCCAGGCCGCGCAGGTGCTCGCCACCATGCCCCGCCACACCGCGCAGCTCTCCGTGGAAGAACTCCGTGCGGAGGCGGAGGATGTCGCCGCTGAATCCGAGGATTACCGCAACGGCGTGGAAAAGCTCATCACGCAAGACGCCCGCAAAGATGCCGGGGAACGGGTGGGGAACGGGCAGTAACTAACGGTAACGCGCTGCCGCCGGTTCTTCGCTCTCCAGTCCGGGTACCCGCGCGAAGAGGTCCGTTTCACCCTCCGTTGGGGCCGGACCCACGGTGGAGGCCGCCAGGTAGAAATCCTCGTGCGGCCACACCTGCGCCTCCAGATCCCGCGGCGCAGCGAAGAAAAGCCCGTTCGGGTCGATTTGAGAAGCATGGGCACGCATGGCCGCATCACGTAGTGGGAAATATGCGACGACGCCGACCCGGGTGCTTGCGGCATGCCGCGGGCGCGGGAATTGCGCGGCCTCCTGGAGCCACTCCGTAAATGGGCTGACCTGGCCGGCTGCGAGAATCGCTTCGTGCAAAGCGCTCAGCCGGGTGAAGGAAAGATTGGCGTCGTAATAAAGTTTGGAGATCTTCCAGGGCTCACCCAGCTCCGGCCAGCACGGCTCTCCCGCCAGCCGCACCGCCGCGAGGGTCGCGGTATGGGTGCGCACATGATCGGGATGCGGGTAGCCGCCGTTTTCGTCATAGGTGGTCACCACCTGGGGCCGGAATTCGCGGATTTGGGCCACGAGGGCGCGGTGTACATCCGTATCCGCGGCCCGAGCGAAACTATCGGCGGGCAGCTTAACATCCGGGTAGCCCTCGGGGAGTCCGGAATCCACAAAGCCGAGGAAAACGTGCTCAATACCGAGAATGCGGGCTGCTGCCGCCATTTCTTCCCGGCGTAGCTGCGCCATGGTGCGCCCGGCCAGAGCTGCGCCGTCGAATAAAGGATTGAGGATATCTCCGCGTTCTCCACCCGTGCAGGTGACCACCCGGACCCGGCCGAGGCGGGCGTATTTAGCCAGCGTAGCTGCGCCTTTTGATGATTCATCGTCCGGGTGGGCGTGGACGCTAAGGAGGCGGCGTTCGTCCATTATCCTTCTCCTTCCGCAGCTGGCTTTTGGGCTTAGCTCGCGGGTTTTGTGCTAGTGATACGGGCCTGTGGACGTGCGCTCATGGGCGCGGCTGCCACCGGGCCGATTCACCGCGCTACTCTACCAAGATGCTCCGGGCACTGCCGCGGGGCGATAACGGAGTGGAACACGGCTGGGTGCCGGGAGGGAATCGTGGGATCGTGACATGGTGGAATCTTGGAATACGCACGGGAATGTTGCAAGCCGCGGAAGGCTGGTATGCTTAGCCGGAGAAACATGCCTGTCAGGGCATGAATTTTTTTATCCGAGTGGGGCGTCCCACCCGCGCCCAGCGCTCGGGCCCCCGCAACCGCATCGCCGCACGAAGGCGTGCCGAGCTGCGCCGCGCGAGCGCGGACTCATAACCGAATGACCAACCGGGTAGGTGCATATCTCGCACCCACCCCGTGACGAGAAAGAGAAGAGATGTCTGAAAACACCAAGGGAGCGTGGCTCTCCCCCGAAACGTATGAGCACCTCAAGGCCGAACTCAATGACATGATTACCGTCCAGCGCGCGGAGATCGCCAAGAAGATCGAAGCGGCCCGCTCGGAAGGTGACCTGCGGGAGAACGGTGGCTATCAGGCGGCTCGCGAAGAGCAGTCGAAACTGGAGGGGCGGATCGTAGAGCTGACCGCTCTGCTGGAAAACGCCCATGTATCCGAGCCTCCCTCGGGTGATGAGGTGGCCTCCGGCACGGTTGTGACAGCCACCATTGGCGGCATGGAAGAAACCTTCCTCCTCGGTTCGCGGGAGGCCGCGGATATTGTGGGGATGGAAGTGTATCCGGAAAGCGCGCCGCTCGGGCAAGCAATCCTGGGCCTGAAGAAGGGGGAGAAAACCACCTTCAAGAACCGCCTGGGCCGCCCCGTCAAGGTGGAAATCCTTGATATCAAGCCCTACGAAGGCTAGGAAGCTAGAAGGCTAAGGTGCCACGCGAAGGCACCAAGGAAAGCGGAAAGCAAGGCGAACATTTAGGTAAGAGCTAAGGAGCTGATCGTGAATCTGTCTGCTACCCCCGCACTGCCCGGCCGGCCCGATCCGATTAATCCGAATCCGGCGCCGCACGTGGTTCTGGGTACGCCCGTGCTTGCCGAACCCGGTCCGGGTGAGGAGCTTATCTACCTGGCCTCCGGGTGTTTTTGGGGTGCGGAAAAGCTGGCTTGGGAGGCCGGAGCGCTGAGCACCGCGGTTGGCTATATGGGCGGCACCACGCCGAATCCCACGTACGCGGAGGTGTGCACGGGCCGCACCGGGCACGCGGAAACGGTGCGGGTGGTTTTTGATCCGCGTGTGCTTCCGCTGGAGAAGTTACTTCAGCTTTTCTTCGAGTCCCATGATCCGACCTCACTTAACCGGCAGGGAAACGATGTGGGCACCCAGTATCGCAGCGCTATTTTTACGACGACGGACATCCAGGAGCGCACCGCTCGGGCCATGATTGCCGGTTATGAGGATGTTCTTCGGGCGGCCGGGCGGGGAGCTATAGTGACGGAAGTGGTACCGGCCCTGGCTGCCGGGCCTTTCTACCTGGCCGAAGAGGAGCACCAGGGATATCTTCATAAGGTTCCGCACGGCTACCAATGCCATGCGCGCACTGGAATCGCCTGCCCGCTCCCGGGTGCTGGCCCGCTCGGCTAGCCCCGGACCATTACCAGAAACCACCGAAGGCCGGGACGGATGTTTTTCCGTCCCGGCCTTCGTTTGAGCTATCAGCCTTAGTTCCGCGAGGATGCGGCCAGGTAGGCCACGATGCGCAGTACTTCAAGGTAGATCCACAGGACCGTCATAACGATGCCGAAAGCTGCCGTCCACGCGAATTCTTTCGGGGCGTGGCGTTCCACCGCGAGCTTGGCGGTTTCCAGATCTGAGATGAGCACGTAGCCTGCCACCGCGATCATAACCAGACCGAGGATGATTCCGAGGTGGAAGCCACCCACCGTAATATTACGCAGCGAGTTGGTCACGCCGGTCAGCATAAGAATGAGGTTGACGAAACCGAAGATAATGTAGGCGATCATGATGGTAAGGACCACGCGCCGGCCCTTGGCCGTGGTGCGGACCTTGCCGGACATGTGGAGGAACACCGCCACACCCACCACAATCGCGGTACCCAGAATCGCTTGGAAAGCGACCCCCGGATAGAGAGTGTCAAAAGCATTGGTGATCGCACCGAGAGCCACGCCCTGGAAAAGGGAGTAGGCAATCGAGATACCCGGGCCAACCATCGGGCGCCAAGCCCCGAACATGCCCACCGCGAAAGCGATGAGGGAGGCCGGGATAGCGAGCATCATCGCGTAGTCCAGCGGCACGAAAAGCATGGTGGCCGCGCCGGCAACGATGGAGACCGCCAGCAGAATCGCGGTTTTCACCATGGCATCGTCATAGGTCATGGTGGCGGTAGCCGGAGCCCCGAAAGCACCGGGCTGCCCGTAGCCGCCCGCGTACTGGTCATAGTCCTGCTGCGGATAAGCCTGACCGTAGTCCGGATGCGCAAAATTGTACTGGTTGTGCCAGCCGGGCTGTTCCGTACCGTAACCGCTCGGCTGTTCATAAACACCCGGGCCGGCCTGGTACCCCTGGCGCGGTTCCGTTGCAATATTGCCACCGCGGAACTGCTGGTTCGGTGTGGCAGCACCCTTGCGGAAATACGGGTTGTTACTCATCACGGGATTCGACAAAATACCCTCCTGTATTGTGGTGGACCGCCGGATAGGCGGCCCGCCTACTGTCAGACGCGACCATCGTCCGGTTAGCATCCAGGTTATGTAGAAACTTGGTTATAACTCGTCCACTATCGTCTCCAGGGTTATTCTCAAGCCCGTGCCTGAATTTTTCCTGAAAGACTTCTTGGTTTTCCTCAATCAGCCTAAGATCACTGTTTCCGGGAATAAACCGGAATAAACCCGGAACCACCTCCGCGATTACCCCCGAGCATCAGCTCCCGAAACATGGTATATCCAATCAGTACCCCCGGACGGACTCGAACCGACACTGAACCGATTTTAAGTCGGGTGCCTCTGCCAATTGGGCTACGGGGGCTGAACATGCGAGCACGCCGGCCCGTATGAACATCCCTAGAATACTACCTTGTTGCCCCACCCTGTAGAGTAGGAGGGATCCTAAGCGCGTCGCTTCACCGGCTTTTACCTGAGAAGGGGCCGCCGGCCGCTAGCTGCGCCGTCGTACCACCAAAACCTGGGCAGACAGAATCGAGAGGGAATGACACAGCGCGAGAACCACGACACCACTCACGAATCGGCCACCACACCCGAATCCACCGCGGAAACCGGGCAGCGCAAGCTCCGCACGGGCCTGCGCCGGGTGGGGAAACTCGCAGCGCCGGTCACACGCTACAGCGAGGCACTGCGTAATGAATCTTTTGCCGGGCTGGTCTTGGTCATTTCGGCGGTCGTGGCGCTCATCTGGGCCAATTCCCCGGGCCGCGATACTTATTTCGCGCTGGCAGCCACGAAAATCGGTCCGGAAAGCTTAGGGCTCCACCTGGACCTGGCGCACTGGGCAGCGGATTTCGTGCTCGCACTTTTCTTCTTCGTGGTGGGCATGGAACTCAAGCAGGAATTCACCATCGGTTCCCTCAACGACCCGCGCAAAGCAGCCCTGCCGGTGCTGGCTGCGGTGACCGGCATGCTCGGGCCGATCGCGGTGTATTGCGCCACCCAGGCCATTTCCGGCGCCCATATTTATGACGGGTGGGCCATTCCTGTTGCCACCGATATCGCTTTCGCGCTCGGGGTGCTGGCGCTGGTGGGTAAAGGGCTACCGAAAGCCGCCGGTATTTTCCTCATGACGCTCGCGGTGGCCGACGACCTGGGCGGAATTATCGTCATCGCGATTTTCTTCTCGGAGGGGGTCAACGTGCTCTTCCTGGGCGGCGGCTTGCTGGTGGCGGCCGTGTTCGGGCTGCTGTGCTGGAAAGGTTGGAATCGCTGGTGGTTGCTGTGGCCGCTCGCGTTGGTGTGCTGGTACTGCTTCTTCCGCGCCGGAGTACACGCCACCATTTCCGCGGTAGTCCTCGGCTTCATGATCCCCACGTCCACCACCGACGCGGATGACACTCCGCTCACGGAACGCTATAGCGAACGGCTTATTTTCTGGTCGGCCGGGATTGCGCTACCCATTTTCGCCTTCTTCGCCGCGGGTGTGAATATTACCGATGCCGGCGGGATCACCGCGCTGCTCGCCGACCCGGTTGCCATCGGCATCTACCTAGGTCTCCCGCTGGGCAAATTCTTCGGCATTTTCTGCGGCACCTGGCTTTTCGTGAAAGTTTTCCGCCTTAAATTGGGCGAGGGCCTGCACCTGGGCGATATTTTCCCCATGTCGATTTTGGCCGGCATCGGCTTCACGGTATCGCTACTTATCGCGCAGCTCTCCTTCGCGCCCACCGACCCGCACGAAGCTCACGCGCGCGTGGGCGTACTCCTCGGCACACTACTCTCTGTGGTTCTCGGGGCACTCGCTACCCGGGTGCGGGTGCGGCATCACCGCGCCGCCGGTACCTTGCACGACGACGCCGCCAGTAGCAGCCCGGACTCTGCCTCCTAAGCGGCGGGTCGGGCGGGAGGCTGGGGTTCCCGGGCAGCCCACAGGGCCAGGCCGTCAAGGATGTCGTGTTCCGAGGTGGTGATGGTGGCGAGCGGGCGGCCCGCGGCGGCGCGGCGCTGGGCGATGCGGCGCACCACTTCTTGCCAGACCAGCGCCCCGGCTCCGATCACGGGGGCCCGCCCCGGGTGCATAAAGCCGAGCGCGGCGCGCTCCTCTAGGGGCGCGTGGATAAACCAGTCGGTGACCTTCTCAATACTGGCGAGCGGCATCGCGGTGCCGTGCACGGCCGCCGAATCGTAGGTGTCCAGGCCCAGCCAGGTGGCGGTTACCGAGGTGACGGTACCGGCCACCCCGACCACCTGTTCGGCCTTCCCGAGGGGAACGTGCTTCTCTGCTTCGTCCAAGGCCGCGCGGATATCGGCGCGGGCGTTTTCTAGTTCGCTCGGGGTGGGCGGATCGTGACGCAGGTGGCGTTCGCGCATCCGCACCGAGCCAATATCCATGGAATGGCTGGCTATCACGCTGCCGTCCGCGCGCCCGAGCACGAGTTCGGTGGAGCCACCCCCGAGGTCAATAAGGAGCACCGGGGAGGTGGGCGAACTCAGCGCGGAAATTGCGCCGGAGAAAGACGTCTGGGCTTCTTGGGCGCCGGTGAGCACCTGGGGGCGCACCCCGATCCGGGCCACTACCCCATCGAGGAAGTCCGCCCGGTTGGAGGCATCACGCGTAGCGGAGGTGGCAGCGAAGCGAATGGACGTCACCCCCGCTTCCCGGCAGAGGCGCGCGTATATATCAACCTGGTTGAGGGTGCGTTCGAGGGCTTCGGGGGCGAAGTGCCCGGTAGCATCCACCCCCTGACCCAGGTACACAATTTCCATCTGGCGGGTGACGTCACTCAGGGCGCTGCCGTCCGTTCCGGGAACATCGGCAATGAGGAGGCGAATGGAATTGGTGCCGCAGTCAATACCGGCAACCCGCTGCGAGGGCGCGGCGGGTGCATCCTCGCAGTGGCAGGTGGTGGCGTCCCAGCCGACGAGCTCAAGGGCACGGTCCCCCAGCGGGCATACTCCCCGCCCCGCGCTCAGCGCGTAGCCGGCCAGCGCGTGCAGGCATTTGACCCGCTCGGGCATACCCCCGGCGGATACCCCGGCAATTTCCGGGACCTCACCGAGCAGGGAGCGGCGCGCTATATAGGATTCGTGGGCGGCCAGGTGAGCGGCGCGCAATGCGGCGTCGTCGGATAAAGCAGCGGTCATGGTGGCCATTTCCCCGCGCGCTTCCAGGCGAGAAATCTCTTTGACCAGGTAGGGCAGGCACAGGTAGAAGAGGGTCGGAAAGGGTTCGCCGTGGCCGAGACGCGGCAGGGTGATGGTGACCGCGGGGCGGCCGCAGGCGCAGCGTGCCCCGATGCCGACGAGGCCGCGCGGAACGCGCCCGAGTTGGGCGGCTACCTCGGGGCGGTCGGTGGGACGTAGCGGGGTGGCATTCGCGGCAATGCGGGTGAGGAGCTCCGGGGTGACGTCGCGCTCGGTGAGGACATCGGTCATGCTTATTCTCCTTCGGGGGCGGGCGCGGTATCGGGTGCCTGGTTTGCGGCGTCTTCCGGCGCGGGTTGTTCTGCGGGTTGTTCTGCGGACTGATCTGCCTGGGCGGGAGCCGAGCCATCCGCCGGGGTTTCGACTTCCGGTTGCGTGGCTCCAGCCGGTTGCGGCGTGGGCGGCGTGTACATTGGGGCTTCGTCCGGGTTATCGATCTGCCCGTCCACGGAATTACCCGCGATGGTGATGGAATCCCAGCCGGTGATGTACCACGGAGTATTCGCGCGACGTTCGCGATTGACGGTGGCGACCCGTTCTTCCAGCTGCTCCTGGGCGGTGCCCTCGTTCGGGTCCGCGCCCACGAAGAGCCGCTGGCCGGGAACAACGTAGCCGAGCCGCACCCGAGCCTGGGCCCGCACGTAATCCGGGTCGTTCCACAGGGCCTTTTCCACTTCGAGTTCCCGGGTGTGCTGCTGCACATTTTCCAGCTCCGCACGCACCGCCCGCAATTCGTGCTGCTGTTCTGAGAAGCGCGAAACCGTGGGGGTCACAATAATAATGGCGAGGATCGTAAAAAGCGCGATAGCTACGGCTCGCAAGCTCACGGTGTGCTGGCGCTGGCCGGATTCCACTTTTATGGCCCGGCGCTGACCTTTTCTCCCGCCTTTGTTCGCTGGCGTACCGCCCCGCCCGGGCCGGCTGCTTTTATCCGAGCGGTTACTGGCGGCTTGGCGCTGATTTCCCCCCTGCCACGGTTTTCCTCCGGTGCGGGGCTTGGTTCCGGGCCGCGGGGTAGCACCCGGGCGTGATGGCGTTTCACTGCGGTAAGCAGCCCCGGCGCGAGCCGGAGAGCTGGCTGAACGAGCAGCCGAGTGAGGTGAACGGGCTGCTGAGTGGGCTGAACGCGCCTGCGCATCGCCGCGCGCTCCCCTATCGGGTCGCTTCGGTTTCCGACTACCTGCTTTACCGCGCGGCATGAGGTCGGATCCTTTTCGCCGGGTACCACTTGAGCGGGGGTTTGCCCCGGCGTCCCGGGGATTCGGCGCAGCATCCCTGCGGTTTAGCGCCGCGTCGCGGCGCTTCGCCTGATTTCCTTGGTTCGCTTCAGATCCTTGATTCCCCAGAACTCCGCGCGCGGAGATGCGGCGGTTACGCTCGGGGCGCGAGGGGGGACGGCGAACACTCATGGCTACCAGTCTAGGCGCCCGGCATCACCGCCCGCGAATAGGGCGCGCCCCCGCCAAGGTCACACAATGCAACCTAGTGATCAAGTCCCTCACAGCAACCTGACGACATCAAAACAATTTCTCAACGTAGCTGCCGTTGCATTTTGTTTTCGGGTAAACGCGACGATCATCCCCTAAGAATCTCACGAGTTTCACAACGCCCAATAGTCACACGAGGCCCAGGCCGGGCAGTATATGTTTTCAGAGATGTAGTGCAGATGTCGTACATGCGAAGTACACCTCGGAAAAACACCCCGCACCTGCCGCCGCGGCGATTCGGATGCGCGCACCAAACGGCCACCCAACAAAGCGCCGCCCCTTCCCCGAAAGGAAGGAGCGGCGCTCAGCGCTATCCGTGGGCCACCGGGCTACCTGATTACCCAGCTAGCCAGCCCGGAGCTTCCAGAAGCTTAGGCCTTGAAGCGCGGGAAAGCAGCGCGACCGGCGTAGACTGCGTCCTCACCGAGTTCATCTTCGATGCGCAGCAGCTGGTTGTACTTGTTGATGCGCTCGCCGCGGGCCGGAGCACCGGTCTTGAGCTGACCGGAGTTGGTGGCCACCGCGAGATCCGCAATCGTGGTGTCCTCGGTTTCGCCGGAGCGGTGCGAGGTCATCGTGCGGAAGCCGTTGCGGTGCGCGAGCTCCACGGCTTCGAGGGTTTCGGTCAGCGAACCGATCTGGTTCACCTTCACCAGGAGCGCGTTCGCGGCCTTGGTTTCGATGCCCTTCTGGAGGCGGGTGGGGTTGGTGACGAAGAGGTCGTCACCAACGATCTGGACGCGGTCACCGATTTCGGAGGTGAGCTTCTTCCAGGCGTCCCATTCGTCTTCCGAGAGCGGATCCTCGATGGACACGAGCGGGTACTTCTCCACGAGCTCTTCGTAGTAGGCGATCATTTCGTCCGAGGACTTGGTGCCGCCCTCAAACTTGTAAACACCGTTCTCGAAGAATTCGGTGGCGGCAACGTCCAGGGCAAGACCGAAGTCCTTGCCCGGGGTGTAGCCGGCGCGCTCGATCGCTTCGACGATGAGGTCCAGAGCTTCGGCGTTGGAATCAAGGTTGGGTGCAAAGCCGCCCTCATCGCCCAGGCCGGTGGCCAGACCGCGTTCCTTGAGAACGCTCTTGAGGGTGTGGTACACCTCAGCACCCCAGCGCAGCGCTTCCTTGAAGGTTTCGGCGCCGATCGGGGCGATCATGAATTCCTGAATATCAACGTTGGAATCGGCATGCGACCCACCGTTGAGGATGTTCATCATGGGAACGGGCAGGATGTGGGCGTTCGGGCCGCCAATGTAGTGGTAGAGCGGCAGGCCGGCCGATTCGGCGGCGGCGTGCGCCACGGCGAGGGACACACCCAGGATGGCGTTCGCGCCGAGCTTGCCCTTGTTATCCGTGCCGTCCAGGTCAATGAGCAGCGCGTCAAGAGCGCGCTGATCGTTGGCGTCCATGCCAATGATTTCCGGAGCGATGATTTCATTCACCGCTTCCACTGCCTGCTCGACACCCTTACCGAGGTAACGACCCTTATCACCGTCACGCTTTTCCACGGCTTCAAAGGCGCCGGTGGACGCGCCGGAGGGAACCGATGCGCGCTTGTAGGTGCCATCATCCAGGACAACTTCAACCTCAACGGTGGGGTTGCCACGGGAGTCGAGAATTTCGCGGGCGTTAACTGCCTCAATGAATGCCACAGGTACTCCTTCATATAGACCGTGCCACATAGTTGTGGCTACCTGCGCGGAATATCCGCTGTTTCTATTGTCTCTCAAAACACCCGCGCGCGTCATGCTCAGGCCGTGATTAACTCGGCGTTTTCGCCCTGAGCCGCGAAGATTTTCGCGCACTCGGGACTTTGGCACCGCGCGCGAACCGCCCGGGTGCTAACTAGCTCACGCACTTGCGCGGAGAGTTTAGTGCGCCGTGGTTTCTTCCGCTGCGCCGTTAGGTACGACGACGCCGCCCGCCCCGCTCCCCTCCTCTTTCACCACCGAGGTCAGCACGGGGTGAGCCAGGAAAGCGATGAGCGCGGCAACCCCGGCCAGCTGCAGGGTAAAGATGTCCATGAGCACCTTGACCACATAGGCCAAGCCAACCTTGACCGGATCCGCGGTGCCAGCGGAAAGCTCATTGAGCTCCAGCATGGCGAAGGGCCCCGCAATCTGGAGGAAAATCGCGATGACCAACAGCGCACCCGCAACGCCGTACGTGCGCCGCGCAAAATTCTTAAGCAGACTCTGACCCAGGCTCATCGTTATAACAACTCCTTTGTTGTACTTTCCGTCATTCTAACCTGACTTGGCTCATCTTAGTCAGGTTTTGGCAGTGACTCGATAAGCACGGCCACGTCCGCCGGCGGCGGGGTGTGAGCATGAACGACCTGCCCGCCTACCTCCAGCGTG
>NZ_JARBHJ010000019.1 GCF_028864145.1 Actinotignum schaalii | reverse complement strand
GGCCTTACGCATGGGTCGTTCCTTCCTCGTCGTCGTTCTGTGTGGGCTGTTCGGGTTCGCCGGACTGCGCGGTCTGCGCGGAGCTGGGCGCGGGGGGGGGCGCGCGGGGGGGGGGGGGGGGTGGGGGGCCCGCCCCCCCCCCCCCGCTCTGTGTGTGCGTTGCTTGCGTCTCTGTGCGCGCTTGCTTCTATCTGTGCGCGCGCTTGCTTGTGATCGGGCACGAATGTTTGAATACCGTGATGGTGAATCCTGATAGTGAGCCGCGGTATCGCATCGATATCGAAACAGCGCGAAGAATTGCGGTGACGGCGCAGGGGCTTGCCCCGGAAGCTCGCAGCGCCGAGCCTTCTATTGCCGATGTTTTCCAGCGCCTCGGCTGCGTCCAGATTGATTCGCTACAGGCCGTACGCAGATCTCAAGAATTGGTTCTGCTCGCCCGCGGGGTCGATAAACAGAGCTTACCGCTGCTGCACGAGAGTTCGACTGGCCTCTTCGAAACTTGGGGCCACGCGCATTCGCTTATGCCCAGGTTAATATGGCCCTTGCTCCATTGGCGTCGTCGCCTCATTAAACAACACGGGTTATCCGGTCCCCAGGTCGATGACGATGTGGCGCGGGCCGTGCTGGAACGCATACGCGAGAACGGCCCGATGGTGCACTCGCAGCTCGGGCGAGCGGTGGGGCAGGGGTGGGAGCGCAGCAGCCCGGTTAAAACTGCCTGTGAATGGTTGCTGAGCATTGGTGAACTCGCGGTGATCAGCCGAGACGAGAAGTGGCAAAGAATTTACTGCACGCCCGAGCAAGCGGGTTTGCCGGACGTGGAGCTTCTCGATGCGGATACAAGCCTGAATAAAACCGTTGTGCTAGCCCTGAGGGCACTCGGGATTGCGCGCCTTGACGATGTGGTGGATTATTTCAGGTTCCCGAAAAGCGCGAATATCCGCGAGCATTGTTTTGCGGACGGATATGTAGCGGTTGAGGTGCGCGGGCTGGCCGGAACGTGGCTTGTTCACGAGGCCCTCATGGAGGAACTACATAACGCCCGTTGGGAAACGGGCAGTATGACGCTGCTATCTCCCTTCGATTCGCTTATCTGGACGCGCTCGCGCCAGCGTGAGCTTTTCGGAAAAGATTATCGACTCGAGGCATATAAGCCCGCGCATAAACGGGAGTTTGGATATTTCGGGATGCCGATTCTGTGTGATGAGCAGATTATCGGGCGTGTCGCGGCTCGGGTAAAAGATGGCCACGTGGGAATAGAAAACCTTGAGGTGGATGAGGGCTTCTCACCCGAAAGTATTCGAAGCGAGATAACGACTCTTCTGGAATCCTGGGTGAGCTGAGGGAATCCTGGGTGAGCTGAGTTCCTATAGTCGAACTGAGGTCCTATAAGTCAAACCGCAGGAGTCACACCAGCATCTGCGGGGGCGCCAGGTGTTTTCAGCGCTGTACTTCGTATGTACGACATTCGCAGTACACCCCGGAAAACACATACCGGGCCCGGTCCACCGTGCGGCATCGGGCCCGGTCCGTCGTGCGGCACCGGGCCCGGTTCATGCAGTACTGGACTGGATCCGAGCTAACGGTATGCCGTTATGAGACCACGTTTACCAGCCGTAATTATCCTTGGAGAAATCCACCGTGATCGCCCCGTCCTTCACTTCGAAGCGCAGGGTGCGGTTCACCCAGATATTGACCGGCCACTCCGATTCTTTCCAGGGATCCTTCTCGCTGTAGCGCTGCTTGTAATTAATAATCGCCTTGCCCTTGACCTTGGCGGTGCCCACATAAGCGCCATTCTCGTAGCGCAGGCTGGAGGCCTCCACCTCGACCTTGGGTTCTTCCTTCCACGAGCGTCGAATCTCCGTCACGGCCTGGAAAAGAGGATCGCTCATATTCAATTCGGGGCAGTCTTTCACCTCGAAGGTATTAGCGGGCATGCACGCCTCATACCGGGCATTCACCTGTTTTTGGATTTCCGCGGCCACCTCCGGAGTGAAGCTCGGTTCAATGGATGCCGAGGAACCCGGGCCACTAACCGGAACGGATACACTCTCCGCCTCCCCGAAGCTCACGAAGGTATCACCGCCCTGGGCACCCACCGTGTAGGTCCCTGGGAAAGCGGGCAGCGAATAGTACTCGCTAGCGCGCTCGCCCTTCGTGGCCGGGTCCATCGTGGCCGAAAGATCGACGTCGACCCCATTAACATTCACCAGCGGCGTGGCGGAACGTAACTCCACTGTTCCCAGCGGTGCATCGGTCACCTGCCATTCGGAGAAGAACAGGAATTTCTTGCCGCGCTCGCTGAGGGTGAGATCAACGGGATATTTCTTCATATCGATGGTGAATTCCGCGCTCACGTGCACGGTATTTTTCCCGCCCGGCTGCGATTGCTTAAAGGCGGAGATAACCTCAAAATCCGTGGGCCGGTTCGTGGCCTTGCTGTAGATTTCGTCGCTGAGGAATAGGCGCTCCCCGGAACGCACATTCGGGTCGTACACCTCGAGCGCTGCACTGGCTTTCCCTTCCACAATCGCGGAGAGGTATGCCTCGGCAGTTTTCTCCGGCGCGAATTTACTGGCCGTTACCTTAAAACCAATAACGCCCGCCACGACGAGCACCAGCAAAACCGCCAGGCTGATCCACAATTTCTTATGTGATTTCTTTTCCCGCGGGAGCGCTGGGGCCGGGGCAGCGGCGTACATTCCGCCCGGCATTCCGGGGCCGGCGGCCGGGCTCGGCGCGGTGCCGTACCCGCCCGGAGGTGCGTAGCCCTGCGGCGGGGCGCCGTAACCGGGCTGCGGCGCATAGCCGGGAGCGGGCGGGTACCCCGGGACCGGTACCGCATCCGGAGCTGGTACCGCATCCGTGCCGGTCCCGGCACTGGTAGCACTCGGAATCTCCTCGAGCATTCGCGGAAGTGCGATACGGGTGGGCGCACCCGCATCAGCCTCGGTGGTGAGCCATGCTTCAGGCCCGCTTGGGGGCAGGGGCGACGGCGCCGCTGGCGCGGGCGAATCACCCGCCGGGGTCTCAGCGGAGAATGTGGCCTCCGGATCGGGCTGCGGGGGAGGCACCGGAACCGCGAGCGGATGCGCCGGGGTAGCTTCCTGCTGCGTTGCCGGCACCTCCTCGACGGGCGGAATAGTCCGGGTCAGCTCCGCGTCCTCGGGCGTCGGCGCGGAAGTCGGCGGAGGCGGAGGTGGGGGTGGCGGCACCGGCGTGGACGGTGGGAACTGGTCAGGTCCGTTAGTCATAGAAAGTCCTTCCTCACAGATGGAGTACGGTGACGTGGAAGGTGGAACTCGCGTGATGAGCCCCGCCGTCGTACCTGTAGAGTTTTTCATAAACTCCACGTATCCAGGGTAGCTGGGATACAGTTGCTACAGGAGAAAACTCCGTATATTAACCATAGAAACTATTAGTAGCTACACGGGTTTTCGTCCGCGTTGTCACGGAACGAAAATTCTATGGGAGAAAGTAGAACGGCTATGATGTACGATCCGCGCACGATGACCCTTGAAAACTTGGGAGACCCGCAGATTACCGCGCGGGATCTTGCCGATGTCGCGGCCCAGCGTCCCGACCTCTGGGATGCTATCGCGGTGCACCCGCAGTGCTATCCGGCACTGGTCTCCTGGATTCGCGAGCGCCAGGCCGAAGCCCCGGCGCAGCAGGCTCCGCAGTGTGCGCAGGCTCAGCAACCGGCAGCGCAGCCGGAAGAGCAGTCCGCACCTCAGTTCCAGCAGCCCGCCGCGCATGCCTCGCAGCCCCTCACTGCCGAACAGTGGCAAGCTCGTTTCCAGCTGGATAACGGGCGTGAACCCACGTTACGGGAATACCAGGAGGCCGTGGCGCAGGGCGCCGTGGCCGGGCCGGGTGTTTCCGATAATTCCGTGGGGGATATGAAAGAGGGCCTCAAGCAATTCGCCACCGGCGCCAAAGAATTTGTTAGTAACCGGGTGGCGCCGGCTGTCGCCCAGCAGGCCGGTGCGATGCGCCAGGGCTTCGCGAACGCTTCCGCAACAGGCGGCATTAACTGGCGTACGATTGTGCCGGCCGTGCTCATTGGTGCTCAGGTGCTTGCGATGCTCAGCGTTTTCCTGCCCTTTGCCTCTGCCTTCGGTTTTTCCGCCAGCATGATGAAGGGGGATGCCGAGTCGGCGTGGATGGTCATTCTCTGCTACCTCATTGCGGCGGTATTCGCCACGCTTGCTCTTGTCATTAAGAAGAAGTGGACCATGGCCACCGCCGGCGGGGTGGGTTTGCTTTTCGGAATTCTGCTCTTCATCGGGAGCATGAACGCGCTGTCGAAGCTTTCTGAATTCTCTGAGGTTGCCAGCGTAGGTATTGGTTTTATTCTCTTCATCCTCGCCACCATCGTGAATATTGCCTTCTCCATCTGGGCTATCGTACTGGTGGTCAAAAAGCAGCAATAACGAGGAAAGCCTGCGCATAGCGAGAAAAAGTAAAATCATAAAAGTGGGGCGGACAGCATTAACATGTCCGCCCCACTTGTGTATGCGAGCGCTAAATCATCTCTACTTCCTGGCGCCGCACCCGCGCCCCGCACAGGGCGTAGTAGGCCACGAAGCCGATGATGAGGGCCAGGATCACGCCGATATTGCCCGAGCCGAGCGGCCCGTCCACCCCGCCGATGAGGGGGAGGAGGTAGCCCTGCCAATCATTGAAGGGGGCATCGGAGAAGCCGTTGACTACCAGACCCCAGCCGATCACACAGCACACCGCCAAGATGGCCAGTGAGGTCACGTTGTACTTGCCGTAGCGGCCGGTGGGGGAGAAGAGTGCGGCGTCGTCGTAATCACGCTTACGCAAAGTAATATCCGCCATCATGATGCCGGTCCACGCGGCAAGCGGTACCCCCAAGGTGACCAGGAAGGACTGGAAGGGGCCGATAAACGTGGGCGAGAAGAAGGTGACGTATACGGTTCCCACGGTGAGAATGACACCGTCGATAAGGGAGGCGAGCGGCCGCGGAATCCGAATCCCTAGGGTCAGGAGCGTGAGCCCGGAAGAATAAATACCGTTAATCGCGCCCGATAGCAGCGAAAGAATTGCGGTGAGGAGGAAGGGGAGAAGGAACCAGGTGGGCAGGATGGTGGCCAGTGCCCCGACCGGGTCAGAGCCGATGGCTTCGGAGAGGGCGTCATCTGAACCGGCCAGCATAAGACCGAAACTAATGAGCACCACCGGGCCGAGGGAACCGCCCAGGGTATTCCAGAAAATAATGTGGCTTCCGCGCGCCTCCCGGCTCTGGTAGCGCGACCAATCCGCCGCGATATTCACCCAGCCCAGGCCCATGCCGGTGAGTACCATGACGAAAGCTCCGAGCATGGCCGCAACTGAGCCGGAAGAGTGGGAGAAGAGCGCGCCGGCGTCGAGATGCGGGAAAACTAAAATAATATAGATAATGGTGGTGATGCCGGTGATCCACGTGAGAACCGCCTGCATTTTCATAATAATGTGGTAGCCGGCCACCGCGCCCAAAACGATGAGGGTGGCAACAATTGCGGCCGCTACCACTTTGACCGTGGTGGAATCTTCCCCGGCCCACCCCAGCCGCGCGAGCACCGTATTGGTGGCCAGAACTGCGGTAATGGCCAGCGAAGTTTCCCAGCCGATGGAGGTCAGCCAGGAAATAATGCCCGGAATTTTCGCGCCGCTGACCCCGAAAGCTGCCCGGGACATGACCATCGTAGGCACCGAGCCGCGTTTGCCGCCCAGCGCGATGACCCCGCAAATAGCAAAGGAAAGAATCACGGCGATGACCGTGATAACCAGCGCCTGCGGGAAAGAAATACCAAATCCAAGCACCCACGCCCCGTAACTCATCCCAAAAACGGAGATATTCGAGGCGAACCACGGCAGGAAAAGATGCCGGGGTTTCGCGGTGCGCTCACTATCGTCGACTATTTCGATGCCGGTTGTCTCTATCGATGCCATAGGTACTATCTTTCTCCAGCTCAGCGGGGAATGGTAGAGGGACAGCGAAATTCGGGACGAGCAGACAGGAAGCGGTGGCCTCGTTTACCATAAAAGGGAATAGTTACGCGGGAGCGAAAGTCACGGGGAACGACGGCGCCGCTTTGGCTTTGAGCTGGCCACACGGATACGTCACCAGGAAGGAGCACGCGGTGATCGCCGGAATTGGAACCGATACCGTCGCAATCGATGCCTTCGCCCAGCAGCTGGATCTACCCGGCTCCCGCTTCCGCAACGTTTTTACCGCGCGGGAAATGCGCTACGCGATTCGCCGGGCCCAGCGCCACACCCGCACCGAGGCCGCCGGAGCTTTCGCCACCCCGGCCGCGGAAGATGCCGGATTTGAGACCGTTATTCCGGCCGCGGAACTCGCCCCGCACCTGGCGGCCCGGTGGGCCGCCAAAGAGGCCTTTATTAAAGCGTGGTCGGCGGCTCTTTACGGCTCCCAACCGGTACTGCCCGAGGGGCATTGGGACGCCATCGAGGTCACCAATGACCGCTGGGGGCGCCCGGCGATTATCCTCGGGGCACCGATAGCCGGGGCGGTTCATAAAACCCTGGGGAGTGTCAATATTCATGTTTCGATGAGTCACGATGGGAACGTGGCCAGCGCCGTCGTTCTTATCGAATACCAGAACACCGGTGCGCCGCACCGGGCCGCACCCACCCGATAAACCGCGCCTAAACCGCGCTACACCCAGCTCCTGGCCGTAACTACACCCCGAAGTGGCCGGAAATAGACCCGCGGTTCACGCTCTGAGAAGCAGTGGCGCGCCACCGCTGGCGTACACTACCGTGTGCCGGTACGAACGAAGCACTGAGGCGGTGGCACGGTCACCGCGGGGAGCGGAGCCCGCACGGGGCGAGGCGCCGCGATGAAGGAGCTGAGAAAACGTGGCACCACAGCAAGCTGGACAATCCGAGCAGACCGGGCCGTCCGGGCAATCGGAACAATCCGCCGAGCCGCAGCTGCAGCGCGGCCTGCACGCCCGCCACCTCACCATGATCGCGGTGGGCGGGGCGATTGGCACCGGGCTTTTCGTGGCCTCCGGAGAAACAATCAGCCAAGCCGGCCCGGGCGGAGCCCTGGTGGCCTACGGGCTCATCGGCATGATGGTCTACCTCCTCATGCAATCGCTGGGGGAGATGGCGGCCTACCTGCCGGTGGCCGGGTCCTTCGAAGAATACGGGCGGCGTTTCGTTTCGCCCTCTTTCGGTTTCGCCACCGGCTGGAACTACTGGTACAACTGGGCGATCACCGTGGCCGCAGAGCTTTCCGCCGCGGCGCTCGTGATGAAGTACTGGTATCCGGATACGCCCGGCTGGGTGTGGTCTGCGATCTTCCTGGCCCTGCTCATTTTGCTCAACGCGCTCTCGGTGCGCACCTACGGGGAAGGTGAATTCTGGTTCGCTCTTATTAAAGTGGTGACGGTTCTCGCCTTTATCGCGGTGGGGCTCCTCATGATTGCCGGTGTTTTCGGGGCGAGCCCGGGACTGGCTCACTGGACGGAAGGCGAGGCGCCTTTCGTCAACGGCGGAGCAGGAATCCTCGCGGTTTTCATGGTGGCCGGTTTCTCCTTCCAGGGCACCGAAATGGTGGGGATCGCCGCGGGGGAGGCTCGCGACCCCGCCACCACGGTTCCGCGTGCCACCCGCACAATTTTCTGGCGCATCCTCATCTTCTACATCGGCGCCATCGTGGTGGTGGGCACCCTGGTGGCCTATAGCGACCCGAACCTGCTGCGCACCGATATTTCCGATATTGCGGTCTCGCCCTTCACCCTGGTGTTTGAGCGCGCCGGGGTGGCTTTCGCGGCCGCCGTCATGAACGCCGTTATTCTTACCGCGGTGCTATCGGCGGGTAATTCCGGCCTGTATGTCTCCACCCGCATGCTTTTTGCGCTCGCCGAGCAGGGCAGCGCCCCGAAATTCCTGGCGCGTCTGACCCGCCGCGGCGTCCCGCTCAACGCCATGATCATCACGATTCTGGTGGCTACCGCCTGCTTCATCTCCTCCTTTATGGGCGACGGCAAAGCTTACGCCTGGCTCGTCAATGCCTCCGGCTTGGCCGGTTTTATCACCTGGATGGGTATCGCGTGGAGCCATTACAATTTCCGGCGCGCTTTTATCGCCCAGGGCCGTAGCCTCGACGAACTCCCCTTCAAGGCGCGTTTCTACCCGGCCGGCCCCATTGTGGCGCTGGTGATGTGCGCGGTGGTGATCGTGGGGCAGAGCTACCTCATTATTACCTCAGGTGGTGGAGCCCTCGACCTGCTCTCCTCCTATATCGGATTGCCGCTGTTCTTCGGCCTGTGGTGGGGCCACAAACTCATCACCAAGAGCCCCGCCGCGGATCTCTCCCGCGCGGACCTGAGCGCCCCCAAGATTTCCTGAACGACGCGTTGTTGCGTGCGGCGCGGTGTTTCTGCGCGGAACGGCTGCATTTTCTACGAGCCTGTGTACGACGACGCCGCAACGGCCCGCGTGGTCCGGAAAGCTGCGCCACAATTTTTGTGTCGTAACCCCGCGGTAGACTGTCGACCTAACAGCGAAGGCGTGGAAGGTGTGGAGGAGAGACATGAGTACACCACTGGATGAACCTTTAGCCGTGGCGGACCCGGAAGTTGCCGCGATTCTCACCGGGGAATTGCGTCGCCAGCAAGAAGGCTTGGAGATGATCGCTTCGGAAAACTTTGTTTCCCGCGCGGTTTTGCAAGCTCAAGGCTCTGTTCTCACCAATAAGTACGCGGAAGGTTATCCCGGGCGGCGCTATTACGGGGGCTGCGAATGGGTGGATAAGGCCGAAACCCTCGCCATAGAGCGGGCAAAAAGCCTCTTCGGGGCGGATTACGCGAACGTGCAACCGCATTCGGGTGCCTCAGCGAATGCCGCTGTCTACCACGCGATGGTGAAACCGGGGGCGAAAGTACTGGGTATGGCCCTTGATCAGGGCGGGCATCTTACCCACGGCATGAAACTTAATTTCTCCGGGCGCAATTACGATGTGGCTGCCTACCACGTCAACCCGGAAACCTATCTTCTCGATATGGATGAGGTGCGTGAAACCGCCCGGCGCGAACGCCCCGCCATGATTATCGCCGGGTGGTCCGCCTATCCGCGGCATGTGGATTTCGCGGCCTTCCGTTCCATTGCCGATGAAGTCGGTGCCGTGTTGTGGACTGATATGGCCCATTTCGCCGGCCTGGTAGCCGCCGGGCTGCACCCCAACCCCCTCCCGTACTCGGATGTGGTCACCACCACCATCCATAAAACCCTAGGTGGGCCTCGCTCGGGGATGATCCTTTCCGCGCGCGGGGAGGAATACGGCAAGAAGCTTAATTCCGCGGTATTCCCGGGCAACCAGGGAGGCCCGCTCATGCACGTGGTTGCCGCGAAAGCGGTGGCTCTCGGGTACGCGGCCACGGCAGAATTCCGCGAGCGCCAACGCCGCACCCTGGAAGGGGCCCGGATTCTGGCCGCGCGGCTCACGGAAGCTGATGTGGCTCAGGCCGGAATCTCGATTATTTCCGGGGGCACGGATGTCCACCTGGTCCTTGTGGATCTGCGCAATGCCGCGATCAACGGTCGGGAAGGGGAGGACCTGCTCGGTAGTATCGGTATTACCGTCAACCGCAACGGGGTTCCCTATGACCCCCGCCCGCCGTTCGTCACCTCCGGGCTGCGCATCGGCACCCCGGCGCTGGCCACTCGAGGCTTCGGCCCGGAAGAATTCACGGAAGTTGCCGATATTATCGCCCGCGCCCTCATCGGGGGCCACGCGGCACCGGTCGAAGAACTGCGCACTCGGGTACGCGCGCTCACGGACCGCTTCCCGCTCTACGCTGGTCTGGACCAGGTTGGCGCCACCCGGAGCGGGGAAGGTCAGTAATGGCAGCACAACTTCTGGACGGGCGCGCCGTCGCCGCCACTATTAAAGATGAACTGCGGGTGCGGGTGGATGCCCTGCGCGCCCGCGGCTACACTCCCGGGCTTGGAACGGTGCTGGTGGGCGATGATCCGGCGTCCGCGGCGTATGTACGCGGTAAGCACCGTGATTGCGCGGAGGTAGGTATCGCTTCTCTGCAAGTAGAGCTGCCGGCTAGCGCGAGCGCGGCAGAAGTTGCCGCTGCGCTGCATGAGCTCAATGCCAACCCGGCCTGCACCGGATATATTCTCCAACTCCCGCTTCCCGCCGGGATGCCCGAATCCCGCCTCATCGAAGCAATCGCTCCGGATAAGGATGCTGATGGCCTTCACCCGGTTAACCTCGGGCGTCTGGTGGCAGGCGTGAGCGGGCAGCTCACCTCCCCGCTGCCCTGCACCCCGGCCGGCATAGTGGAGCTGATCGAACGCCACGGGCTCAATCTTGCGGGAAAACACGTAGTGGTCCTCGGGCGCGGCATCACGGTGGGGCGAACCATTGGCCTTCTCCTCACCCGGAAGAACATTAACGCCACCGTGACGCTCTGCCATACCGGCACTCCGAATATTCCCGAGCTATGCCGGCACGCGGATGTCATTATCGCCGCGGTAGGCCAGGCTGGTTTCGTTCGTTCGGAATGGTTGGCGCCCGGCGCCGTTGTTGTTGATGTGGGGGTAACCCGGGAGCGCACCGCGGAAGGCACATGGCGCACCCTTGGGGATGTAGACCCGGGCGTGCGTGAACACTCAGCCTGGGTATCACCGAATCCTGGCGGGGTCGGCCCGATGACTCGGGTGATGCTGCTCAGCAACGTTGTCGATATGGCTGAACGCTACCTGGCGGAACAACACGGCACGGCTGGTGAATACGCGTCGGTCCCGTGTGCCGCAGAACAGCAGATCCCAGCAGGATCACCCGCGGCAGCACATATCCTCCCGGAGCATTCCGGGACTGGACACGAAAGGGAATGATATGCGGATCAGCACTGTCAACGTCAACGGGATTCGCGCGGCGGCGCGAAAAGGAATCGCGGCGTGGTTGGAGGCTACCGCGGCGGATATCGTCCTGCTCCAAGAAGTGCGTGCCCCCGCGGATATCACCGCAGAAATTTTCGCGGGCACCGGTTATCAGGTCTACACGGCTGTTTCCGAACTCAAAGGCCGGGCCGGAGTCGCGGTAGCAGTACGCGAAGGCATTGGCGTAGGTGAAGTTCGGGATCACCTGGGCGTGGGAGCTGATGGGGAACCTGTTGGCTTTGAAGCCCCGGTGGATAGCGGGCGCTGGCTTGAAGTGGAACTCCCGGATCTCCAGCTGCGGGTGGTGAGCGCCTACCTGCATTCGGGAGTGGCGGATAATCCGGAAAAAATGGCGGCAAAATACGCGCACCTCGAGCGGGTGAGTGCCCGCCTAGCACAATTCGACCCGGCCGCACGCACCCTAGTTGCCGGGGACTTCAATATCGTTCACACCGAAGCTGATATTGAGAACTGGAAGTCCAACCACAATCGCACCTCCGGGGTGCTTGACGATGAAATCGCCTACCTGGATCGGTGGTTCGGTGGCCCCTGGGTGGATGTGCAACGCGCATTGCTAGAACGCAGCGGGCATGAGGGCAAAGGCCCCTACACCTGGTGGAGCCAGCGCGGCAAAGCTTTTGACAACAACGTGGGTTGGCGCATCGACTACCATATGGCTAGCCCGGCACTTGCCGCCACCGCGCAAGCCTTTACTATCGGGCGAGCATCCTCCTACGCGGAGCGCTGGTCCGACCATGCCCCGCTCACGGTGGACTACCAGCTCTAGGCGTACTATTCAGAACCGTTGAGGAATCAAAACGTCTGTTTTTGTCGTAGGCCTCACGTACGATGGCTATGTGACAAAGCGGAATTCAATGATGGACGGTATCTCTCAAGCTCTCGGCGTGGACCGGCAGGGGCGGCAAGCCGCTCGGCGCGGTGCACCCAGCGGAGAACAAGGGGCGGAAAGCGGGATAGCCGGCGTCGTTCGCAAAGGAAAAGCCCTGGCCGAATGGGCGCAAGGCACGCGTATTATGCGGGGCTTGGGTCGCTACGGAAAGGCCCGTGGGGGTCTGCTCGCCGGTGGAATCGCCTATTCGGCGCTTTTCGCCATCACCGCGGCTCTCACCATAACCTGGACCGTTTTTATGGCTACTCTCGGAAGAAACGCGCAGCTGCGGGAAACCGTGGTGGATGGCGTCAATGCGGCCCTGCCCGGTATTCTCCAAGATTCCTCCGGGGAAGGCCTCATCAATCCCGATGACCTCATCCTCTCGGGAACCTCCGTGGTGGCTACCATCATCGCTGGCGCGGTGCTGCTGTGGACGGCCATGTCCATTATGGCCGGGCTCTCCACTGCCATCGGTGCCATGTTCGGGGTGAATCAACGAACCGAAAATGGGGTGGTGAGCATCTTCTTCCGCCTCGCCGGATTCGTGGTGCTCGCCCTGGGGATCCTTACCTCCGCGATCATCGGTTCCCTCGTTGGCTCGGTGGGAACCATGCTCCTTACCCATGTTGGAATGGACGGGGCCTTCGTACAATTCGGAACCAAAATCGCGGTCTTCCTGCTCGCGGCCACCGTGGACGCGCTCGTCATCATGTTCATTATTCGCTTCACCTCCGGGATCCGGGTGCCCCGCCGTGATTTCATCACGGGGGCGGCCCTCGGCGCGTTCCTCCTCTCCATCATTCGGGTGGTGGGGACCTCCGCGGTATCCAGCGTGTCCGGAAACCCGCTCCTCGCGCCCTTCGCCGCTATTGCCACCCTGCTGCTGTGGCTCAACCTCGCTTCGCGTATTGTGCTCATGGTCTCCGCGTATATGGCGAACCCGCCAAGGGCTTACGTAGCGCAGGATCCGGAAGAATTGCGGGGTACCACCACGCCCAATTACGTCACCCTCTCCGTTCCGGAAACACTCACGTGGCCCCATGATCCCATCACCGGTTCCCTCCTGCCCGAACCGAATAATGCCACCGGCCAGGAGGAAGAAGAGCTCCCCGAATGGGGAGGCCTGGCCGGTAACCTGGCCCGCCGCCGGGCCGAAAAGCTAGAATCAAAGGCGCGTGAGGCACAGCTTAAAGCTGAGGAAGCTCGCGCACACTACGTGAGCGGACAACGCGAACTTGCGCGCTCGCAGCGAAAGGATAGCTAGGCGTGACATTCCATGCGATTATTCCCGCCGGGGGAGCCGGTTCGCGGCTGTGGCCACTCTCGCGGGCCAGCCACCCGAAGTTCCTGGTTGATTTCGGTTCGGGGCACACCATGATTCACGATACGGTGACCAGGCTTGCCCCGCTGGCGTCCAGTATTTACACCGTGACGGGCACCGCACATGCCGCGGCGGTGCGCGATCAACTGGCTGGTATTACAACGCCCCTTCACTATGTGGTTGAGCCGAGTCCGCGTGGCACTATGGCCGCTATCGGTATTGCCGCGGCGCTCGCCCATCGCGCAGATCCGGATGCTCTGATTGGTTCCTTCGCGGCCGATCACCGTATTTCCGATACCGCGGCGTTCACCGCGGCCGTGCGCAAGGCGCTGGAGGCTGCCTCCCGCGGTTATCTTGTTACCCTCGGGATTACTCCAACCGGACCGGCCACCGGATTTGGCTATATCCGTGCGGGCGCGGCACTTCCCGGTCAATCTCCGGCCGGCGGATCGCCCGCTAGCAGAGAGAACACGGAGAACGCCGGTGGACCGCTGGAGAGCACCGCCGCCTTGCAGGTAGAACAATTCGTAGAAAAACCGGATGCGGAAACCGCCGCGCGCTATCTCGCGCAGGGCGGCTACTATTGGAACGCCGGGATTTTCGTGGCGCGGGCGGCCACGCTTATGGATATGCTCACCGAATACCGCCCTGATATCGCCGCACCGCTGCGCCAGCTTGCTCAATTGTGGGATCTGGACTCGGTCCGGCAAAATCCGCAGGTAGAAGAAATATGGGCGTCCATCCCGAAGGAAGTCATTGACAGGGCGGTAGCGGAACCGGCAGCTGCTGCGGGCCGGGTTGCCGTGGTACCAGCAGATATGGGCTGGTCCGATGCGGGAGATTACGATTCCCTCGCTGAAGGTATCCCTGCGGGGGAGCTCACCACCCAACGCGCCCCGGGAAGCACGGGGGCTCCGGTGCTTGCCGTTGATGCGCCGGATTCTCTGGTGTACAGCTCGACGAAGCCCGTTGTTGTGGTGGGAGTGCCGGGCGCCGTCGTTATCGATACCGGAAGTGCCCTGCTAGTAACCACCCGCGATAAAGCTCAGGATGTCAAAAAAGCCGTTGACGGCCTGGACGCGGCCGGGCTGGCCGAGCTCAGGTAGTTTTCCGCTCCGCGTAGCGAAGTGGAAGGCGCGTAGGTAGCGAAGGACAATAGAAACCATGAATACACGCGACTATCGGCGCGGGGCACAAACCCGGCGCGGTGCCCAGATCCCGCCCATCACCGCGGATACCAAGCTGCTGTCCAACCGGAGCAACGGGGACTGGACCCTCAGCGACCCGTGGCGAGTGCTGCGCATCCAATCCGAATTCGTGGAAGGATTCGGGGCGCTCGCCCACGTGCCACCCTGCGTCTCGATTTTCGGTTCGGCGCGCATCGGGCGCGAATCCCGTTACTACCGGGTGGCCGAAGAAACCGCCGATATTCTCAGCCAGCAAGGCTTCGGGATTATTACCGGTGGCGGGCCGGGGATTATGGAAGCCGCCAATAAAGGCGCGGCGGCGAATGACGGTCTCTCCATCGGCCTGGGAATTGAACTCCCGCACGAACAGGGCCTCAACGAGTACGTCAATCTCGGCATTGAATTCCGGTATTTCTTCGTGCGCAAAACAATGTTTCTCAAGTATTCTCAAGGTTTCGTGGTGCTCCCCGGTGGTTTTGGTACCCTCGATGAACTCTTCGAAGCCCTCACCCTGGTACAAACAGGTAAAGTCGCCGGTTTCCCGGTGGTGCTGGTGGGTAGCGATTTCTGGGGCGGTCTCGTGGAATGGATCCGCGGGCGCCTCGTGAGCGAAGGTATGATTTCGCCCGCAGATCCGAATATTTTCACCGTGGTGGATACCGCACATGAGGCTGTCGATGCTCTTATCGCAGGTCAGAGGTCCCTTACTGCGGAACAAGCCACGCGACAAGCTCGCCGCGAACAGGTGGCGGACTTCTAGTAGAATTAGGGGTGACGTTAGTCGCATAGTTGCGGCGAACAGGAAGGAAACCACTATGGCAGCTATGAAGCCACGCACGGGTGATGGACCGCTGGAAGTCGAACGTGAAGCGCGCGGAATCGTGGTCCGCATCCCAGTGGATGGCGGCGGACGCCTCGTCCTGGAACTCAACGATGAAGAATGCGTGAGCCTTAAAGAAGCTCTCGCAAGTGTGGAGAAGTAACCACCACCGAAGTATCTGCATCGACTACCTATCCGGGGGCCGGCCGGCAGGCGCGGCCCCCGGATACATGCATGCTTATAACCGGAGCATCCTGGTGAAAGGGTGAGTGGCTAACTAGTCAGCCACCGGTACCAGATAAAACTCCTTTTAAACGAAGAATGGCCCGGTTAGCGCAGCCGGCAGACTAGTACTCCATCGCCCAGAGGCACCAGGCTAGTGTCGAGTTCTTCGGCTTGCATAAGTGCTTTAATGAGATGGCGAATGGCCACCACGGGTTCTTCGCGGCGCGCCGGGTCAGCGACCTTACCGCCCTGGAGGGCGCCAGCCACTACCAATAGGCCCCCGGGTCGCAAAATCCGCAAAGCTTCTTCACAGTCACCGGCCGCCTCGAGGGGATCGCCGTCGACAAGCACCATATCGTAGGAGTGGGCCGCTAGTCGCGGCAAAATATCAGCACTGCGCCCGTTAATAATGCGCACTTTTCCAGGGCGGGCCCCGGCTCGAGCGAAGAGGGAACGTGCCACATGCTGGGCTTCGGACTCCACGTCAATCGTGGTGAGGTGAATATCCCCGGCACGCAGCAGGTAGAGGCCGGAAACTCCACTGCCCGTTCCGATTTCGACCGCGTTATTGACTTTCGCGCAGGCAGCCAGGACCGTGAGGAAGTTCCCGCAGGCTGGGCTCACGCACCGGATAGAGAATTCAGCGGCGGTGGCGCGGGCCGCCCGGGTAATATCCCCTTCGATAACGGCATCTTCAGCGTATGTCCACGCCAGGGTCCGATCGGACATAAGCCTCCTCCATAACAGGGATCGTGCGCAGCAATGTTTCTATCATAGTGCGCTGTGCCATTACGCGGGGCATGCGCGCCGCGGCAGCTCTTGGATACGTGCCGCTAGGGCTCGCAAAATATCACGCGCGGGGGAGTCCACCATATCGAGGACGAATGGTGTTCCGGCATCGCAGCCCTCCCGCAGTGCCGGCTCCAGCGGAATCTGGGCGAGAAGTTCGACCGGGTACCCGAGCGTTGCGCTGAGATTCGTGGCGACGAGCTGTCCACCGCCGGAACCAAAAATTGTATTTTTTGTTCCGTCCGGTAGTTCCAGGTAGGACATATTTTCGACGACGCCGATAACTGTCTGCTCCGTTTGTTTAGAAACTGCACCGGCTCGTTCAGCCACGTCCGCGGCAGCCGTTTGCGGCGTCGTCACAACGAGGATATCCGCGCGCGGTAGCATCTGCGCCAATGAAATAGCGACGTCGCCCGTCCCGGGCGGCAAATCGAGGAAAACATAATCAAGATCCCCCCAGTACACGTCCGCGAAGAATTGTTCGAGGGCTTTATGAAGCATAGGGCCGCGCCAGACCACCGGGGTATTACCCGGCACAAACATACCGATGGACATGACTTTCACGCCGTGTGCGACCGGGGGAATGATCATGCCGTTGAGCTGCTGAGCGGGAGTGTCCACTCCCATCATTCCGGGGATGGAAAAACCGTAAATATCGGCATCGATGAGGCCCACGCGCTGTCCGGTGGCGGCCAGTGCAACCGCGAGGTTCGCGGCTATTGAGGATTTGCCTACCCCGCCTTTCCCGGAGGCCACCGCGATAACGCGGGTGGGGGAATCGGGTCGCGCAAAAGAAATCTCCCTTGTGGTGCGCCCGCCACGCAGCTTTTGCTGCAGGTGTTGCACCTGGAGTGGAGTCATGGCACCCATGGTGATGGCAACGGTGCTGACGCCGTCAAGTGCGGCGATGGCCTCGCGTACCTCACGTTCGATCACGTCCTGGCGTGGGCAGTGCACGGTGGTGAGAAGTACCGTGAGGGTGACATCACCTTCCGGGCTCACCCGTAGCCCGTGAATCATATCCAGTTCGGTAATCGGGTGGCGTAATTCCGGGTCGATAACCCCGGAGAGGGCCTCCAGAACCCGATCCTTGGTGAGGGGAGTGGCCGCGGGTGAGCGCGGCACCGAATCGGAAACAGGGTCACTCGTGGGCACCGGGCTCCTCCCTAGGGCGGTCAAGCGCGGCGCGGGCGTGGTCATCTCCCGGATCAACGGGAACGTCACGTGCTTCGCGCTGGGCTTTAACCGCATCGAGTTCTTCTTGCAATTCGCGGATGCGTTCTTCGCGTTCGGCGGCACGATCAATATTGCGGTCATCAAGCTCGTGGAGTAAATCGCGCAATTCTGAACGAACAAAGTCTCGGGTGGCCATATCGCCGACCGCGTCGCGCAAGCCGGCAATTTCACGCATGAGGTATTCGGTATCCGCCAGGTTCCGGTCCGCCCGCTGGCGGTCCTGTTCGGCGCTCACTTTGTCACGCGCATCCTGGCGGTTCTGGGCTAGCAGGATCAGGGGCGAAGCGTAGGAGGCCTGCAAGGAAAGCATGAGCGTGAGCGCGGTGAAACCGAATTCCGCGGAATCAAACTGCCATTTCTCGGGGGCCATGGTGTTCCACGCCAGCCAGGCCACCACAAAAATAGTCAGGTAAACGAGGAAACTCGCGGTGCCCTGGAAACGGGCAATGCTTTCCGCCGCGCGCCCGGCAGCTTCCGGATCTTTACGCCGCCGGCGCCGAAACAAACGGCTGCGGCGTTCGAGTGGTTCATTGAAATCATTAGCCACGGTTCACCTCGTTCGTCGTGGATGCGGCGGGGGCTTCCGATGCTGTGGGGTTTTCTGATGCGGCGGAATCGTTGGGCGCTCCCGTAGAATTCACGTCCTCGGAATCCGCGCCCTCCCAGGAATCGTCCATATCACGCCAATCCTCGGGGAGGAGATGGTCGAGGACGTCATCAACGGAGACTGCCCCGAGGAGGAGCCCCTGATCCACCACCGGAACAGCGGTCAGGTTATAGGTTGCTAATTCGCGGGTCACCGAGCCGATGGGGGCTTCTGGATCCACCCCTTCAGTATTGCGATCCAGGATAGAACCGAGCATCGTGGTGGGGGGTTCGCGCAGCGCCCGCTGGATATGCACCGCGCCCAGATACCGCCCCGTGGGAGTTTCCAAGGGCGGGCGGCACACAAAAGCCACCGCGGCCAGTGCCGGGGGAATATCCGGACGGGATGCCGCGGCCAGGGCCTGGGCCACGGTGTCATCCGGGCCGAGGATCACCGGGTTGGGGGTCATGAGACCACCGGCGGTGCGCTCATCATAGGTGAGGAGGCGGCGCACATCCTGCGCTTCGCCTTCACTCATGGAGTCGAGGAGGATCGCTGCTGTTTCGGAGGGCAGATCGGCCATGAGGTCGGCCGCGTCGTCGGGCTGCATCACGTCCAAAACGTCACCGGCACGTTCCACATCCAAACCGGCCAATACCGTTACGCGGTCCTCATCACCGAGTTCTTCCAGAACGTCCGCGAGCTTTTCGTCCGTAAGTTCCCGGGCCACTGATTGCATGCGTTCCTCGGGTAAATCACGCAAAATTTCCGCAATATCCCACGGCTTGAGATCCACCAGCTGGGAGACAATAGAGGCGGCTCCCTGGGTGTGGCTCGCGGTGGATAGTCCGGCCACCTCGCTCACCTTGAGGATTTCCGAATGGCGAGAATTCGTGCCGATTCCGCGTACGTACACCTGGGTGAGGCCCCATTCGCGCCCGCGCAGGGGCTCAATGGCCGCGTCCACGACGCTCATGCGGGTGCCGGTTTCCCGCACCACCACTTCGCGGTCAATGAGCTGAGCCATGACGAGTGTTTCCGAACTGCGCTGCTGGAAGCGCCGCATATTGAGCACACCCGTAATGATGACCTGGCCGTTCGCGATGGACGTGACGCGGGTAATGGGCAGGAAGACCCGGCGGCGCCCCACCACATCAATGGTGAGCCCGACCGCGGAAGGCACACCCTTGACGCGGAACACCACGACGACATCGTGGACGGTACCCACCTGGTCGCCAATGGGATCGTAGACGGGGGTACCGGCCAGCCGCCCGATAAAAACGCGAGAATTTTGCGAGGTTTTCATTAGCGCTGCACCCGCGTGAACCATTCTTCGATATCGGCGATGGTCCGCGGTATATCTTCCGAGAGGCGCTCAGCGCCGTTTTCCGTGATGAGAATGTCATCTTCGATACGCACCCCGATTCCGCGGAAACGTTCGGGAACCTTGAGGTCGTCTTCGCGGAAGTACAGGCCCGGTTCGATGGTGAAGATCATCCCCGGTTTCAGTTCCGCATCCAGGTACATATCCCGGCGGGCGGCCGCGCAATCATGCACATCCAAGCCGAGGTGATGGGAGGTGCCGTGCGGCATCCAACGCCGGTGATACTGGCCTTCGGGGGCCAGGGACTGCGCGGCGGTGCCCGGAAGCATACCCCACTTTTCTAGGTAGCTAGCGATAACCTCCATGGCGGCGGCATGCACATCCTTGAATTTCACGCCGGGGGTACCGGCTACCTCAAGGGCGCGCTCAGCAGCTTCGAGCACAGCGTTATACACCTCCGCCTGTTCTGCGGTGAAGGTGCCGCTGACCGGGAGGGTGCGGGTGATATCTGCGGTGTAGAGAGAATCGAGTTCCACGCCGGCATCGACGAGGATGAGATCACCTTCGCGTACTTCGCCGTCATTTGTCATCCAATGGAGGGTATTGGCGTGGTTACCGGAGGCCGCGATGGTGTCATATCCCAAGCCGTTTCCTTCTTCGCGGGCGCGTGCAAAGAATGCACCTTCCACCACGCGCTCCCCGCGATGGTGGGCAACCGCGCGGGGCAGGCTGCGAATAATCTCATCGAAACCGGAATAGGTAGCGGCCACAGCTTTGCGCATTTCTCGGATCTCGAAATCATCTTTAATGAGGCGAAGTTCAGAGAGGGCCTGGGCCAGCTCCATATCCTGAGCGGCATCTTGGGACAGCCCGGCCGCGGCACGCAAATCGCTTACCTGTGCGGTGATTTGTTCCGATGCTTCCGCGAGCACCCGGAGACTCACCTGGCCTTCCCCGAGATCCTTCGCGAGGGCATCGGGCAGGTTATCGAGAGAATCGGTGGCCAATCCAGTGGCGCGGCTCACTTCCTCCAGGGAGGGGCGGGCTCCCACCCAGAATTCCCCGTGGGCCGGGTCCGAATAAAACTCCTCCGAGGAACGCGAGGCGCGCGGGTAGAAGTACAGGGTGACATCATGCCCGCCCTCTTCACGCGGGTTGAAAACAAGCACCGCGCCCGGTTCCTGTTCCCCGCCCAGGCCTGTCATATGCGAGAAAGCAGAGTGAGCACGGAAGCGGTAATCGGTGTCATTAGCGCGCACCTTGGTTTCCCCGGCTGGAATAACGAGCCGTTCACCCGGGAAAAGTGCGGAAAGAGCAGCGTGGCGTGCCGGCAAATAATCTGCCACCTCCGTGCGTGGCGCCGGTTCGGGGCGCGGGCCCCAATCCGAGCCCATGAACTCCCGAAATTCGAGGTTACTGGGCTGCTGAGAACGGTTATTTCCGCGAGCGCGCAAATTTTGCTGCGCAGTATCCTGATCGTGCTGTCCCTTGGTAGTCATACCGTCCATTATCGCACCCTTTCCCGACATAAAAAGCCCCGGGAACTTTTCCCGCACTCACCGTCGGCTAAGCTGGAGGGCATGGCTGTTGATACCCACACTCACTCCACCGCTTCCGATTCCACGGTCACTCCACGCGAACTCGTGGAGGAAGCTGAGCGTATCGGTCTGGCCGGAATTGCGCTCACCGACCACGATACGGTGGCTGGGTGGGAGGAGGCCGCCGCTGCGGCGGGCTCCTGCGGCGTCGTTCTTATCCGTGGCATGGAGCTATCCACGAAATGGGAAGGGATCACCTGCCATATCCTTGGTTATCTTTTCGATCCGAGCGATCATGCGATCCAGGAACATATCGTCACCACGCGGGCATCGCGTCTGACGCGAACCCGGGCCATTGTGGATAAGCTCAGCGCGGATGTGCCGATCACCTGGGATGACGTGGTGGCTCATACCCCTCCGGGGGCGACGGTCGGGCGTCCCCATATTGCCGATGCCCTGGTGGCGGCCGGTGTGGTTCCCACCCGGAGCGCGGCTTTTACCCACTATCTTTCCGTGCACGGGCCGTATTATGTGTCCCACTATGTGCCGCAGGCCTGCGAGGCCATCCGGATGGTCACGGCGGCGGGCGGGAAAGCGGTCCTGGCTCATCCGGTGGCACCGGCACGCAATAAGGTCGTGCCCGAGCGTGCTTTTGATGAGATGGCCGCGGCCGGGCTTTTTGGGGTGGAGCTACGCCACCCGGAAAATGCTCCGGAGCTAGTGCCGGGCCTGGAACGCATTGCCGCGCGGCTGCAGCTACGCGGTTTCGGGGCGAGTGATTATCACGGGAGTGGGAAAACGAATCGGCTCGGGCAATACACCACGAGCGCGGAAATTATCGCCGAGTTGGTCGACGGTAGCGCCTTGCCTGTGCTAGGTTAAAACGCGCTTCACTGCCGTAGCGTTCCGGCGGGAGCCGGGTACCTGCGAGCGCCATTCTTCGCTGGTGCGGGCACGGCCGTGAAAACTTTCAGGATGTCTTTTCGATTATCGCGGGGATGTCTTAGGATGGTGTCGTTATAAGTCCGGCTCGGTGTAAAACCGCTCCTGCGGATGTGGAGGACCTGGTCGCCGGGGAGAATCAGGAGGTACTGCCCCGTGGCCGTCTTTGATGTCACGATCTTCTTGTCCACCTTCATGACCTTGTTCGTCATCGCCGACCCGCTGGGTAACCTCCCGGTTTTTATTGCTCTTACCGCGCGTAATACCAATAAAGAACGTAATCGCGCGGCCTGGCAATCGGTCCTCACCTCCGCGATTGTGCTGGCGATTTTCGCGGTTTTCGGTAAATACATTCTGGATTTGCTGGGAATCACCACCGCCGCCATGCAGATTTCCGGCGGTATCTTGCTTTTGCTCGTTGCCCTCCAGCTCATGCAGGACGAATCCAATCCGCAAGAAGAAGAAGCGAAGGCTTCCTCGGTGAATATCGCCCTGGTTCCCATGGGGATTCCGCTGCTGGCGGGTCCCGGCGCGATTGTTGCCATCATGATTAAGGTGGAGGAATCTGGCGATTCTTTGGGTGGGATCCTCGCGATCATCGCCGCCTTTATTCTGCTGCACATTATTGAATGGGTGGTTTTGCGTTTCGCTTCGCCCATGCACCGGCTCCTCGGCGAAGGCGGCACGGTGTTCCTCACCCGCATCGCAGGTATGCTGCTAGCCGCTATTTCGGTGCAGCTTATTATTGCCGGCGCGGTGTCCGTGTGGCCGGGAGCCGCCTAAGTTTTTCTTTTCCGCACACTTCTTAAAGTGCAGGCGGGCACCTCCGGGAAATGTGGAGCTGCCCGCCTGAGCTTGTTAATCCTTCTTAGTCCAGTTTGCGGGAGAGTTTACGACGCCGCCGCTGCGTTCCTGCCTGCTCGCTAGCCGCGGAAGTTTCGGCCCGCGTGCTGGGGGTGCTGAGTTTGCGACGAGTGCGCCCGGAAGTACTGCGCTGTTCTTTTTCTTCAGCACGACGACGCCCGTTTCCCGAGCGCTGCCCCTCGGTCTTTGTGTCCGTGGATGTGGCACGGCGCGATCCACCGGCGGAAGAAGAATGGCGCGCACCGCCACGTTCGCGTGAGCCACGGCGTTCGTGCCCGCCACGGCGAGCCGCGCGACGTTGGGAATTCCCGCGCCTGCCCCGCGAGTGGCCGGTTTCGCCCAGATCCTCAATTTCTTCGGCATCTAAGCCGGCTAGCACCCGCTGGGATTCGGGGAGGGTCGGGCCGGCATCGGTGGGAATATCAAGATCGGTGTAGAGGTGATCGGAGGTGTGATATGTCTCCACCGGATCGGCCATCCCGAGGTTGAGCTGCTTGCTGATAAGTGACCAGCGGGGCATATCTTCCCAATCCACGAAGGTCACGGCGGTACCCTTGTTCCCGGCCCGGCCGGTGCGGCCGATGCGGTGAATATAGATCTTTTCATCTTCGGGGCACTGGTAGTTAATGACGTGGGTAACATCGTCCACATCAATACCGCGGGCAGCTACATCGGTTGCAACAAGCACGTCAATCTTGCCTTTACGGAAGGCCCGCAAGGTTTGTTCCCGAGCGCCTTGGCCCAGATCGCCGTGCAGGGATCCCACCGCGAATCCGCGCTCGCGCAAGGTATCGGCCAGGCGGGCTGCATTGCGCTTGGTGCGGCAGAAAATAATGGCGCGCTCCCGGCCCCGGGCCTGGAGAATGCGCGAGACCACCTCATCTTTATTGAGAGCATGGACGCGGTAGGCAACCTGGCGAATATTTTTCACGGTGGCGCTGTCATCACCGGGAGTATGGGCACGAATATGGGTCGGTTTCGTCATGTAGCGGCGTGCCATGGTGATGACGGGGCCGGGCATGGTTGCCGAGAAGAGCATGGTGTGGCGGGTTGGTGGAACTGCGGAGAGGATTTTTTCGACGTCGTCCAAAAAACCGAGGTCGAGCATTTCATCGGCCTCATCAAGGACCACGGTGCGAACGCGGCTGAGTGCGAGGACACCGTGTTTCATGAGGTCAATGATGCGACCCGGGGTGCCCACCACGATTTCGACGCCCTCGGCCAGTGCTTCTTGCTGGGGCTCATAGGCGCGCCCACCGTAAATATCGACGATACGCAAGCTGCGGTGGGCGGCGGCGTTACGCAGTTCCAAAGCAACCTGTTTGGCCAGTTCGCGGGTAGGGAGCACGACGAGTGCTTGGGGCTTACCCTGATCTGCTGGAGAAATGGCATCCCAGCCTTCTTCTCCCGGGCCTACGGCGACCTCGAGGAGAGGAATGCCGAATCCCAGAGTTTTCCCGGTGCCGGTTTTGGCCTGACCGATAATATCGTGCCCGGTCAGGGCAACGGGAAGGGTAAGTGCCTGGATCGGGAACGGGTGGGTAATGCCGTGCTCTGCCAGGGCACGAACGATGGGTTCGGAAACTCCGAAATCTGCGAAAGACTTGGTTTCGAGGCCTTCACCCGTACCGGTGATATCGGCGGCGGGGGAGGTGTCGGTGGGTTCATGAGCGCGGGAGGAATCAATCACTCCGGAAGCCATATGCTGTCCTTTCTGCGTGCGCTAACGCGCACGAGCTAGGGGCGGGTGCAGCAGTTGCGATATATGCCACATCAGCCGGTTACACACCGGCGACCGAGCACACCACCCGGCGTAGCAGCCGATCGCGACAATCCCCAGCGACCGGGCAGCTACACATATCAATCACGCCTGGAGGCGGCGTACACGCCCTCAGGCTCCCGGCTATTCTACGGCACTAACCCGGCCGGGCCGCCGCGACCTCCCGTGCACCACGAATCTCCTAGAGACCGAAGCCAACCCGGCGGGTATCCTGTTCGCGGATTTCCACGAAAGCAATAGCATCGGCGGGAATAGTGACTTCACGATTCTTCTTCGCGGTAATACGCAAAGGCTTGCCTTCTCCACCCAGGCTGGCATCGACAAGTGCGCGCAATTCCTCAACCGAGGCATCCGTTTCCAAAATCAAATCACGGGTAGTTTCACGAAAACCAATCACGATTTCCATATGTTTCTCCTTGAATACTCTAGGGATGCGGGGCCATAAGGCACCGCCGTGAAGGAGCCTGATAGCTCATCTTCGCGATGCGTTCACAGTAGCGTTCGCGATGCCTCCACAGTAGCGGCCTCTTACGACAAAAAATTTTGTCGTAAGCCTCTCGTATGGTTAATCCTAACAACGCACCTGCGAAGAAAGGATCGTGGTGGACAGCATCGTCGAACAACTCGATGCCTCGCAAGAGGCAGCGGTCAGCGCGGCTCTGGCACGGTCCGCGGGCGGATTAGCCCCGGGCACGCTGAGCATTATTGGCGCGCCCGGAAGCGGGAAAACCACCGTCCTCGCGCATATCGCCCGCGCGGCTCTCCGTGAGGGAAATATTGCGGTGATCACCCAGGATCGGCGCGCCGCAGCGCGCCTCCAACACCTGCTCACCTTGGCGGCCGGGGTGCGCCCCGAAAACCTGGAGGTCCGCACTCTTTCTGCCTTCGCCTACGCCATCGTGCAGCGCTACGCCCAAGCGCTGGGCCGGGAAAAACCGGAATTGATCTCCGGTCCTGATGAGGATCGTATCGTGCGGGAGATTCTCAGTGATGAATACTCGGGGATACAATTCCCCGATTTTGTTACAGAGGATGTACGTGATCTTCCCGGATTACGCCAAGAGCTGCGTAACCTTATCACCCGCGCTCGCGAACTCGGCCTGGATGCCGGCCAGCTGGAAGCCTGGGCGGAAAACCGCAGCGTGCCCGAACTCCAAGCGCAGATGTGGCACCTGGCCGGCGCGCTTATGCGCCGTTACGATGAGGTGCGCACTCTGGGGGATGCGCTGGCCGGTTCGGCCGCTAGCCCGGATCGTCTTGATCACAGCCAGCTCGTCGGTGCGGCTACCCATATGCTTGCGGATTGGGAAGAACATCTGGCGGCAGCGGGCCGCACGGTCCCGGTACCGCGGCCCCGTTGGGCAATGGTCCTTGTTGATGATGCCCAGAACGCACCGCGTTCTATGCTTCCTCTCTTAGGTGTGATGCGCGATCAGGGAACACGGATCATCGTGGCCGGTGATCCCGATAGCGCGGTCCAAGGATTCCGTGGTGGGGTGCATTCCCTCCCCGGTGATCTTGCCTATCCCGCTCCCCGCGGCCTAGATGCGGATCTTGTATACCTCAACGTCCGGCACCGCGGCGGTTCCGTTCTCATTAGCCAAGCCCAGCGCATTGAGCAGGCCCTCCCGGTGGGCGGCGGCGTGCACGCCCACCGCGGAGCCGGGCCGGAACTTTCGGATCATGGCAGTGGCGGTGATGCGGTAACCGATCCGTGGAATGATGCGCTGCGCGGGGCCAGCTTCGCCCACATGGAAGAAGAAATTGCCTACGTGGCCTCCTACCTGGAAGAAGTACATCTGCGCACCGGAACCCCCTACGCGCAGATGGCGGTATTTACCCGTGCACGCAGCGAACACGGGCGGATCCGCGACGCACTCGTGCGGCGCGGAATACCGGTAGCACCCCAGGCTAGCGATGAACCCCTCCACCGCGAACCGGCAGTCGCCGCACTCTTTGACCTCCTCCGCGCTGCCTTCACCAGCGGCCCGCATGCCTTCGCCACCCCTGAAGGCGTTGATATCCCGGCATTACTTGCCTCACCCATGATCGGAATGGATCCCCTCGAAATTAAACGGGTAGGCAGGTGGCTGCGCGCCCAAGCCCTCCTCTCCGGGCAGCGTGGCAGTGAAGCAGAACTTCTCACCGGAGCCGTCCTGGGGTGCGGTGGGCCTACCGCAGCGGAACTCGAACCCTTGCGGGCCCTGCTCGCTCATATCCGGGAGGCGGGGGAGGCCTGCGCCATGCAAGCGGAAGAAGTGCTGTGGGCCGCGTGGGAGGGCGCTGGAAAATCCGAAGAATGGCAACAATTAGCCCTCGGGCACGGCCCGGATGCTGATCGGGCCAACCGGAATCTCGATGCGGTTATTTCTCTCTTCCGGGTGGCGCAACGCATGGCTGACCGTGACCCAGCCGTCACGGTGGATACTCTCCTGGAGGGAGTGAGTTCCCAAGAACTCCCCGAAGATTCCATTGCGCGCGGTGGCGCGCAAGCCGATAGCGTTTCCCTCCTCACTCCCGCGGGAGCCCAAGGGCGCGAATGGGATCATATTGTCCTCATGCACGTGGTGGATGGAGTATGGCCCAATCCGCGCCCGCGCGATGCCCTCACGGGTACCGGACTCCTGAGTGAACTTGTGACCGGAAGGTTTACCGGCGGAGCCAGTTCGGCCGCCGCGGCTGGTGCAGACGGTTCGGCTAGTGCGGGAACCGCGGTTAGTGGAGGAAGTGCTGCTACCACAGGAAGTGCGGCTAACGGAGGCGCGGTCTATCGCGATTCCACGGCGGCGGTCATCGCTGATGAACTACGCCAATTACATTTCGCGGTTACGCGTTCCCGGCGCAGTCTCCTCGTGACCACCACGGACAGCATGGGAGATACCCCTTCGCGCTTCTTCCCCCTGCTCGGCTTTGACATCTCGGAAAATTCAGCCGGAGCAAGTGTTAGCGCGGGCGCGGGAGCCGGTGGGAGCGGTTCCAATCTTCCACGCACCGTGCGCTCACTCAGCGATCCGCGATGGGGTATGACTCTTCCCCTTGGGCACCGGCCCCTCGTTGCCCAACCGATTCCGCCCGCGCTCCTCAGCAGTGAGGAAACCGTTGGGGTACTGCGCCGGGCACTACGCGCCGGGGGAGAATCCAGCGATTTCGCCCGGGCAGCTCTAGAGAAAATGCGCAGCGCCGGATTTAACGCGGCGGATCCACACACCTGGATGGATGAGCTCACCACCTCAACCGAAGCAGCGGTGCCCGGTCCGGTCTACGTGAGTCCCTCAGCGGTGGAATCCCTTCTTGCCTGCCCGCTTGACGGATTCTGTTCCGCGGTGGGCCTGCGCTCGGAAGAAGGCACTGAGAGCGCCTCCATCGGAACCCTGGTTCACCGTATCGCCGAAGAATTCGCTGAGGAACCCAACCAGGAGCAGATGCACGCCCGACTGGTAGAACTCTGGCCTGAAAAACTATCCGAAACTCCCACCCATTACGACAAACTCCTCTTCGACCAAGCCAGTGACATGGTCGATAACCTCTATATCTATTTTGATTCCCACCGGGATGACACCTTGCTAGGCGTGGAACGCCGGATTAGCCGTGAGCTACCCGGCACCCCGCCCGTACGGGTATCCGGTTCTATTGACCGCCTCGTCAATCGCGGGGAAGGCGCGCGGGTCATTGACCTGAAAACCGGAAAATATAAGCCCAGCGAGGCGCAGGCTGAGGACCACGCCCAGCTCCAGGTCTACCAGTGGGCCCTGAGTGAAAAACACACCCCTGCCGGCGCGGAACTTGTATATGTCCACCCGCATAATTTCTTGAAGAAACAGCACAGCCCGTCCGTTCTCACCCAAGAGCCTCTTGATGAGGTGAGCGCGGCTCGCGCGGAAGACCGGGTACGCAGCGCCGCCCAGATCGCGGTGAGTGGCTTCGTGCCGGTCTCTCCCAGTTTGGAAGAAGCCAATGACCGGGTTCAATCCATTAGTCCACTCACGCAAGAAGGACGGATTTTCTCATGACACCCACATCCCACGAATACGTTAAAGCACAGGCGCCAGCGGAACCCGATGCCGCTCTAGACCGCATCCTCGCCGGCCAAGAACACCCACCCACCGCGGAACAACGCCGGGTTATCACCTCCACCGCGCCGGCCATCCTCGTGGTTGCCGGAGCCGGATCGGGTAAAACAAAAACCATGGTGGACCGGATTGCCTACCACCTCGCCTGCGGCAACGTCACCCCGGATGAGGTTCTTGGCCTCACATTCACCCGGAAAGCCGCCGGAGAACTAGCTGAACGAGTTAACACCAGCTTGGAAAAACTCGGCCTCCTCGCCCCGGAAGGAAGCAACGCGGGAAGCGCCATGCGCAGGCCCGTGATATCCACCTACAACTCTTTCGCGAACGACATCGCCGGAGCCTACGGCATGCTGGTCGGAGCCGATCCCACCGCCCGCCTCATCACCGATGCCGAACGCGTCCAGCTCATGGACCAGGTTGTGAGCGCCCTGCCCAGCAGCGCTAGCACCGCGGTCCTTGCCGAACGCAGCCGTTCCAGCCTCATCAACGACGCCCTCACCTTCGCCCAAGGAATCCTCACCAACGGCGTGGAGCTAGCAGAAGCCCGCACTTTCCTCACCGCTCAGGATCAAGCCCTGGAAACGCTGTGTGCCGACTCAACACGCATCATGAGCGCGCGCTGCTGGTACCCGGATGCCTCCAAGAAATTCACCAATTTGAAAGGGGGAGTGGCAGTACCCAAACAGCAACAGGTCGTGCTCGGGCTAGTGGAGGCCTACCTCCAGCTCAAAAAAGAACTCAACGTTACCGAATTCGCCGACCAGGTCGCTATCGCCGGGCGCATCATGACCCGGTATCCCCAAATCGCTAAGGAAATCTCCTCCCGCTATCGCCTGATCCTGCTCGACGAATATCAAGACACAGATGAAAATCAGGCACAGTTCCTCCTCAGCGCACTCACCGCGAAACGAGACGGCTTCCTATCCATCACCGCGGTAGGGGACCCGAACCAGGCCATCTACGGGTGGCGAGGCGCCAGCGCCGCGGCCCTCACCAACTTCGCACGCCACACCACCCGCATTTTCGGGCACGTAGAGAAACTCCAGCTCTCCACCGCTTTCCGTAATGATCGAGCCGTGCTCGCTGCAGGCAACGCCGTCGCCACTCCCTTGGAACGGGACACGTTCCTACGCGAAGATCGCGACCACCCGAATTTCCCACCCGAATTCAGGCCCGCTCCAACAAACGCGGAAACCGCGGGGAGCGCGGGGGATAGTGCAGATATCGCGCCGCTGCGGCTGCGGGAACGGCCGGGAGCGGGAGCCGGGCGCGTCAGCGAAATCCGTACCCTGCTGCGCGAAGACTCCTACCGGAGTATCGCCCGGCATATCCTCGCGGTACGCGAGCGGGTGGCCGCGGAAAACGAAGAGCGGCGCGCTCGCGGTGAAGCACCGCGCGGAGCAGAGATCGCGGTTTTGTGCCGTAAACGCTCCTATATCGATATGATGGCCGCCGCCCTGCGGGAACTCAATAGCCAGCTAGCCAGGGAATCTGCTGCTCACCCCGGAAGCACAGTGCCCCAGCCCCTCGCCTTTGAGATCGTGGGCGGGGAATCACTGGTGGCGCGCCCGGAAATCATTACCATGCGGGCCGCACTCGGCCTGGCTGCCAACCCGGCCCGCGGCGACCTCCTCGCGCGTTTACTCGCCCACTGGAATATCGGGGTGGCAGATATTCGCGCGCTTTCGCGCTGGGCGCGTCGCTACGCGGCTGCTGCGGTCACCAAAGTCAATAGCGACGTGCGTGCCAGTTTTATAAGCGACGACGCCGCACCCGTCCACGAGGGCGAGCCTGGCGCAGAAGGTACACCTGCCACCGTGCAACCCCTTCTCAACAGCCGTGATGAAGCCAATTTGGGTGAGGCACTCCACGCGCTTATGCTCCTGGCGGGCACCCCGACGACTCCGTGTGAGCGCACGGGTGAGCACGTGGATACGCCGGAGCTGGCGGAAACGGGCGAAGCTGAGCTCGGGCAAGCAGCCCGATCCGCGCAAGCCGAATTCTCCGGCAGTGGCTGGGAACGCCTGCGGCGCTTGAACGCCACCCTCGCATCCTTGCGTTCCGGTTTGCATAATGCTTTGGGCGATCAGATTGATCGGGCCGTTCACCTGCTCGGCCTCGATACCGCGGCCGCTACCCGCAGCGAAGGCGGGCAGCGGGTCCGTACCTCCATCGACCAATTCATCTCCCTGGCTCGCACCTATGCGCACGGTGATAGTCAGCGCGGTATGCGCGAATTCGTGGAATGGCTCGATGTGGTGGAAACAGAAGAACACGGCGGGGAAGAAGAATCCGGGGCAGATATTCCGCGGGTGGAGAGCGCGGTCGATGTTATCCCCGGCGTTATCCAATTGATGACTGTTCATGCTGCCAAAGGTTTGGAATGGCGTGACCTCGTCGTCGTACCAGAACTCGTGAAAGGCCAGTTCTCCGAAGTGACCGAAGGTGTGAAATCCTGGCCGCGCAATACCGGTATTTTCCCGTACCCCCTGCGCACCGACTACTCGTATCTGCCCCAATTTACGCTGGCCGGTGCTCGTAATCTCGACAAAATCACCGTCGCGAATACCTATGCGCGGTTCCTTGACGAATTGGCGTACCACGAAAGTGAAGAAATGCGGCGCCTTGCCTACGTGGCCTTTACCCGGTCCACTCGGGAGCTCCTGCTGGCCGGATACTGTTTCCAAGATGAGAAGGATGTGTCCGGCCGGGTACAGAAGGCAGAAAAGCAAGCGAAGAAGAACGCTGCCGATACCCCGGCAGATGGGAGTGAGAACGCGCTGGGCGTTGAAACGCGGCCTCCCTCGTGCTTCCTGAGCGCGGTGCGGGAAGCTGCCGCTAGCGGAGAGCTCACGCTGGTTGCCTCGCCTGCTACGGTTTCGTCCGTAAAGCTGCCGGAAGGATTCCCGGATATTGCACCGGACAGCTTGAGCGTGGATGAGCTCGTCGATATTTTCGGGGAAGAAGTTGTATACCCGCCGGTGCTCGAACCCGTACCGCATTATTTCGAGGCGCCCGATCTGCTTGCCTGGCCGCGTGACCTGGCCCGCAGCCTCCCTATCGAGGCGGAAACTCTCGATGCTGACCAGCGCGCCGAACTCACCCAGGTCATCGGCCGGCTCATCGCACGCAAACAGCAAGCGGAAACAGCCGACTACACCGAGGCCGGCGGGCATTACACCGCCACCGAGCTGGTCTACCGGGCTGAACACCGGGAAGAATACCTGCGCAATAAACGCCGCCCGGTTCCCCGCCAGCCCTCGCGAGCTGCGCGTTTGGGGACGATCCTGCACGAAAAAATCGCTGATAGTTACGCGAGCGCCGCCGTGCTCAATATTGATAGCGAGGATCCCCTCGAACATGATCCTGTTCTCAGCGCGGAAGAAATCGTGCATATGTATGAGAATTACGAAGCATCCGAATGGGCGAGCTACCCGCCGCTCGCCATCGAACAGCAACTCGGTGTGGTTATCGGGGGGCATGTTGTCCACTGTGCGCTCGACGCTGTTTTCGACACCTCCCAGGTACCCGGGCGTGCCCCGGTGACTATCGTTGACTGGAAATCCGGGCGGCGCCCCTACGGGGAAACGAAAGCTGCCCGCGAACTTCAGCTCGCCCTCTACCGGCTTGCCTGGTCCCGGGCACACGGCGTTCCCCTTGCGGACATCGACGCTTCCTTCGTATACCTGCGGGGAAACAGAGCTGAGGAACTACGGGCCGGGAAGCTCAGCGAGGAGGAAATTCTGCTTCGTGCGGGTCTGCCCAATCAGGAGCAGTAACCGCGGTCTCCCCGGTCAGCTCATCCGCACCGCTCGCCTCGGCATCGGAAGCACTTTCACTGAAAGCCGACTCCGATGCCGGGGGAGCGGGGAGCAAATCCGGGGCTTCACGTACATCCTCGGCCAGCGCGCCGAGCATCTGGACGGCGTCGTTCCTAATCTCCATGCTGCCCGTACGAATCCCGTACATGAGCCAGCGAATAATCGCGAACTCCGAAGTGAAAATAATACGGGTGTAATCCGCTTCCCTCAGCTCAACCGAGCGCGCATTCTCATACGACGTAATAAAACTCGGCCACTGTTCGTCATCAAGAACAAGCATCGCCGCTAAATCCCGAGCCGGGTCGCCCACGTGCGCCTCACCAAAACCGAGCACGCTCGCAACCGAGCCATTCGACCACAAGAAATTATCGGAAGCCACATCACCGTGGACAACCGTTTCCTCAAAATCCCACACCTCGTCACTATCCAGCACATCCATCCAGCGCTGGCGCAAAATCGTGGGAAGGGACGTTTCCTGATCGGCTGCCTCCAGCTCGGCCCGCACCCGAGCACGCCACTGCCCAGCCGTATAAACAGGCAACCCGGATCGAGCCACCACATCCCGATCAATACTGTGAATCGCGGCAAGCGTGCGGCCCATCTCCCGTACTTCTTCCTCACCGAGGGCTTCGAAAACCAGCGCCCGCCCAAAAGGCTCCGGGTAGACCACCGCGCGGCCCCCGGTATCCGCATCAACAAAACCGGCCGGTCGCATGATATCGAAAGGTAGGCGACCGGCCCGTAATTCTTCCAAAAGCTGGGGGGCCAGAGCCGCCTCGGCTTCTAAGGATGTTGCCGCCGTGCCATTCTGAGGAACTTTAACCATCCAGTGGCGCCCCTGGGAATCAAGGACACAACCGGAAACAAAATCTTCCGTCTCAACAAACGGTTGGCGCGTGGAGACAATCTCGACGCCGAGAGCCCCGACGGCAAGCGCAGCAAGATAGAGCGGAGAAGTAGTCACCCCCTCAATTTATCCGAAAACTCAGCCACGTGCTTGCCTACACCCCGGATATAGATCGGCCACCGGATCTATCCACATCATCGCGAAACGCATCCCCTATCCACAGCCAGCCGGCTGGGTGCTATTCCCGGACGCGGGAGACCCTACAGTGAGAGCACCTCACCACGATCACCACCCGAATATCCAAAGGGGGCGCCATGCACGAAACGGCATATCCGGGGCCAGCGGGCCTCGCCTCGGCTCGCTCAGCGCACGCGGCCAGTCGTGCCTATCGCCCTGCCTCCGCCACCCGGCAGGCCATAGAAGAGCGAGTTCGGGCAACGATTCGGCACCGCGGAATTGATCCCCGCCGGGATACCGCCTTCCTGGAAACCATCGTGGGAGAAACCCTCACCACGTTTAATGACGAATCGGTTCGCGGAGAGCACGCGGCACTGGCGGATACGGAGAGCGTGCGCTCCCACCTCATCTCCCAGTTGAGCGGATACGGACCGCTACAAAAATTCTTCGATGACCCGCAGGTGGAGGAAATCTGGATCAATGCCCCCGATAAGATTTTTGTGGCCCGCGCCGGGGTATCCGCCCGTGTTGATCTCACGATGACCGAAGGTGAGATCCACACTTTGGTCGAGCGGATGCTCTATGCTTCCGGGCGGCGCCTGGACCTCTCCACCCCTTTTGTCGATGCCCAGCTGCCTAGCGGAGAACGCCTCCACGTGGCCATCCCCGATATCACCGCACGCCACTGGGCGATCAATATCAGAAAATACACGGTGCGGGCCCGCAAGCTCAGCGATCTGGTGAATGTGCAGATGCTGGAAGAAGCGCAGGCTGACTACCTGAGCGCAGCCATGAGCGCCGGGCGCAATATTTTGGTATCGGGATCAACCGGAGCGGGCAAAACTACTCTTTTACGTGCTCTGCTCGGTGCGATACCACCAACAGAACGCCTCATCAGTGCTGAGGAAGTGTTTGAGCTGGGTATCGACCTCCCCGATGTTGTCGCGATGCAAACGCGTCCGCCCTCCCTGGAAGGGCGCGGCGCGGTGACGCTCCGTGACCTCGTGCGCGAAAGTCTACGTATGCGCCCAGACCGCATCGTGATCGGAGAAGTACGCGGAGCAGAAGCCTTCGATCTTCTTGTTGCCCTCAACGCGGGTATTCCCGGGGCCTGCACGATTCACGCCAACAGTGCGCGGGAAGCCCTGGCCAAATTGGAGATCCTCCCCCTCCTCGCGGGTGAAAATATTACCCCGAACTTCGTCACACCCACCGTTGCCGCCACTATCAGCCTCGTCATTCACGTGGCGCGTGCCGCCAGCGGGCAGCGCCGGGTTACCCAGATTCTGGAGGTAATCGGCCTTGGGCCAGATGGCCACATTCTTACGAGGAAGGCGAGTTGATCATGGGACTGATCGTAGGAGCTTTACTCGCCACCGGAATTCTCACAGTTATTCGCGCCCTGTCCGCGCCGGATCGCTCGGGCTGGCGGGATCGCTCGGGCTGGCGGGATCGCTCGGGCTGGCCTGCGCGTCAAAGAAAGCCGCGCATCACCATTCCCACACGCAGACTCGGGATAGCTCTGTGTTGCGGTCTTGGACTGGCCCTGGGTGCCTTGCTCACCACCGGTCATCCTTTCCTCGGCGTAGCCGGAGGAACGGTAGGAATATGGCTGCCATTCTGGCATGCTCGTCACACCGGGAGAAAAACCAGGGAAGCGCAGCGTCTGGCCTGGCCCGACCGTATCGATCAGCTGCTCTCTTCCCTGCGTGCCGGGCGCACTATCCCCGAAGCTCTTCTCTATCTCGCCACTCGGCCAGACGCCCCGCCCGCAATGCGCTCCTTCGCCACTCACCTGCAAAGAACCGGAAGTATTGATGCCTCCCTGACTCGTCTCAAAGATTCCTTCCACGACCCGGTATCGGACCGGGTCCTCGAAATTCTCCGACTCGCGGTGCGCCACGGCGGCCACGATCTACCCCGCGTCCTGGAATCCCTCGCGGTATCCCTGCGCGCAGAAAACCGGGCCCGGGGTGAACTCCTCGCCCGGCAATCATGGACCGTTAACGGGGCACGGGTGGCCGCTCTTGCCCCGTGGCTCGTCCTCCTCCTGCTCTCCACCAGGCCGGGCACGATGGATGCCTTCACCTCGCCAACCGGCACGCTCATCCTCCTGCTTGGCCTGGGCGCCACACTGCTTGCCTACGGACTCATGCTCCACCTGGGCCGACTCCCCGAAGAACAACGAGTCCTGGCCGGCTCACCGGGATCTGCGCCGGGATCGGTTTCGAGATCCGCTCCGAGAGCCTTACCTACTACCTTGCCCACTGCTTCGCCAGCCTCCTCACAGGTCGGCTCGTCCTCGCCGCCCCGTCCCAGTCGCGCCCGGCGCGCCGCAGTATAGGACGGGACCGCTCCTATGCTTCTTCCCCTTCGCGCGTTTCTTCCTGCACCCCTCCCTGCACTTACCGGGAGTCTCTGCGCGGCCGGCCTCGTGCTCCTCGGCTGGTGGTGGCTCTGGCCAGGCCCCGCACTGGTTTCGCGCATCGTGCCCTACCTTGGCGGTGCCCGCCCGCGCCTGCCCCATCGCATCATCAGAATGGCGCTGCGCGGCGCGGAAAAATTCGGTTCCACTCACGCATCGGTCACGGGCCGCCTCCACCGTTTAGGGGAGGGCGACGTCGCAGACTTCCGCTTTGCCCAATTACGCGCGGGAGTACTCGCGGGAGCGGTCGGTATCGTGTTCGGGCTAGCCTGCCTGGCCCGCGGATTACCCGCTGCGCTCGCGGCCGCCTGCCCACTGTTCTTCCTCATCGGCGCCATCCTCGGCGTGGACTCTCAGCTCACCGCGCGCCTGCGCCGCCGCGACGGCTCTATCACCACAGAACTTCCCGATATTGCCCACCTCCTGAGCATCGCGGTCGGGGCAGGTACCAGCATCGTGGGAGCTATTGAATATGTTGCGAGCTTCGCCGGCGGAGCCCTGGGAAAAGAACTGCGGCGAACCCTCGGGGACGTCTACGCCGGAGACCCGCTTACCACCGCAGTGCGCCACCTTAACGAACGGGTACACAACCCGGCCTTGCAAAGCCTATGCGAAGCCTTAGTTGCCGCACTAGCCCACGGCTCTCCGCTCGCAGATACCTTGCGGGTACAAGCTGAAGAAGCACGAGATTATGCCCGCCGTCAGCTCCTCGAACGTGGAGGCCGCCGCGAAATCCTCATGATGATCCCCGTTGTTTTCCTCATCTTGCCCTTCATCGTGGTCATCGCCCTCTACCCGGGCCTGGCTCGACTCACCTTCCTTCCCCTCACCTCCCCATAAACCACCGCCACAACCAACCCCGCTAGCGAAAGGAACTACTTATGCCAGTCAGTACGCACAGCGCGCTTATCCACCCTGATCTACCAGCCGCAACGTGGACCGTTCCGGATTCTCGGGAACGCGGAGACGTGCCCGGCTGGGTACTTGTCACCCTCATGACCGTCGGCCTGGTGCTCGCCATCTGGGCGATAGCCGGCCCGGCCCTCACGAACCTCTTCTCCACCGCCATCGAACGCATCTCGAGTTTTTCATGACACCGATACCTGAACCCACAGCGCTGTTTTCCGGCAAGCCACTCCCCGCAGAGCATGTGTCCAGCGCTCCCTTTCCTCGTGCGCCAGATTCTGAACGCGGCAGTGCAGTCGTCGATTTTTGTCTTCTCGCCGGGGCGATGGTCCTCGCCGCCCTGGCGCTTGCGGTTCTCGGATCCCGCGTCTTTGCAATCGAACAGATACGTGATTGCGCAGCACGGGCCGCTCGCGCGGGAGCGGTGCGCCAGCTCAGCCTGCCCGAGATAGCCGGCCAGGCCACCGCGGAGATCACCGCGCGCCTACCCGCCTGCCAGTGCACAGCCAGCGCGAGCACGATCCGCATCGGAGAAGAAGAATTCCTGCGGGTCGAAATCGCCGGAACATATTCCTCCCTCCTGGGAACACATCCAGTCAAGCTGCGAGCCCACGCACACGTCCTCACCGCTCGTAGGGCGCACACCCACCCGCCACCCGCGAAAGGATCACCGTTATGAAAAACCAGGTGAGGTACCGAAGCACCCGCGAAAAAGGAAACGGAACTCTGGAAGCCTTCGCTATCCTCGTTGTGCTTGTTCTCCCGCTCCTCATATTTACCGTGGAAAGCACCGGGATTACCCGCGCCCGCGCGGTCGCTGCGCAGGCAGCCCAGGAAGCAGCCCGCAGTTTCGCAACCGCGGACAACACGGCCAGTGGAACAGCGCGAGCTCGGGCGGTTGTTCACGCCGCGGTGAGCGATGCCGCGGTTAGCGGCGCCACCCTAAGCGGCGCGCCCCCGCGGATCTCCTGCTCCGCCCACCCGTGCCTAAGACCGGGAGCACGTATCACCGTCACGGTCGGGGTCTCGGTTCCGCTCGTTTATTTTGGGCGCACTGTTCTTATCGAGCAGAGTGCCTCAACAACCGTGGATCGTTTTCGACAGGCGCGGCCGTGAACACCCTGGCGAAATCTCCGGCACTGCGGGCACGAGCAACACCCCGGGAACGCGGCAATATCCTCATCCTCGGCCTGGGAACCTGGGCGCTCAGCGCCCTACTGTGCTTGGGTTTTATCTACCTCGCCACCGTCCTCACCGCCCGGCACGCACTCCAGGGGCAGGCCGATTCCGCCGCGCTCGCGATCAGCCAAGAGATCACTCGCGAATGCTATTTCAGCAGCGCGCCCCTGGCCGATTGCCATCCCAGCACCACCACCGTGCGCCAGCTCGCTGCCGCAACATGTCCCGCGGAGCGCGTGCTGCCAGATACCGGCGCGGATAGCGCCGGCGTCGTCGTCGCCCTGGAAAAAACAGTACGGCTGCCGGTACTGGACCTGCCCGTTCCACTCCGCGCGCAGGCCCGGGCGCGCCTTGACCTGAGGTAGCCTTATGCCGTGAGTGATTTTTCCGAACGTCTTGACCATCTACGCAGTGTTTTTCACCAAATCGAAGCGGTGACCGATGTGGAGGGCCTCACCGCGCGTATCGCCGCGCTGACGGAAGAATCCTCCGCTCCCGGGCTCTGGGATGATACCGCCCGCGCCCAAGAAGTCACCTCGAAACTCTCCCACGCCCAAAGCGAACTGGAGAAACTCGAGACCATGCGCGCGCGTATCGAGGATGCCGGTGCGCTGCTCGAAATAGCGCAAGAAGAAGAGCTTTCAGATCCGGCTTCGGCTCGGGAACTCTACGAAGCGCTCGGCGAAGAAATGACAAGCACAGAAAAGGCACTGGAAGAACTCCATATCCGCACCCTGCTCTCCGGCAAATACGATGAACGTGATGCCGTGGTAACTATTCGTTCCGGGGCCGGGGGAGTGGACGCGGCCGATTTCGCGCAGATGCTTCAACGCATGTACCTGCGCTGGGCCGAACGTAGCGGCTACGCCACCAAAGTGCTCGACACCTCCTACGCCGAAGAAGCCGGATTGAAATCGACCACCTTCGAGGTGAGCGCACCCTATGCCTATGGCACCCTCTCGGTGGAAGCGGGGACCCACCGGCTGGTGCGCATCTCGCCTTTTGATAACCAGGGCCGGCGCCAGACCTCCTTTGCCGCCGTCGAGGTTATTCCGCTGATCGAACAAACTGACCATATCGATATTCCTGATACCGATATCCGCATTGATGTGTTCCGTTCCTCGGGGCCGGGCGGCCAATCCGTGAACACCACCGATTCGGCGGTACGTATCACCCACCTGCCCACCGGGATCGTGGTCTCGATGCAGGATGAGAAATCGCAGATTCAAAACCGGGCCGCCGCTATGCGGGTCTTGCAATCGCGCCTGCTCCTGCTCAAACAGGAAGAGGAAGCACGCGAAAAGAAAGAACTACGCGGAGATATTAAGGCTTCGTGGGGGGATCAGATGCGGTCCTACGTGCTCCAGCCCTACCAGATGGTCAAGGATCTGCGTACCGGGTACGAATCGGGGAATACCGACGCTATTTTTGATGGTGATATTGACGGTTTTATCGACGCTGGTATCCGCTGGCGTGCCACGGGCGAAAAGGCAGGGGAAAAGACAAGTAATAACGTGGGGGAGTAGACGGTGAATAACGCGACCGCACCGCGCATACCGAGTAGTAAGGTGCACGAGCACGCGGCGGGTGCGCGAGTGATTGACGCGTCTTTTGCGAGTGCGCGGCGCGTCCCGCGCGATTTCACGGCCTGTTCCGTAGGGTAAAGCACGATAGTAGTAATCTAAGGGCAAGTTTATGATCACATTTACCAAGGTGACGAAGCTCTACCAGAAGGGCGCGAAACCCGCGCTGGACTCGGTAAGCGCGGATATTGACCGCGGCGAATTCGTTTTCCTCGTGGGTCCCTCCGGTTCGGGAAAGTCAACGATGCTATCGCTCATCAACGTTGCCGAACGGCCAACATCCGGAAAAATCGAGGTGCTCGGCAAGGACCTCGCCACGGTCTCCCAGCGGCGTGTCCCCTTCCTGCGGCGCCGCATCGGTACGGTTTTCCAAGATTTCCGGCTCCTTCCCGATAAGAATGTGCACGACAACGTGGCGCTCGCGCTTCAGGTCATCGGGGCCCCGCGCCATCGCATCCGCACCGAAGTTCCGGAAGTACTGGAAATGGTCGGGCTGGATGGCAAGGAACGCCGCCGTATGAACGAACTTTCGGGCGGGGAACAGCAGCGCGTGGCCATTGCGCGCGCCATGGTCAACCGCCCCGAGATCCTCCTCGCCGACGAACCGACCGGAAACCTGGACCAAAACACCGGGCTGTCGATTATGCGCCTCCTGGACCGGATCAACCGCTCGGGAACCACGGTGGTTATGGCCACGCATGATGCCAGCGTCGTGAACCAGATGCGTAAACGCGTCATTGAGCTGGCCAACGGCGTGATCGTTCGTGATCAGGATCGCGGCCAGTACGGAGGAGGGCAACACTAATGCGCAGTCGTTTCGTCCTGTCCCAAACATTCAAGGGACTTATCAATAACAAGGCGATGGCTGCCTCGGTTTCCCTCGTCACTTTCGTTTCCCTCCTTTTCGTGGGCGCGGCAGCGCTGCTCCAAACCCAAATCAGCCACCTACGTGCCGATTGGTACAGCCAGGTGGAAGTCTCGGTGTTCATGTGCGCGGCGAATGATGCTACCGAACCCTGCGCCGGTAACGAAGCCACCGACGAACAAATCAAAGCCATCGATACCGCACTGACCACCGAACCGCTTGCTTCCCAGGTGGAACGCTACGAATTCGAAACCAAAGAAGAAGCTTTCGCAAACTACCGGGAACAAATGGGTGATTCGGTCTGGCGTGACACCGTCACAGCAGATCAAATGCAGGTTTCATTCCGCGTCAAATTGCACGACCCGGAAAAGTACCAGGTTCTTGTAGAAGACCTCGGCAACCGACCCGGGGTGCAGAGCGTGTACGACCAGCGTGAGCAAATCGAACCGGTTTTCGCCACCCTTAATCGCTTCACCGCGATTGCCGGCGGGCTGGCCGCGGTCATGATCCTCACCGCGCTTCTCCTCATCCCCACCACGATCCGACTCTCGGCAATGTCGCGGCGTAACGAAACAGGGATTATGCGCTACGTGGGCGCCTCGAATTTCTTCATCGAACTGCCCTTTATTCTCGAAGGAATTATTGCCTCGCTTGTCGGCGCTATTTTTGCGGTCGGCGGGCTGTGGCTGGCAGCGAAATTCCTGCTCGAGGATTGGATTTCCCAATCGCTGCCGTGGATTCGAGTGATCGGCGTGAGCGAGGCCCTCCAGGTGGCACCCTGGCTGCTCATTGGTTCAGTGCTGGTGTCCGGCTTGGCGTCCTGGATCGCTTTGCGCAGGTACGCACGCGTATAACGGAGGTGGGGCGACGGCGCCGGGGCGTCGTCGCCAATCCTGACGGTACGGCCGCTGGAAAAGATAGATATAGGAAAGGTGAACCGGTGAGAATCGGGAGCAGACGATGGCTGGGGGCGCTGGCTGCGGGGGCGCTGGGCGTTGCCGGGTTAGCGACGCCGGCGCGTGCCGATGACCGCGACGACCTCGTCCGCCAGCAAGAACAGCAGGAAGCCGAAATTGAGAATCTGCGCTCTTCCCTCGAGGGAGTGGACGTGGATCTGCAAAACGTTTACCTCAAGCTGCAAGAAACGCAGGCGCAGGTTCCCGGGGCGCAGGCCGCGTTATTGCAGGCGCAGAACGACGCCGCAGCAGCCCAGCGCGAACAAGAAAAAATCGGGGCACGCCTGGATGCTGCCAAGGGCGAGCTTGATTCCATCACCACCTCGATTGCGCAAGGTGAGAAGAAACTGAGCGAAACTCGCGATAACCTCGGCGAGATTGCGCGTTCCGAATATCGCGGTGATAACCGGGTTTCCACCGTGGAGCTTCTGATCGGCGCGAAGTCCAGCGCGGATTTCTTCAACGCGCTATCCGCGAACCAGGCTATCACCCGGGTGCAATCCCAAACTCTCACCGACGTCACCCAAACAACGGCGGCGAACCGGACCCGTGCCCAGCGGCAAAAGGCAGTACAAGGGGAGATTTCCCAGCTCAAGAGCCAGGCCGATGCCGCGGTGGCGGAAAAGAAATCGAAGGAGGCAGCCGCCGCGGCCCGCACCAAGGAACTCGCGGACCTGGAAGCTTCTGTCACCCAGCAATCCCAGGCTTTGGAGGCGCGGCGCGGGGAATTCCAGAACTCGCTGTCGGCCATGAACGCGGCCCGCGATGATACCGCCGCGCAGATCGCCCGTATTGACGAAGAAAACCGGCGGCGCGCCGCGGAAGCAGCAGCCCAGGGCGGTGGGGGAGGTGCCCCGGCAGCGCCCCCGGCAGCTTCGGGTGCTCTCATTCCGCCAGTGCCGGCCCCGCTGTACGTGACCTCGCCCTTCGGGATGCGTGTCTACCCCTTCGATGGCGGCTGGTGGATGCACGAGGGCGTGGACTTGCGTTCAGCCTGTGGTAATCCGCAATATGCGGCGGCAGCTGGCGTGGTCGCGGCGGTACGCCCGGCCTCAGGTAACGGCACACACGGCAACCAGGTCATCCTTAACCTCGGCTATATTAACGGCTCGTCCTACGTGGTGGTTTACAATCACCTTTCCGGCTTCAATGTATCCGTGGGGCAAAGCGTGGGCCAGGGTGATGTGATCGGTTGGACCGGCATGACGGGCATGGTCACCGGTTGCCACGTACACTTTGAAGTGTGGCAGGACGGCGTGGTTATCGACCCGATGTCCCTGCCTGGATTCTACGAATAGCGTGCGGGGCAGCCCGGCTTAGGGCGGCTAGCCCGGCGCCCCGGCATTTGGCCATCCTGGCACGTTGGCTATCCCGGTGTGCTGGCGTAGCCAAGCGCGCAACCACGAATCGACGAAGAGGATGTCATGACACAAGCACACGGCTCGACCGATCCCGCTCCCACCACCGACGCAGCCTCAACCGCACGTGACACCGCGCCGGGCGTTTCTAGTACGACGACGCCGCAACAGCTAGGTAGCTCACTCGGCACGGATAAGCCGGCCGGGGCGGTTACCCAGCCCGGCGAAACGGAGAAGGGAGCTCCGGCTGGTGAGGGCGCAGTTGCTCCGACTGCGGGGCAAGCGCCAGCTGCGGCGAAGAAGAAGCAAAAAACTGACGTGAGCAAGTATTCGCGCCGGCAATTGGAGAAGCGCTACGCGCGCGGGCAGCGTAAGGCCACCGCCTATGAGGTGCTCACCGGGGTGCTGGGGCTGGTACTCGCCTGGTTTGTCTGGGATCGGGCTGCTATCACCGATTCGCCTTACGCGGTGGGAACGTTGCTTTTCGCGGTCGGTTTCGCGGCTCTCATTGTGTTGGCGATGGTACGCCGCATGATTAATACGATTGCCACGCGGCGGGGGATCGCGGTAGCCGGGGTAGCTACCGGCGTGACTACTTTTGTTATTGGATTGATTATCACCTTGACGGTGAATATCGATGCGGCAGCTGCGCCGTCGTTCTTCACCGATCATCTGCTGGACGTGAGCGCGCCAGCGGTGGTACTGCTGGCCGGAACCCTTGTTTTTGTGTGGTTCCTCATCACTGACCGGCGTGAGCTCAAGGATTAGAACGGAGAAGCTCGCGTGGCGAAGAAAAAAGAAGGAAAGCTGAGCCCGGCCCAGCAGGCGAAAGCGGCGGCCGATGCGCATCAGGTGATCGCGCGCAATAAGAAGGCGCGCCATGATTATTTCATCGAGGACACCTTCGAGGCGGGGATGTCGCTGTCTGGAACCGAGGTGAAGGCGCTGCGCATGGGCCGGGCCTCGCTGGTGGACGGCTGGATTGAGGTGGATCGCGGGCAGGTGTACGCGCACGGGATCAATATTCCGATTTACGCGATGGGGACGTGGACGAATCACGCGCCCACCCGCAAGCGGCGCCTGCTGTTGCACAAATCGGAGATCGAGAAGCTGGCGCGGGCTGTCGAGGCGAAGGGCTACACGATTGTGCCCCTCGAGCTGTATTTCGTGCGCGGGCTGGCCAAGCTGGAAATCGCGGTGGCTAAGGGCAAGCAGGAATGGGATAAGCGCGAGACGATTCGCCGGCGCGAAGCGGATCGGGAGGCGCAGCGGGCGATGTCTGCCGCCCGGCGCCGCGAAGGGCTGGTGCGGTAGCGTTTCCGCGCAATAAGTGGCAAGGCTTGAGTCCGTATATCGCGGGACTGGTGAAGTCGCCCCGTGACGGTGCCGCATCTTGGACTACCGCAAACCGTTCGCCGAGATGACCAGTCGGACGGTACGGTCCGCATGCATTGCTTTCATGAAGGTTTTACTTGGCGTGATGTAGTCGACGAACCACGCATCACCATTGTTCCAGCTTTTCGCGGGCAGGGTGAGGATTGGCGAATATGCGCAGAAGTTATCTCGAAGTTCGCCGAGAGTTCCCGCTGGGGCACTGCCGAAGGCAATTACGTTATTCCGATTTGTATCACTTTGCTTGTATACGCCGATATCGACATTCTCGAGCAGAGTGCAAGTGCCGTCCCCATTATTTTTTGAGTTTCCAAAAGGTGTTTTATCGATGATGCTCACCTCAAGGCTTTTACCCTTGTATTTATTGAATGTGGCCGTTGTTGTGGGAGTCGGGGTTGCCGTTGGTGCTGATTCTTTGGACTTGCTAGTGGTGCCGCACGCGGTGAGAGCGAGGGCGGCGATCATGGTTAAGATAATCTGCCGTTTCACACCCTAATTTTAGTTGTGGTTCCCTGAGCTGGGCGGTGCTACAAGTCCCGCAATATTTCTCCTTGGTACGGTGCACTTATTCTTTTGGCCACATAGACAGAAATCTCGAGCGCTTAAGGAGTGATCGGCCGTCACTAACAGAGCTCGCCGCGAAGCTGCCACCTACTGCGGATCATCCGAGCGTGATTCTCCCGGCCAGGGTGGCGATTTGGTGAGACCGGTAGCTTTGACGTCTTTGAGGGTGTCAAATAGTTTGTGTAAATGCTTGATTTGAGTAAGAAATTGAGGATTGACTATGACTATGACTGATGTTCCTGATACTGCTAATGGCTCTACTGCTGATGCTTTGCGTCGGGAGTTTATTGATGACGATCTACTGGACCGTCTAGTGGAGTCTTCTAGT
>NZ_JARBHJ010000018.1 GCF_028864145.1 Actinotignum schaalii | reverse complement strand
ATACCCATATCAACATGGAGCGCCCGTGGGAAGACGGTCTAAACATCCGTAAAGGCCGGATCGGGAGCTAACGACACGCCGTCATTAGCAACTATTTTTGTCTATTAACCCGCCCACTATATGAGATGAGAGTTCTTGGACAGGGTAGCGCAGGGGCAGCACAACAAAAACAGAACGGGCCCGGGTAAAAACCCGGACCCATTCCGCGTGAAACGATGAAACAGTTGAGGATGAATAACCTAATGGCAACCAGCCTCGGAACTGTTTTTAGTGCCAGAGGCAGGTTTGCTTAGGCAAACTTGCGGTAGGCCACGAAGGCACCACCGGCCAGGAGGAGCAGAGCAGCCCCACCAGCAGCCGCACCGGCGTCAACACCGGAGTTGGCCAGCTTCTTGGCGTCGGCCTTCTTGACTTCCTTCTTGGGGTCAGCCTTCTTCTCAGCCTTAGGATCAGCCTTCTTCTCGGCATCCTTCTTGGGATCGGCCTTCGGCGCGGGCTTTTCAGCCTTCGGATCCGCCTTGGGGTCAACCTTGGGGGCCTGGCCCTTCAGAGCGTCAAGAGCCTTCTGGGCAGCGTCGAGTTCGGCGACGGCCTTGTCGTAGGCATCCTGAGCCGGACCAACACCCGGGAAGGCGTCAAGAGCTTCTTCAGCGTAGCTGAGGGTGCCCTTCTGGATCTCGATGTAACGGGGGGTATCAGCGATATCGGTCTTAATTTCTTCCACCGTGCGGAGACCAGCAACGCCCGCCTGTGCGGTGTTCATGGCATTCTTGGCATCAACCATAGCCTTCTGAAGCGCCTCATCGTTCATGTTGGCTTCGAAAGCTTTGCGAGCTTTATTGTAATTCTCCTGGGCGGTAGCCAAAGCCGCGTAGGCAGCCTCAGCCTTCTCAAGTTCCGCGGGAAGTCCAGCATTGACAACTTCAAGTTCAGTCAGCTTAGCCTTCGCGTTCGAAACGGCAATTTCGAGCTTTTCAAGTTTTTCGGAAGCGGCCTTCACTTCAGCTGCCGCGGCATCAACCTTAGCCTTGGCATCAGCAACAGCCTTTTCAGCCGCCGTGGTATCGGCAGCGGTCACCTGCGGTGCATCAGGCGCGGCAGGAGCAGCGTAAGCTACACCCCCCCCCCCGCGGCGAGCATGACACCAAAGGTAGCGCCAGCCACAATCTTCTTCAACTGCATGTCTACTCCTATAAACGTATGTCCATGGCATGAATTCCTCAGTAAAGGCTTTATCGACCGATCCCATTCGCCAGCCGTGCACTCCACTGAGCACCTGCCACAACAGTCACAATACTTTATTGCGCTCTATTAATATACGGGAATGATGAGATTTTCGGAACTCTGTGACCACCGCCACTCACGGTGTTTTTTCCTTTTAATTTCGCGCCATATTAACATTCCGATTTTATTTAAGATATGCATTTGCCCAGCTCAAAGATTCATCAATGGAATTAATATACCTTTGTATTCAACTTTTCGACCAAAGTCCCGTCCAGCCCCCTCAGCAACCTCACGCCTTTAGCCGGGCCGGGTACACCCGCCGCGTGACTATGCACGTAGCGACGTCTGCCCGGCACCTCCCCGGATCCCTCCCCAGATCCCTCCCCGGATCCTTCCCCTGCCCGCACCCACACCGCTCAGCGCCTCCGCGCCTACTCCGCCCCCACTCCGTCAGAACGCGTCCAGCGCACCTTCGCACCTGTCCACATAGCCCACAATTCCCCACCCGGGCGGTGAAGGCGATAAGCTCAAGGCGCTAATGCAGCACATTCCTCACATATCGGGAAAGACCTCTATGTCCACGAATTCCACGCCGGCTCCGTCCGGCACTCCGGCGCCGGGAACGCCGACTACCAGCGCACCCGCAGCAACCGGCACCCACGCCACTACCCACGCAGCCCACCTGCACCGAGATCTGCACAATCGCCATATCCAGATGATCGCGCTGGGCGGGGCCATCGGAACGGGCCTCTTCTACGGCTCAGCCTCCTCCATCAGCTTGGCCGGTCCGGCTATCCTCTTCGTCTATCTCATCGGCGGATGCACGATCTACCTTGTTATGCGCGCCCTGGGTGAAATGAGCGTGCACGAACCGGTGCCCGGCGCTTTCTCCCATTACGCCTATACATACTGGAGCCCGCGCGCCGGCTTTATCTCGGGCTGGAATTACTGGTTTAACTACATTTTCGTGGCGATGTCGGAACTATCCGTCGTCGGCCTCTATATCAATTACTGGTTCCCGGCGGTCCCCACGTGGCTCACCGCCGCGTTCTGCCTGGTCTTCATCACGGCCGTCAACCTACTCGGGGTACGCGCCTTCGGTGAATTCGAATTCTGGTTCGCGCTCGTCAAGGTCATCGCAATTATCGGAATGATTGTGCTGGGCATTCTTGTGCTTGTCGTCGGGCTCCAAGAACCTCACCAGGTCCCGCCCGGAACCTCTTTCGCCGAGCTGGTTTTCCCCAACGGCCTCAAAGGCGCGACTTTCGCTTTCGTCGTCGTTATGTTCAGTTTCGGCGGCATCGAACTCATCGGCATCACCGCCGGTGAGGCAGACGACCCACGCCGATCCATCCCACGCGCCATCAACCTGGTGATTCAGCGCATCCTCATTTTCTACGTGCTGTCGCTCGCCATTATTATGGCGGTCATCCCGTGGCGCAGCATCGACGGGCACGCCAGCCCCTTCGTCCAGATTTTCGACTCGGTAGGGATCACCTTCGCGGCCCATATCCTCAATTTCGTGGTGCTCACCGCGGCGCTCTCCGTCTACAATTCCGGACTGTACTCCAACGGCCGCATGCTCTATTCGCTGGCGCAACAAGGTAACGCCCCGCGTATTTTCGCCACACTTTCACGAGCGGGCACGCCGTACGTGGGGATTCTGACCTCCTCGGCCGTCACCGTCGTGGCAGTGGTTGTGGTCTTCGCTTTCCCGAACTTCGCATTCGGGTATCTGCTTTCCATCGCCCTCATCGCCGGGATTATCAACTGGACAATGGTCATGATCACCCAGCTGAAATTCCGCGCCGCGCTCGGCCCGGAACGCGTGGCGAGCCTCGCCTACAAGCTCCCCGGCGGCCTAGCCTCCAGCATTTTTGTACTGGTGGCGCTGGCGGCCTGCGTGGTGCTCATGCTTTTCCAAGACGCCTACCGGGTGGCAGTTTTCGTGGGTCCGGCCTGGCTGCTACTCCTCACCATCGCGTACCAGGTGAAAGTTTCGCGTGAGAAGCGCCATGCGCGCGCATAGTTCTTAAAGAGTACGACGACGGCCGGGGGGGGGGGGGGGGGGGGCGCGCGCCCCCCCCCCCCCCCCCCGGCGTATCTGGCCCGCGGGAGATTGGGCTATCCGCGGCCGCTCGGGACCCCGGTTAATCAGGGCTTAGAATTCACCGTCGATGGGCGAATTAGCCACCACCTTGATATTGACAAATTCGTGAATACCCAGGTCGATGAGCTCATGGCCATAGCCGGAGTTCTTCACGCCGCCGAAGGGAATATCCGCCGCGACCGCGGTGGGGTGGTTGAGATAAACCATCCCGGTATCCAGCCGCGCCGCTACCCGCTTGCCACGTTCCAGATCTTCGGTGAAGACCGAACCGCCCAGGCCGTAAGGGGAATCATTGGCGAGGGTGATCGCCTCTTCTTCGTCCTTGACCCGGTAAATCTGGGAAACCGGCCCGAAGAATTCCGTGTAGCGGCACCGGGCGCCCTCGGGGATCTCCGTGAGGATCGTGGGCTGGAAGAAGTTACCGTGCTCGGGCAGTTCGATTCCGGCTTCTTCGGCCTTCGCACCTTCCGCGATGGCTTCTTCCAGTTGCTTGGCAAGATCACGCTTCGCTGCCGCGGAGGACAGCGGTGCCAGGGTTGTTTCCCGATCCATCGGGTCTCCGGCCTTGAGCTGCTTGACACCTTCCCGGTATTTCTCCATGAATTCGTCATACACAGCATCCACAACGATCATGCGCTTGGAGGAGCAGCACACCTGCCCGGCATTCCAGTGCCGGCCGGTCACCGCCCAAGCAACCGTTTTATCAATATCGGCATCCTCTAGCACGATGAAAGCGTCAGCCCCGCCCAATTCCAACGTGGACTTCTTAATGTACTTGCCGGCGAGCTGCGCGATGGCAGCACCGGCCACTTCCGAGCCGGTGAGGGCCACCCCGCGCACCCGCGGATCGGCCAGTACAATCTCCGACTGATCATGGGAGAGGTAGAGATTCTGGAAGCAGCCTTCGGGCAGGCCCGCTTCGCGGAAGATCTCCACGAAGGTAGCGGCCGATTCCGGAACGATCGATGCGTGCTTGAGAATAAGGGTATTGCCGGCGAAAAGCTGCGGGGCAGCCACGCGGACAATCTGGTAGTAGGGGAAGTTCCACGGTTCCACCATGAAGAGCACCCCGAGCGGCTGGAAGAGCAGCTGCACAGAGTCCTTCCCGTATTTATCTGAGGGGAGCGTGCGGGTGGCAAGATACTTTTCGCCATTGCGCACATAGTCTTCAAACATCGCGATGCAAATATCGACTTCCGCTTCCGCTTCCCCGATCACCTTGCCCATTTCCTTGGTGATAATCGAGGCGTATTCGGTGCGGCGTTCGCGCAGCAGATCAGCGGCCTTCTGGAGTACCTGGGCGCGCTGTGCATACGAGGTTTCCCGCCATGCCACAAAAGCTTCGTGGGCAACGTCAACTGCCTTCTTAACTTCCTCATCCGTGGCAGTGGGATATTCTTTGAGTATTTCACCGGTGTACGGACTGACTGTCTTGTACGCCATTGTTCGACCTCCGCGTATCGGTGCGAGCAGACCCGCGGCCCGCCCGCGTAATGGATAAATTCGATGGGCTTCCCGGCGTATCCCGCACACCTCCGTGCCAGCAGCGCATATACAGGGACGTAGGGCCGGGTAGGGAAGCAACAGCGCTTCGCTACCCGCGGGAAGAGAACACGTATATTGTTATGACCGGAACGCGAAAACTCCCGCGTTCCTACCTATTACTCTACCTATTTTCGAGTGCGTGTGAGGGGTTTCATATCTCTGGGTGAACATAGGGTAGCCCTGGGACTCTTGTCCCGGTGCTGCGTCGTCGTTCCCACGCACCCCGCGCCGTGTGGTATCCACCCACCCCACCATCGCTATACGGCCCCTAAACTAGGGAGTATGAGTAACACTTTCCCCCAGGGGGCCGATATGCCCTCGGAGCACTCGTTCCATGCGCCCGGGCCCGCCGGCACTCCCCTGCCCGAGGCCGCAGGCACTCCGGCGGTACGCGCCACACCACCGCTAGCTGCCCCGATCGGCGTGCTGGCCGGTTCCATCATCGGTTTTATTGGCACGGCACTGCACTTCTGGACCCTGCATATGAGCGCCGGCACCCAATCGGAAGATTTCGGTGTCAAACTGTGGGAAACGGATACCAAATCGGTGGCCATTTTCATCACCATCGGCCTGGCCTTGGGCGCGATTGGTGCTTTCGTGGGGCTGGTGCGCCAGGCACCCGCCGCGGTGCGCAAAACGTGGTCTTCGGGCGGCATTGTCGGCGCGGTTATCGTGGGGATTTACCTGGTTATTAATATCAAGCCCTCGGATGCGGATACCATCATTGCCTACGGGCAATCCCAGGGTGTAGATGTGAATATTGCTCCCGGAATTGGCTTCTATCTGCTCGCGGTGGCCGCCGTGCTCATGTTCGGTTTCGGTATCTGGCAAATCGCGAAGACACCTACCGCGGCAGCCGTCCCGGCGCAGCCCGGTAAAGTTTCCGGCGGCCAGAACCCGCAGTTCCCGCCACAGAATCCCGTTTTCCCGCCGGCACCGCCCGCTGCGCCAGCTGCGGCGGCGTCGCCCAAAAATACGGACCACGGGGAAAGCGTAGCGCCCGCGGAAACGCAGCCCGTACAAGAACCGCGCGAGGGCGAAGAACCGCAGCAGGACCCGCAAAACTAGCGGATTTTATGGCTAAAGGCCCAGCTCGAAGAGGTCGCTGAGCACAGTAATCACGCCTTCCTCCGCATTGGAGGGCGCCACGTAGCGGGCGGCCTCCACCACATCGGGCTGGGCATTCGCCATGGCGAAGCTGAAATGCGCGTGCTCAAACATGGGGATGTCATTATTGAAATCCCCGAAGCACAGGGTCTGCGCCGGGCTGATGCCCAGGCTCGCCTGGAGGCCGGCCAGGCCGGTGCCTTTCGTGGCCGCGGAGGGGTTGACGTCCGTCCACAGCTCGCCGCTGCGCACCACATCCACGCCCGGCCCGAGAGTTTCCAACAGCGGGATCACGCGCTGGAGCGGATCGGCGAAACTGAGCACCCCAATTTTGTAAATCCCCTCGGTATGGGGCATGAGGTCGGGGACGATCGCATTCGCGTGATAATAAGCGAGGGTTTCATCCAGGAACGCGGTATCGTTGCGTTCGGCGTAGGCCTTCTCCCCGCAGAGTACCGTGCCCACATCTTCCCCGGCTGCGCTGAGCTCGCGCACGATCTCCACGACCCGCGCGCTGGTTTCCCGAGGCAAGGTAGTTGTGGCGAGCGGCTCGCCGTCACGGCGCACATTCGCCCCGTTCTCCGCAATAATGGGCATGCCTTCCACGTGGGCAGAAAACATATCCGCGAGGGTTTGGTACTGCCGTCCGGAAGCCGGACAGAAAATAATGCCACGTTCTCGCAGGCGCGCCACCAGCTCATTGCCGCGTTCCGGGAAAATCTTCCCCGGCAGGAGGAAGGTGCCATCCATATCAACGACAACGAGTTTCACGCTGGCGGCGGCCTCGCGCAGGAGGCTCAGATCGGTAGCTACGGGCTGCACAAAGAAACCTTTCGGGGTGGTGCTGGGCTCACGAGTGCTCTACTTGGCCGCGGCTTCCGTGCCGGCGCCGCTAGCTGTGCCGACACCGGCCAGCGCCACCACATCCGCACGGCTAGCCGTATAGCCTTGCGCCCCCGAAGCCCCGGTAGCAATGGCACCGAGGGCCGTGCCCCAGCGGGCCGCGGTGGCCAGTGATTCACCCACGGCCAGGGCAGCTGCGAAAGCTCCCACGAAAGCATCACCCGCGCCGGTGGTATCCACCACCTCCACGTGGTGGGCGGGCAGCGCATCGGCCTTGACATCGGCGTCGGGCAGGTAGGCGTCAATATACTGGCAGCCGTGGCTTCCCAGCGTCACCACAATGGAACCGCCGTAGCGCAGGTGGAGCTGCTGGGCGCGGTCGGTCACCTTGGTTCCCAAAATGGTATCCGCCTCGGTTTCGTTCACGATAAGCACGTCCACATTCTCCAGGAGGTGGCCCACCGGGGCGGCCGGGGCGGCGTTGAGCACCGTGGTGGCCCCGCGTTTCTTTGCCTCCGCCAATGCGGCCGCCACCGCGGGTTCGGGAATTTCCAATTGGCACACCACAATATCGCCGCTCTCTACCGCGGCGAGACGCTCCACCACATTCTCCGGAGTATTCGCGGCATTCGCACCGGCCACCACCACGATGGCATTTTCGCCATCTGCATCGGATTGGATCATGGCCTGCCCGGTGGGTTCACCCACCCGCAGCACGGCATCCATATCAAGATTTTCTTCCGCGGCGAGCTCAGCCGCAACGGCATCCCCCACGGCATCGCGCCCGAGGGCAGCCACCATAGTCACGGGGATTCCCATACGGGCCGCGGCAACCGCCTGATTGAGACCCTTCCCGCCTAGCGCGGTGTGGGAGCTGAGGGCAGAAATTGTTTCTCCCGGCTCCACAAAATTCTCCACCTTAAGGAAGGTATCGGAATTCATGCTTCCAACAACGAAAATGCGTGCCATGGATACACCCCGTTCTGTCTAGGCTCGTGCGCGGGCAACGGCGCCAATCGCGCGGCTCATTACCTCATATACTACCCGGATCCAGCCTGTTTCCGGCGCGGGAATATAGAGGTACGACGACGCGCGCGGCGCCTCGCGCCGCGCGGGAAACCCGCCCGGCGGCCCACTAAGCGCAATGCGTGGCGATATACTCGCGCACCGCTTCCGGATCGGCGGGAACCTGGGTTGCACGCTGCGGGAGGGCCAGCAGCCCGGTCAGGCGTTCCTCCAGGTCATCGGCTGCATCCCCGACCGCTTCGCGGACGGTATGCGCGAACTTCTCCGGGCGGGCGGTTTCCATGGCGAGGACCGGGACCGTGCCATCGCTTAGGCGGCGGGCCACCGTAACCGCGTCCGCGGTATGCGGGTCAATGAGGATCCCGCTGGTGCGGTAGGTCCACTCAATGGCAGCCAGCCGATCCGCATGATGGGATGATGAGGCCGCGAAGCCGAATTTCTCCCCAAATTCCGGCAGATACGTGTGCATATCCAGAGTTCCGGTGGCGTTCAGCTGCTCCCAGGCAACCGGGAACTCCGCCCCCAGCACCTGGTAGATGAAACGCTCCACATTGGATGCCTTGGAAATATCCATGGACGGGCTGGAGGTGGCGAATGTACGCTCCCGCGAGCGCGGGGTGTAGCGCCCGGTGGTGAAGAATTCTTCCAGCACATTATTTTCGTTGGTGGCCAGTAGCAGGCGGCGGATGGGCAGACCCATGCAGCGCGCCAGGTGGCCGGCATAAATATTGCCAAAATTACCGGAGGGCACACAAAAATCCACCCGGATGGCCTCGCCGCGCGCCCCGCCCGCAGCACCGGGAGCGGTAGGGGCAGCCGCGCCAGCGGCGTCGTCGTCGTTCCTATCCCGCGCGAACGTGCCATCGGTGTAACGCAACCACGCCCAGAAGTAGTAGACAATTTGCGCGGCGATGCGCCCGAAATTGATGGAATTGACCGCTCCGATGCGGTAGCGCGTTTTGAAGTCGATATCAGAGCTGAGTGTTTTAACGATGTCTTGGCAGTCGTCGAAAACGCCATCGACAACGAGATTGTGGATATTGGCGTCCTGAAGGGAATACATTTGGGCGCGCTGCACCGCGGACATCCGCCCGCGCGGGGAAAGCATGACCACCTGCACGCCCGGCTGGCCGCGGAAGGCGTATTCCGCCGAGGAACCCGTATCCCCCGAAGTAGCACCCAGGATAGTGAGGTCACGCCCGGTGGCAGCCAGCACGTAGGGAATGGCCTGGCCCAGGAACTGCATCGCGAGATCCTTGAAAGCCATGGTGGGGCCTTCCGAAAGGCCAACCAAGACCAGCGTGTCATCCACGCGGCGCAGCGGCACCCCGCCCGGGAAGTTCTGCGGGCTATAGGCGGCCGCGGTGAGACGCTCAAGATCCGCGGTGGGAATATCGGTAGCGTACAGGCCGATAATCGCCGCTGCCAGCTCCGGATAGCTCAGGCCGCGCCACGCTTCAAGCTGGGCGGCATCCACATGCGGGATGCTTTCGGGTACCACCAGGCCGCCGTCCGGGGCCAGGCCGTCCAGCAGAATATCGGTGAAAGAAGCCGGTTCCATCCCGGAACGGGTGGAGATGAACTGCATGCTCGCCTTTCGCTGAGGGTGGGTGCGGGAAAAGAGCGCCGCTCTCCCATCATAGTGGCTCCCCGCCGCTCGCAATACCCGTGGTCAAGCACAGCCAACCCGGCGCACACGGCTCGCGGCGCGCAGGGCTCGCGGCACGCAGGGCTCGCGGCACGCAGGGCTTTTCATATCTCTTCACGAAGCCTCCAGGAAGTCTCCAGTAAGCTGAGAAATGCTAGTGCCTATCAGAAATTTTCCCGAAGACGTGAAAGGTACCCGGTAGTGACCTTAGCTGGACGCGCGTGGCGTTACGTCACCCGAAAACATATCCGTACCCTCCTTCTTTTCGTCATCATCACGGCCGTGGTAACCGTGCTGGTTTCGGCCGGGGCGGTGAAAACGGCATCGGCAGCGGCGGGCCGCGACGCGGAACACACCCTGGGATCCGGTTTCGTGCTGGAAAACTCCCCCTATAATTCCGGTACCCCACGCGGGGGCGGGACGGTCAAACCCGCGGACGTGGAGCGGATCGCAGCACTGCCCGGAGTGGATCGTTTCACGGCACGCCAGGATGTGACCGCGGATCTTGTGAACGCCAAGGTGGCCCGGCTGGACCGCCAGGAATACGATGCCAAGCGCGAGGCGCAACTCGGTAATGCCGTGAGCGTACGCGGAGTAAGTGCCAGCGCGGATGAAACGAATATTCGCAGCGGCACCCTGGAGCTGGTGGCCGGGCGGCACATCACCCGCGAAGATAAAAATAAGGCGATTATTCACGAGGATTTGGCGCGGCTCAACGGCCTGACCGTTGGCTCGAAACTCACCCTGCGCGGTAATCCTTATGATTACGACAATACGAAGAAATCAACCGCGGAAGTGACCGTGGAGATCGTGGGCTTGGTGCGCGGGGATAATCCGCAGCCGGCCGCGCGCCGCCTCGAGCTTTTCGCGAACGCGGTCTACACGGACCTCGCCACCACCCGCGCGCTCTACGCCTACACCCCGGAAACGGAGATTTATCAAGACACCACTTTCTTCGTGGCCGAAGGCGCCGATAGCGAAGCGGTGATGAATGAGGCGCGTGGCCTACCTATCGATTGGCGTAACTATCAGCTCACCCGCACCTCTCAACTGCTTACCGGTATCACCGGCGCGGTGGCCGGGGTGCAGAGCGTGATGACGGGCGCGATTATCACGACGACGATCCTCGCCCTCGCGCTCCTCAGCCTGGTGCTGGTGCTCTGGCTGCGCGAGCGCCGCCGCGAAACCGGGGTGCTGCTCGCTATCGGCACCTCGAAACTGAAGATTCTGGGCCAATACCTGGTGGAGCTGATCTTTATTAGTATCCCGGCGGCAGCAGCCGGGGTGGCCCTCAGTACCGTTGTTGCCCAGCGGGTGGGAACGAGCGTGCTCGCCTCGGTGAAGAAGTCGGGAATGGAGGAGCTCACCTCGCAGGCCCCGCTGGGTGGCGGGGTGGATGTCACCACGGCCACGCGAACCTTGGATGATCTTGCAGTCCAGTTGAGTGCGGGTACGACGACGCTCGCCCTGGCCCTCACCCTCGCCGTGCTCATCGGGGCAACCGTGCTGGCGGCTCTCCCCATGCTGCGCACTTCCCCGCGCAAACTGCTGGTGAGCGCGGCATGAGTGGGGTAACTCCCGGGAGTGGCCAGGCAGGTGGCCACCCGCCACAGGGGTCCCAGCACCCCGTGCCCATGAGCGCGGGAGCGCGCGCCGGGCTCGCGCTGCGGCGCCGCCCGGTCCGCAACGCCCTACTTTTCGTGGTCATCAGTTTGATTTTTACGGCGCTGGTGGCGCAGGCCGGGGTGCGCGGAGCGATGGGCCAGCTACGCACCGCTATTGATGCCCAGGTGGGAGCCGGTTTCGTTGCGAGTGCACCGGCCGGTTCGCCCAGTGATGCGGATGGCGCGGCTGCCGGAGTACCGGAGAGCGCGCCGGGCGATACGCCGGGCGATGCACCGGGCGATGCGGTCCCCAGCGATAGCCCCAACACCAACCCCGGCGATAATCCGCTGACACAAGCCGCGCCCACTCTGAGTCCGGACCAGGCCAGCCAGCTCGCGGCGCTGCCAGGGGTGACAAGCACTGCCACCGAGCAAGATATTTTGGCCACTCCGGTTGGAGTCCGAGCCGTGGCCACCGCGGGCGGGGTGCAATTGGATGCCGGCGTCGTGGGGGCGGTGACGGTGACCGCAAGTAACGATCCGGCGCGGTTCCCCGCTTTCGCGGCCAAGCTCTACCGGCTCGCGTCCGGAAAGATGAACAACGGCGCGGAACCGGGCGCCCTCATCCACCGTGATTTCGCCGAGGCGAACGGGTTGCGACTTGGCGATGAGCTGCGGCTGCGCGGCCCGGCCGGTGAGGTCACCCGCACCGTCACCGGGATTTTCGACGGCACCACCCCGAATCCTTCCGGGTTGCCGGCAAGCGCGGCTGCGAATCGCATCCTCGTGGATAGCGCGGCCGGCGGCGAGCTCAGCGGGGATGCGGGCGCCACCCGGGTGCGGTGTTTCACCGCGAGCGCGAGCGAGTTACCCGCGAGCTTGGCCGCGGCCCGCACCGCGCTTCCTGACCTTACTTATGAGCACAATGCCGCGAGTTTCAGTGGGGTGCTGCGCGCGGTGGATAGCGTGGAAGGCCTGTTGAGTGCGCTGCTCAGCGGTGCGTGCGTGGCCGGCGTGGTGATTGCCGCCGCGGTGTTGGCCCTCTGGGTGCGCGGGCGCATGCGGGAAATTGGGGTCTTGCTTTCGCTCGGGCAGCGGCGCCGCGTGATTGCCGGCGGTTTCGCGCTTGAGTTGGGCGCGCTAGCACTGGCTGGCGGCGGCGTCGCTATTCTTGCGGGGCGCCAGCTCACCGCGCTGGTGGGGCGGGCCGTTGTGGACGGTGCGGCACCGGGCGCGCTGGCCGGGTTACCTCCGGTCGCGGTGAGCGGCGCGGATATTGTGTGGGCGCTGGGTATCGGCGCCGGGATTCTTGCCGTGGCGCTGGCGATTGCGCTGTTTCCGATTTTGCGCCGGTCTCCCCGGCAGATTCTTTCGTCACTGAGTTAGGAAAAGATTATGAATGTTATGGAACTTGATCACGTGAGTTATAGCTACCCGGGTAGCGGCGCGAAGGTGCTGACCGATGTGTGCGCGGGTTTCGAGCCGGGTACAGTTACGGCGCTGCTGGGCGCTTCGGGTGCCGGGAAATCGACACTGTTGAGTTTGCTGGCGGGTTTGGATACGCCCACGAAGGGCGCGGTGCTTTTTGAGGGTGTAGATATTGCGACGACGGGCTATGCCCATCACCGCCGTGCCCATATTTCGCTGGTGTTCCAGAATTACAATCTCATTGATTACTTGACGCCGCTGGAAAATGTACGGTTGGTGGATCGGCGGGCGGATAGTTCCGTGCTGCTGGAGCTGGGGTTGAGTGAGGATGAGATTCGCCGTAATGTGCTGCGGCTTTCCGGTGGGCAGCAGCAGCGGGTGGCGATTGCACGGGCGCTGGCCTCCCCCGCGCCGGTGATTCTTGCGGACGAACCGACGGGGAATCTTGATGAGGATACCGCGCGTGGCGTGGTCCAGATTTTGCACGACGCCGCACATCTGCACGGCAAGTGCGTCATTCTTGTCACGCACTCCGCGGATATTGCCCGCGGCGCGGATCGCGTTCTCACGCTCTCCCACCGGCGCCTCACCGAGCGTACGGCTGTACGCTAAGCGGGGCGAGACAGTGGGTGACAGCGGCTCACGCCTACCCGCATGCTGCATCTGCCCACGTATATCAACACCGGTGGGCCAGCGAGAGTTTCTTGCTGGCCCACCATGATTGATTTTCACCAGGTATTCCGGCCGTGGTGTTCAATACCTATCAACGGCTAGCTATCTGTCCATACTGGAGTAAATCATCGGGTGAAATATCGTGCGCAGGAACCAGATCATAATGGGCTTCCCGCACTACTCGAATTTCGTCATTTTGCACAGTCAACTCGAAAATGGCGAGACGCCGTCCAGAAACAAATTTCACCGAGACTGCACGGCACACAAGATGTGGCCATTTTTCAGCGCATAAGGCGATGTCTTGTTCGGTCTGAGTAATACCGATGTCGTCCTGGCGCCCCTTTGCCTGCACTGGAATAACGTATTGGCGGCCATTGCTATCAACTCCGACATATACTTCATCAGTTTCTACTTGGCCGATATCAGTAACCGATGTGCGCAAATGGTTTTGAAGCGAATATGCCGCAATACCTAGGAAAATATCGATAATGCGGTTGTAGCGTACGAGCGCTAAGAGTGCTTGCTCGTCCCCAAGCGCAGCACTGGAAACAATTTCAGGGGTAGCATCCGGAAGCTTTATCACCGCCAGTGCGGGGCTAGGTGTGATTCTGATCCGATTGACTAAACGGAAGGCGTATTTTCCCTGCCCTCGCCCCCTGATCACCCATTCCTTCCCATCAGGAGCTGCCTGGGCTACTTCTGGTGGCATAGGAGCCCGGAATCTTACGTAGTAGATGACATCGCCGAGGTTTTTCGGAACGGCAACATCTAGGTTTTGCGCAGCCTCGATCAGTTCGTGGCGTTCCCACAATACTTCCGTGTCGCCGTTTTTGTAATGACGATGAAACACCCAATTAATGAGTTGTGCGTATCTATTCTGGCTTGCCATCCCAATCTCCTAACCTGCAGCTCTGGTACGTTGCGGGATAACACGTTCTTTCAGGCCAAAATATGTTTGGGCCTCGGTCGCGGTGAAAGAAAGTAATGCTTCATCGCCGAGCGAGGTGAATTCACCGCGGGTAGGCGTTACGTTATCAGCCTTGAGTAGCTCTGCGGCTACCGCGCGGCCAAGCATGACAGGAACGGAGTTTCCGATTTCTCTGAAGCCGTTCCACTTGGTTACGTGGAATCTGAACCAATCCGGGTAGCCGTGCAAACGTGCTGCTTCCCGTACTGTAATTACCCGAGGATGGACGGGATGAATAGGGCGGGGAGCTGTGTACGCACCACGGTCTGAGGCAGTACCGGCCCGCAAGGTATTGCAGATTCCTTCTGGGTGAAGCCGAAGGAATCTGCTGATATGTTCGGTTGTTCCGGGAAGAGTAGCGGTGAATCGATCAATTGATTTTTGAGTATGAACTGTTCGTGCGGATGCAGTAAGCCGATTACCCACGGCCGGGCGCGGCCGGGCGTAGTTCCTCAGATCTTGTGTGACACCACGCAGGATTGCCGCGTAGGGGCTTGGTTCCAAATATTCAGTACTCGCCACCGAGTCACCGCGCAGCAATTCCTCAAAAGTATCTGCATCGGGGAGATCTGCAAGAGCGTCACTGACACTGGGACCCAACGGGAACAGACTCTCTTCCGGGAGTGAACCATCGATACGGCGTGGCGTATACCGTGGACTCGGGTAGCTGGGGCACGGGCAGTCCTGCCGATATCCCAATAAGAAGAGCCTTTTGCGAGATTGTGGAGTGCCAAAATCTGCTGCCTGTAGCACCGATACTGGCTCGACAATGCGATAGTCCCCGTGAGAGACAAATAGTGCGATAACTTCGTCGAGGAGCTGCCGGTGCGAGCCGACGGTTAGCCCCGCAACGTTTTCCATCACAAAGTAGCGCGGGCGCAATTCCAGTACTAAACGAACAAATTCCTTGAGGAGGGAATTACGTTCATCGTCCAAAACGCGTTTACCTATCAGTGAGATGCCCTGGCAGGGTGGGCCTCCCGCCACAAGGTGAATCTCTTGGTCCTGAATATCTGATTCGGAGCGGATCATAGCGCCGCTGACGTTACGCACGTCCGCGCAGAATGTCTTGCCGTAGGGGAAATTAAATTCGTGGACGGCAGCGTGGATGGGATCGTATTCAACGGACGCGGTAACGTCATACCCGGCTTCCTCAAGGCCGAGAGAAAGCCCGCCGGCACCCGAAAAGAGGTCCACGGCAATAGGACGACGAATACTCTGTGACATGCTCGCAGTTTATCAGTGGCCTACGACAAAATTCTGGGGGCGTCTTTCGGGGCAATCCACTTCCCTCACACCATAATCTCGGCAAATTGACATTGGTTGAGAAATGTACTCAGCGCCGCAGTGCCGTTCGGTGAGGTGCGTAGGTCGGGGCCAATAGCATCATCTACCATCCCCGACCTATTTCCCCGACAGCCTTTCGGTACCACTGACTAATCGCGGTGTAAAGCACTTCCCAGCTTGGCGCACCTATAAGGAATCAGATTTTCTTCTCTAGCCAATTACCAGCCGGATCAAGTTCATACTTCTTTACAGAGGCACCGGTTATCGTGACCATGCCGTCACTGCGAACGCTGTAACTCAAATTTGCTACCGAATTGCTGCGCAAAGGATCATTGCTACCGTGTGACTCAAAATCCAATTTTTCCGATTGCGATTCGGTTTGACGCTCACAGTCCCCCACTCGGATCGCCTTAGTTCCGTCTTCCGATACGTATACGCCCGGTTCCGGCGAAGAATCGCTAAAATCAGCAAGCGGTCGCATCTTATCCCAAATCCCGATCCAGCCCGCACCCAGCGCCTCGAGAGAAGTAAACAGATCCGGCAGCGGTATATTTGCAACTTCTTCGTGTGCCTCGGCACGTTTCGCCCTAAAGTCCGCAACAAGTTGATTGAAATCAACTCTACTCTCATCGAAGTGCTTTAATATATCATCCGCTCGCGAATCTCCGTTCTCTGCGGCCTCTATAGCTTTGTCGAGGAAAACCGCTGTCGAGGAAGGTGTCGGATAGAAAGTCCCTCCATAAATACTTGCGGCAGCGAAGAGCGCATTTTCCATGTACACCTCTTCACGGTTTCCTGACAACCTCAACGATTCCAGCCATTCATCCACTTTTTCATATTCCAAAACCGTCCTCGCGTCTTGCGCAGCTCGTTCCGGACTGCCAGCTTCAGTGAAGGTCGTTTCAATGTCAACAGCACAGTATTTTGCAGACTTAAGAGGATGCCCCGTGATTTTGAATTTTTCGACTCTAATTTCCTCACCTTCGGCACCCATCACTTTCTTGAGGTCCTCGGGAAGCTGAACCACCACAGATTCAACGGGCCCGTATTGTCCGTGCATTAATGACGCAAAACTTGGACTGTTCTGTTCCTGCGGACCTTCTTGCATTTGCCCAGCGCCGCTCGAATTAGAAGCAGGCGAAGTCGACGATCCGGAACACCCCGATAAGACCAACATTGCGACCCCGCACAGTGCTCCAGCAGCTCGAATTGAGATTCGTTTCTTCATGGAAAATTCCTCTGTCGTTCCTTTTATTCAACAGGCACTAAGTTCCACACAAAATCTGCATCACCCCAGGAGATACCGCCACTCAGTAACCCATTTCTGGCAGCGGACGCTCCCCCACTGTCCCACCATCAGGATCGCGTGGATGCGTGGATGCGTGGTGCAAAACCTTGAACCACTATCAAAATACCCTACCGGTAGGGTGGTCGGCTAGAGGGTGTGCATCTCATCCTGTAGTGATGGACTGGGGTGCACAGGAAGCGAAGGAGTTTGGGCGGAATTTAGCGCAGCTTCGCCGCGATTATGGTTTCACGCAAGAACAGTTGGCGCACGCCGCCGAGATCGAAACGAACCAGTTGCAGCTAATCGAATACGGGCGATCATCTGCGCGCAAAGGTGACATGAAACCTTCGAATCCCCACCTGCGCACTCTCATCGGAATTGCGACCGCCTTCAACCTGTCCCCATCGGCACTACTTGCAAAACTCGGTATCTAGCTCCGAAACTGTCTTCAGCAGCGTTGCCGAGCAACTCTCCCACTCCTCGGCAAGCTTGCGCAGCACGATAGGTCAATCCCACTCCGAGCGCAATCTTGACATGTTCAAGCCGTTTGGTAGATTCAACTACCGAAGGCCCCGGAAGGATCCCTAGCCTCGGCCAAAACACCGGGGTTACGGCTTTCCAAGATCCGCACATACATCAAAACAGGGTGATAAACCGCGCTAGGAGTCGGAATGCTTAAATGGCCGCCGAGGCAAATCGGAAGAGTGCTAACCGTACTCCTAAGCGCCATTGTTACGCTATGCGGCTGTTCAGGCGGCGAAGGCGCATCACACTCGGAAAAAATAATAAACTGGACAAAGTACGAAGTCACAGATTCACACGAGCTGACTTTCACCGCTATCACGGGTGACCCCAAATGTTTCAAGTTGCGTACCGTCGCCAAGGAAACTGATGGACGCATTGAGGTGGCAGTTATCGAGGGAACACCGCCGAATGCTCCACAGCACTGCACGGCTGTCGGGAGGATTGAAAAGCTCATTGTTAAAACTGAAGCTCCAGCGCTAGATCTGGATGTCCACGCTTTACCAGCCGAAGAAGTCCAACTGAATCCCTGACTTCCGAAAAGCGGACTTCGGTGAATGAACAGAAATGTGGCGTGAGTATTTATCAGCCAGAATGGTGGAGCTAAGGGGATTCGAACCCCTGACCTTCTCATTGCGAACGAGACGCGCTACCAACTGCGCCATAGCCCCAAAGACCTGATTAGTTTAGCACCCGAACGGCCCGGAATAAAACTTCGGGGAGTGGTTCCTATTACACCACTCCCCGATCTTCTATTTTCAGTTAGTACCCGCGGCGCGGCAACTCAGCAGTCAGCCAGGACACCCAGCCGGCCAGAGCTACGCGCGGCGCTTGCGCAGCAACTCGTCCAAAGCCGCACCACCCGCGAGGCCATCATGCGCAGGTGCAGTCGCTTGTGCAGAAGGCACTGCAGCTTCGGCCTTCGATGCCTGCGCGGTGCTTTGCGAAGCAGCTTGGCTCGCCGGCGCCGCGGCTGCGGCTGCGGCCACATCTTGCGCCCCCGCATCCACGAAGGTCACTCGCTCGCCGATCTCCTTCGGGCGGTAGGGCACCGGAGCAACGGGAGCTTCTGGAGCCTGGTAGGGCGCTACCGTGCGCTGTTGGATCTGCGGCTTGAGCGTATAGCTAGGCAGCTGGCGGCGCGGGACCGCCCCGGCCACGAAACGCTTGGGAAGTTTCTCCGCTTGTTCACGCCGCGAACCGGCGATAGGAGCGAAATCTTCCGCGGCAATAATCCCTTGCTCAAGGGTCACCGAAATGCCGGAACGGCGCTTAGGCGCCCGCGCCCCCGCGTTCCGGCTCCGTGCTTTTCCCGGGTTCACCCCGGCCTCATATTCCTCGGCGTTCGCAGCCTGCGTATCGCGAGCATCGCCAGCGCCACCATCACAAGCATCGCCAGCAGCTTCACCTTCACCAGCTGCATCTGCGCCACCGGTAGCCGCGGAGGCCGCCGTTGGCATGGTGGCCGCACTCCCGCTCGCAACACTCCGACTGAGATCAGCACTCCGCCCCAGGTCAGCACTGCGACTCGCATCAGCCGTCAGCGCCCCGAGGTCATCGCTTCCCAGCGCCGCGCTGGCCGCACTCAAAGCCGAATGTGCGGAAGCAGCCGAGACCGCCGAACGCCCGGGGCGCGGGCGGGCCGGGCGGCGCGAATGGCGCTGTGCCCCGCGGGTCTTCCGAATACCGAGTTCCTCGGTGAGCTCAGCAATATCCTCGCGGTCACGAGCCGTCGCCTTCCCCATTTCGCTGAGCAAGTACCCAAAGCCGGCCCCGTACAGCACCCCGATGCCCACGGCAACGTAGAAAATCCAGCGTGGCATCGTCGTCGTAAAAGCAAGAGCGCCGAGCACCGCAATAAGCAAGCCTAAAGCGCCCGCAACCACGAAACCGCGCTGGCGGTTCGCCGCGCGTTGGGAAATACGTGCCTTACGGCGCGCGCGTTCCCGCGCCAGGGTGCGCACATTACGCCCCGCATTGGGTGGAAGAATATCGCGTTCGTCGTTCTCTGCCATGATGACCTCCGGCTTCCGGAAAAAAATAGCCCCGGTTGGCCCACCAGTTTCCACGCCCGCCGTTCCGTCCGGCAGTGCGAGGGTGCGTAGCTGGGGTGAATAGCGTTCGTCAATGCGCACATCCGCGAGGATGACGCGCCGGCGATACACCCCAGGGATGACATAGACCATGAGTAGCACAACCACTGCCATCAACGCGTATCCCTGGAACCCCACACAGCCACTTTAACCAATCGTGGGGCACTCAGGCAGGGACGCGCCGTTACTTTCGTAGAGAGAATAACAATGATGTTATTCGTGGGACGGATGGGACTGGTGATCTGGGCTGTCTCCTCGAGCTGAACCTAGCCGTTAAGAATCATGCACTCCAGTTCATCACCGATGCCCACGCTTTCTTGAGCGGCAGGCACCACCGCGAGCCCGTTCGATTTCGCGAAATTCGCCAGTGAGAGCAGCTCCACATCCCCCACCGGATCAAATTCGTAACCGGCACGCGGATCCCCATACACCTGCACCCGCACATAATCTTGCACACCGGGCCGGGAGAGCAGCCCGCGCGCCGCCCGGGCCCGGATGGAACGCGGGGTCACATGCTTGTAGCCGGCCATTTTCCGCAGCGAGGGGCGCACAAACACCTCGAAGCACACCAGCGCGGCCACCGGGTTGCCCGGCAGGCAGAACATGAGCGCCGAATTTGCGCCGTCGCCCCCGATGGTACCCACCCCGATGTGCCGGCCCGGATTCATAGCGACGGCGTCGAACCTCATCGACCCGAGCGGGGACAGGACCTCTTTGAGGGTATCTCCACCCCCGTAACTCAAACCTCCTGTGGTGAGGATAACGTCGGCGCGCAACAGCTGGTCCTCCAAGGACTCCCGCAAGATATGCCGGTCATCCGAAACCGCCGGCACGCGATACGCAACCGCCCCGGCGTTACGTACCGCGGTGGCAAGCGCGTGCGAATTCGCGTCGTAAATCTTCCCGTTCCCCAAAGCTTTTCCGGGCGCCACCAGTTCATCGCCCACGGACATCACGACGACGCGCGGCGCCGGCCGCACCCGCACCCGGTCCCGCCCGGCCGCCGCCAGCAGCGCGATGTGACGCGCCCCGATACGGGTGCCTTCCTCCAGAATCGTGGTGCCGGCCCGCAGGTCCTCGCCCTGCGCACGCACATTCTCCCCGGGGGCCACGCGCGCCGTAATATCCACCTGCGCTTCCCCGTGATCCGTGTCGATCAGGGGGACGACGGCGTCCGCGCCGGTGGGTATCCGCGCCCCGGAAGCAATACGGGCCGCGGCGCCGGGAGTGTGGGCAATGCGGTCGGTGGTAACGGCGAAAATATCGTCCGTCACCGGGAAATGCACCGGGCGGGCGGGTTCCGCACCGAAAGTTTCGTCCGCGCGCACCGCGTAACCGTCCAGGGCCGCCAGGTCGGTGTGAGGAACATCAACAGTGGCGACAACGTTTTCGGCAAGAATACACCCCATCGCGTCAGCAAGCTCCACATCGAGAGCCTCCAGGGGCTGGGCGACCTTTAAGAATTCATCGAGTTGCTCGGCTACTGTTTTCACGCATTCCTCCTCGGTACACAGCACAGCGTACCGGTTTGGGGGCCTGCCAGCGCTAACGCCGCGCGCACGGGCCTTGCCTCCATCCGCAAAGGGCCTTACTCCTAGCGGGCATCCAGCCGCTCGTGCCACACTGGTGCCATGACCGACCACACCATATCTCTTCCTGATGTCTCCGCGATGGCGCTGCCGGAAGCCAAACAATCCTTGCGCGCAACGGTGCGCGCGGCTCGAGCCAAGCGCACGCCCGCTGCCCGTGAGGAAGCCGAGGCCCGCTGGGTCACTACCGTGCTGGATTTCCTCGGCACCGCCACCACAGTTGCCGGTTATATTTCCGTCGCTAACGAACCGGGTACCCGTGCTCTGTGCGATGCGATTGTGGCCAGCGGGCGCACCCTCCTTGTCCCCAAGCTCGGCCCCGGGCTCACCCGCCAGTGGGCGCGCTATACCGGCGCGGATAATCTTACCGATCAGGCTCCCGGCCGGCCGCCCGCACCTCGGGGTGAAGCCCTGGATTCCGCGGTATTACGCGAGGTTGATGCCGCTTTTATCCCCGCGCTGCTCGTCAATCACGATGGCGTGCGCCTGGGGCAGGGCGGGGGCTGGTACGACCGCGTCCTCAAGCAGCTCGATAGCTCCACCCCGGTGGGCGCCCTGGTATGGCCCGAAGAATACGTGCACACTCCCCTCCCCCACGATGAGATGGACGTGCCGGTGCGCTACGTCCTCCTTCCTGAAACCGTGGTGGACCTGGGCGGGCATACCCCTATGCACTAGGAGTTACGGGCCACTTCCCCGAGGGCACGTGCCACGCGCTAGAATAATGCGCCGTACGGCTTGTGCCGGCCGCACCTCGGCTCGGCCACCGGCCCGGAAAGGAAGAACGTGCCTACCTACAGTTACCGTTGCGATAATTGCGGTCACCATTTTGATGCACACCAGTCGATGACAGCCGCCGCCCTGGTTACCTGCCCGGAATGCGGGAAAGACTCCTTGCAGAAGGTAATGGCGGGGATCAGCGCAATTGTTTTCAAAGGCTCGGGTTTCTACCACAATGACTCACGTTCTTCGGGTGGAAGCTCTACGCAAAAGTAAGGACGACGACGCAGCTCGGTTTATCCCCAACTCCGCGAAACGCTGCCGGTATCCACACAAGGGCCTAGTTCTGGTTCGCAGCTGATTAGCTCCCGCTAGCCTCGAGCCATGACCGGACTCCACACACGGCTGTGGCGCGCACGCCATCTGCTGCTAGCCGGGGTTGCCATCCTGGCTTTTTTCACCATTCTTCAGGCTATCGAGCGCCGCTACCCAGATACCGGGCACGTGTTAGTAGCACGCCGTCATCTACCGGCCGGGCACGTGCTGAGCGGGCGCGATGTGGAGGCGCGCACCGTGGCCCGGGATCTTATTCCAGATAATGCACTGACCACGGCCGCTGAGGCTAACGGGCAGCGCCTAGCTGCTAATATTCCGGCCGGCTATCCCCTGGCTCGCGGGCTGCTCCTTTCCCAAGAATTTTTACGCGATCCACCCGCCGGGCACGTGGTGGTCGCGGTGCGGGTAGCATCCGATGGGACCGGGAGCTTTATTGAGCCGGGTAATTTTATTGGGCTATATGCGCCGGCCCCGGAACACAGCGCAGAAGCCGGAGCGGTTCGGCTGGTAGACCGGGCGGCGGTGGTGGGGATCGGGGAAGAAGAAAAGAACACCGGTATGCTCTCCGAGGGCGTCACATATCGAGTGCTGTACCTGGTTGTTCGCGAAAAAGACGCTAATCTTATTGTGGGTTACGCTGCCGCAGATTCTTTGCGGGCAGTACTGGTACCCCCTCCATAGTTTCTACCATCGGGGTAGTCCCGGTGGCTTTCCGCGCGAAAGGATGCAAGGTGCTCGCAGGTTTTAAGAAGTTTGTTATGCAAGGTAATGTCATGGACCTCGCCGTCGGTGTTATCGTCGGTGCGGCTTTCTCCGCCGTGGTGAAGTCCCTGACGGACCACATTCTCATGCCGCTTATCGCCGCCATTTTCGGGCAGCCGAACTTCGACGGTAATTTTGTGTGGCATTTGGGCGGAGGCGAAATTCAATTCGGTAGCTTCCTCACCGCTGTGGTCAACTTCTTCATCGTGGCTTTCGCACTGTACTTCTTCCTGGTTCTCCCCATGAATAAGCTGCGTGAACGCCACGCTAAGCCGGCCGCTGAGGCCCCGGAAGATCCCCAGCTCATCCTTCTCAAGGAGATCCGTGACGAGCTGCGGGCTAAGCGCGACTAATCGCTTGAGCTTGCGCTAGTGCGCGCAAGTCTGCGCACGTGCGGAACTTCCCTGTTTTTCGGAGTGCGCTGCCGCTTAGAGCTTGCCGAAATGCGGCGGGCGTTCGTCAAGGATGGTCTGCTCGTGAGCGGTGCGCGCCACGATATCCCGCGTGCGAATCTCACGAGCGGATGCGACCGTGTCCCGGGGCGCCACGATGCTGGCCCCCGGGACGCTATTTTTTAACGCCGATTTTTTGGTGGGCGTATCCGGGTGCGGTAGGGTCGCTCCCCCTTCGCCGCGCGCGAGGCGCCGGAGAGCTTCGGCGGCGTCCTTGAGTTCGCCGCTTTCTATCCGCCGGGCGTCCACTTCGGACAGGCGCACCACAGCTCGGTGGGTGCGTCCGGAATGCGTGTTACTTGCCACCGCCGCGCACCTAGTCCTGTGCCAGACCGGAGCGGCGCACCACATTACCGAGCACGGCATCGGCCTGGGGGCCACGGCGGCGGATATCCAGCTCGCTACGCAGTTCTTCCACCAGCTGCTCGGACGTCCGGGCCACCCCGTCGGAGGCTATCCAAGCCACCACGTCATCAAGCTGATCGTCCGAGTAGGCGGCCAGCGGCAACCCCGGCCGCACCGCGGGTTTCTTTCCCCGGGCCCGGCGTGAAGCTTCCGGATCTGAAACCGCAGCAGGCTTTGCTTCCTGCTCGCTGCTTCCGGCTGGCACGTGCGACCTTACCGCGCCGGGCTCGCCTTGCTGACCTTCAACACCGGTATCGCCCGGCTTTCCAGCACCCGCTGGCCCTGCTTCATCCGCCGCGTCCGTCACACCCGGCTCATCCGCGGCTCCCGCCCGAGCAGAATATGCTTCATCAGCTACGTCCGCGCCAAAAACGGGGGTATCTTCCGCCCGGTGGCGCGCGGCAGCCTCGTCACGGCGCACCACCCGCACGAGCGCTTCAATACGATCCGCTTCAGCTTCCGGATCGAGGAAAATCGAGGAGGAGAAGGTTTGTACCACTTTCCAGCCCAAATCCTCGAGCATCTCGACCCGGTAGCGGTCACGGCGGCGCAGGGAAGGTTCGGCAACGTAATCAGCGTCGTCGGTCAATACAGCCACCCGCCAATCACCTTCGTGTTCAGCAACAACAAGCGGGATGCGCAAACCTGCGTCGTACCCGTAGTAGAGCGCGGTGAAAAGCCCGCGTCCGCGCAGGCGCGCGGCTAGATCGAAAAGCAACGGGCTGGCCTTGGCCACATCCTCGTCCGCCCCGATGAGTAATTCTTGCCGGGCGGCCGTCTCGAGCAGGGTAGCTAGCAGCCGAGGAGCTGCACCGGAAAGATCATCCACCCCGATATCACCGGGTCCCAACGAAGAAATAACACTCATATAGCGGCTGGGAACCAGGAGCGCCTCACTCAGGTAGCGCGCGCCGTCCGGTTCCGTGAGCGGCCCGAACGTGTGCAGAACCCGGCCGTGCACCGTCTTCCCGAAGCCCACCGAGAATATAACCCGGTCGCGCCGCAACCCGCTCGCTCCGGTGATATCCACCACCGGCACCAGGCTAGCCGCGGACTCACCTGCCTCAGCCAGGGCCGGGCTATTCGCGATGGTACGTTCCACCGCCGCCCGCACATGAACGGCATGCAAACGCGAAATCGTAATAACCGCGAGGGATTCTTCCGGGCGGGTGAGGAGGTGATCCACCACCGCATCCACCACCGCATCCACTTCCGCGCTGGGAGCTTCGACCATCCCGGTATTCGGGGAGGGCACCCCGCGCCCGTCCACCACGTGCAGGCGGTTAGCCCGGCGCGCCCGCCCCGCCGGAGCGGCGCGGTCGGCGTCGTCGTACCCGAGGGTGCGCAAACAAGCGAGAGCAAGATCGTCGTGATGCGCACGGAAGGTAGGAAGTTCGCACACCGGGAGCGCATCAGCCAAAGCCGCGAGCGCGCTCTCCGCACCAGCCCGCGCCACGTCACCGAAAACGACGAGCTGCGAGCCACGCGCCATGAGGGCGACCACCGCGGCCAGCGAAACATCCTCGATACCGTCCAGAATCACCACATCCGCCCAGGGCAAAGTGGGAATGAGTTCAGGAACCAGCGCCGGCGGTACCACCCACACCGGGCGTGCCGCCTGGACCAGCGCGGTTGCCGAGGCAGTCACGTCGGCCAGCGCGCTCACTCCAGCGCGGGCCAAGTAACGATCCACAGCCACAGTTTCTTCGCGCTGTTTGCGGGCAACCTCTTGCATATGGGTGATCGCGGCGCGCAGCACCGGCCCGGGCAAGCTCTCCACATGTTCGCGATCCAGGTCCCGCACAGTGTGTACAAGCAGGGCCAACTGCTGCGGACCAGCCTGGGCCAGCACGGTGTTACGAGCAATGAGCTGCTCAAACACAGAATTGGTGTAGGCCAGGTCAAGTTCGGCAGCCACCGCGTCCCCGCTTACTTCACGGCGAGCCATATCACGAGCGAAATCGCCCAGGCCACTATCCTCAAGGTCGTGGAGGAGGTCGATGCGGCGCGGCTGCGAATCAAGCACCCGACGCTGGGAGACCAGAGCGCGCGCAAAGGCCAGCACATTTTCGATGGGCTCGCGGCGCAGGCCAGCGCGGTGCGGGAGGAATTCTTCGAGTTCGCGCACCTGCCCGTCCACTTCCGCGGCCGTCGCACGGATCATCGTCATGCCCTCGGGGAGGGTAGGCCAATCACTTTCCGCGCTGTAGCGGCGCCAAATATCGCGCTGGCGTGCCACTTCGCTCAGGGCCGCGTGCATATCCGCCACCCGGATCCCCGGGCGCACAAAATCGCGGGCCTGCTTGGTGAGAGCGCGGCGCTGGGCACGTTTCATGCTTTCGCCGTGTTCGGCACGCCATTCATCGCTCGCGGTGGCGATCACCATATCGGCAACAGAACGTTCGTAGATAGCCGGTTTGAAGACCTCGAGAGTATCGGAGATCCCTTCGAGCATCTTGATTTGTTCCATCCACTGCGCCAATGTCTTCGGGCGCGCCAGGCCGGTTTCCCCGGCCACTCGCTGGGATTGCTCCATGACCAGGGGAAGTGTTTCGGTGGCCATGCGGGTGACGGTGGAGAAAGCGCGGGCGGCATCATCCTCCGTGCGGACCTGCGCGCGCAACCATTCCGAATTCCCGCCCCCGGTAAAGGCGCCGGCACGGCTTGCTTCCGCGAGCCGTTCGAGCACCGCCTCGCGCTCCTCGCGCACCCGCGCGGCGGCGGTGGCATCCAGGCGCACTTTCGTGGCCGGCCCCTTGGGCTGTGCGGCAAGCTCAGCCAAATGTTCGAGCACGTTATACACCGAGGTATTCCATACCGGATCGATGGCGTGCAGGGCGTTCACGTAACCGCGCAGGCTGCGCCGGGCCGCTTTGAGATCGCGGCGCACGGCCAGGGTGCGTTCTTCGTCAATCTGCGGGAACTTCTGGCGCAGGCCCTGGCGCAGCCGCAAAGCCGCGTCGTTAATATCAGAGAGGTCGATGAGCAGTTCGCCCACACCGAGTTCTCCAGCCCGCGCGGTCACCGCCGCGCGCCGCGCCCTACTGCCGGGAATATAAAGAACGGAACGGCTGGATGCTGCTGCATCCGCGGCAATCGCCACCAGGGTGGTCACGTCCGCACTTCCCGGCGGGGTATCGATAACGACGTCGCGGCCAGTTGCCACGGCCTCCACCGCGGCAAGTTCGGCCACATCCAAATCGCCCACCCCGCGTTCGCCCTCCGGAGCCCGGTCACGTTTCTCGGCCGGAGGAAGCGGGGCGCTGGTGAGCTGGTGGGTACCCCGATCACCGGCAATCGCCGCAAGCACCCCGGAACGAATCATGACGGGGCGCAGCAGCTCGGCATCGGTAATGGCCCGCGCGGCCGGATCGGCAAACATCCCCAAGAGCACCTGAGGGCGGTAGGACGCCCCGGGCAAATAGAGGTGGGACAGGCGTCGCACCCGGGTAATAAGTTCATCTTCGGTGGCCCGTTCCACCCGGGTGAGCTGGGCTAATTCCCGCACCGGGGCGCCGTGTTGGCGCAGTGCACTCACAATATCCGGATTGACGGACAGGGCCGGGGTGGTTTGGATGAGGGCATCGGTGCCCACGTCCTCCACCCGTAGCAAGCGGTAGACAATCGGTACGCTCACTTCACGCACCTGCCGGCTTTCTTCGCCGCTTTGCGCGGCGGGCTGCTCGAGTGGCTCCGCAAACCCGGCCTGCGCCTCCACCTGAGTGCCTTCCGCAGCCTGCGCGGCCTCCTCCGCGCAGGCCCGCATCGCTTCCGGATCGAGCTTGAGTTCGCCGGTGTCCTCATAGCCGGGTTCCAGCTCATCACTGGGGCGGCGCGGCGGGAGCTCCGTCCACGTCAGGTTTCCGCTGGCCAACTGTATCGGGGCGTACCCGTATTCTTCAGCGGCACGCGCTACCTGCTCACGCAGGGTTCGCCACGTGGCTAAAGCTTCTTGCTGGCTACGCTCCTCCCGAATAAGCGAGGTGAGGCGAGTAGGTGCCCCGGAAGAAAACTGTGCTCCCCCGGTCGGATGCGGGTGTGTAAGATCAATGCACACTCGCGCGGCCGCGTTTTCCGCCGCGCGCTCCGCCCGCGCCCTCAGCTCCTCCTGCCAACCGGCATAGGCGCGGGAGACGAGCTCTTCACGCTGCGGGGCGGGAAGCGGGGTGAGATTCTCCTCCGCGTCACGGGGATAGCTGTCACTATCGGTCCCGTACTGCGCGGCTGCGGTGCCCGGGACGTTGTGCGGTGCGACGCCGGCGGTGCCGGTCTGCCTCGCCTGTTCAGCTGGCGTGGCGGAATTGCCGGCAGCCTCCGCACCGGCAGCGGACACCGCGGGGGCCGCAGCCGGTGCGGACACTACGGGCGTATCCTGCGCGGATTCAGCGGGGTCGCCCGCGGGCACCGCGGCGGTCTCGGGAACCGCGGCGGTTTCACGAGAAAGAGATTCACGAGCCGGATGCCGGCGAGAAGAGCGTTTGAAGAGAGGAGTCACGACCTTAACGCTACTCAGGTCCGGCGTAAAAGTCCCTATGCGCGCCGTAATAAGCCAAAAATTATGGCTTTATTCCGCCACCGGCGTGGAAGGTGCGGCCGCCGTAGTGGCAGGCACGGAAGATTCCGGAATAGAGAACGACGACGCCCCCTCGGCCGGGCGCAATCCCGGCCAGAGAGGGAGCTCCTGGAGCTGGCCACCCACGTGCCGAATAAGTAGCTGCGGAGCTGGCTCCCCATCCGGTTCGGGACAATGCTCCCCGCTATACACAGCAGTCAGTGCGGCATCACACACCGCATTCACCGCTGCGGAACCCGAATCAGGGGCACCGATAACCGGCAGGCCAGCCAGCGCGGGATCCGTGCGATCAACTACGGTCAGCTGCGAGGCATAGCAACGTAGCGCCGCCACCACGGTGGCTTCATGCTCCCGGGCGCTGCGGTAGCACCATCCGGCTTGCCCGGGAGTGGAAGCCAGCTCAAGCACGGGAATTCCGGTATTCCGGCCGAGGGCGCGAGCCAGGTGATGCACCCGTACGTGGTCGGGGTGGCCGTAGCTTGCTGCGGCGTCGTACCCAATAATCACTGTGGGCCGCACGTGCGCGAGGAGCGCCCGCGCATCTGCTATTTCTTCACTCAGCTCCGCGCGGGAAAAGGCGCGCGGGCCGGCGCTGGGTGCGGGACCGGCGACCCCGGGAGCAATCCAAACCATCCCGGAATCCCGGTAGCGGCGCGGGGCGGCGCCGGATGCGAGAGCGGGCGCGGTGCCGAGCCAAAAGCCATCCGTCACCCCGAGGATCGCGCGCGCCCGGGTGATTTCTGCTTCGCGCCGGGCAACGAGTTCGGCCTCCCCCGCCCCGGCGGGCAAGATTCCAGGGACCGCTTCGCCTTCTTCGCCGCGGGTGCAGGTGAGGATGCTGACGCGGTGCCCGGCGGCGGTGAGAAGCGCGGTGAGGCCGCCGGCCTGGATCGCTTCGTCGTCCGGGTGGGCGTGGAGGAAGAGGGTGCGGGCGAAGAGCGGCCCACTGGGGTCCCAGCTCCACGGGCGCGCAGCCGCGCCGTTGCACACGCGACCATCAAACTCGCGAGGCGTGCTCATGCCTGCCTCCCGAGTTTGCGGTAGGCGGCGGCGTAATCGCGCGCGACCGCGTCCCAGGTGCGCGATTCGGCGAAGGCGCGCCCCGCGGCGCCGTGCCGGGCTCGCAAAGCCGGGTCGTCCAGGTAGGCTCGCACCGCACCGGCCCATTCACGTGGCTCGCGGCTGCGGCACAGGGTGCCCGTCACGCCGCCGTGCACGGATTCGGGAATCCCGGAGGAATCCCAGGCCACCACGGGAGTGCCGCAGGCGGCCGCTTCCACGTTGATAATCCCAAAAGTTTCCGAGAAAGAAGGGTTGAGGAGGAGCTGCGCGTGGGCGAGGAACGCCGCGAGGCCGGTGCGTGGAAGCGGGCCGATGAAGCGCACGTCGCTTTCCATTCCCATTTCGGTTACGACGGTGCGCAAATGGTCCTCGTAGCCGGCGAAGTCATCGGAGGCCGCCCCGGCAATAACAAGGAGCGGGCGGGTGCCGGCGGGTAGCTCCGCGAGCGCGCGAATCGCTAAATCCGGGGCTTTCAGGGGTTGGAGCCGCGCAGCGAAGAAAACATAGTCCCGCCCGCCGGTCACCTCGGTGACGCAGTCGGGGGCGGTGGGCGCTGCGGCCGGTAAGGCGGCAACGAGTCCGCCAGCGCGGGCCGGGCGGAACATGTCAATATCCACGCCCGGGTGCACGATGGTGACCGGGCAGGGCGGTGTACCGTAGCGCTGTGCGATCATCTCTTTTTCCGCTTGGGATACCGCAATGATGAGATCAGATTCGCGCACGCAGCGCGCCTCGCCGGGCACCCGCCCAGCGGATTCCGCGGGTTCACCGTCGGCAAGATTCTGGCCTTCCCGCGCCGCCACCGAGTGGAAAGACTGCACGTGGGGGCGCCCGGTTTCTTGGGAGACGGGCAGGCAGGCCACGCCCGCGAACCAGTGGTGGGAGTGGATAAGATCGACGCCGCTGCCGTGCTCGGCCATCCACCGGCGAAATTCCACCGTGAAGGGGGCGATGAGGCCATCGGTGTGGCTTTTCGCCACGGGGTGGCGCGGGCCGGCTGGCAAGAAGAAAGCACGCACGCCCGGCATTACCTCATGCATATAAGGCTGGCCGGGTTCGCTGGCGCGGGTGACCAGATCAACCCGGTGCCCGGCGCGGGCCAGGGCCTGTGCGGTATTGGTTACCACCACGTTGAGGCCGCCGGCGTCAGCGGATCCGGGAGTGGCCAGTGGGGAGGTATGCACCGAGGTCATAGCGATATGGAGCGGGGCAGGCGCGCCGTCGTTCCTATCCGGTTCCTGTGCGTGGTGCGTATTTCCCAAGGTCATTCCCCCAGCCTACCCGGGAATTACGTCCCAAAGGTACAGGCGCTTTACGTAGAGGCAAGGATGCTCAACAGTTCCCCGACTCGGCTCGATGGATTCAACCCCGCCTCTCCGTTCTGTTTATCCGCATTTTTCGCTCTCTCGTATGCATCTCGCCACGACTCAACTGGAAAAGTGCTAGGTACGCTCTTACCATCAAGGTGGGGAACGAGTTTCTTCTCAAGCTCACCTGGACGTACGTGTGCGAAATGATCCGCAATATGCCACCACAACCAGATCTCGAAACAAGGATTCGAGACGAAAACTCCGAAACCTTGTGCTTGAGCTTCCTTCACGACAGCCTGCAGCGTTGGATGCTGGTCAGTATCCATGACGAGACAAATATGCTGATACTTTCCCGAGTGCCCGGCGATGGACATAGTCTTATCTAATACTCGCCTAGGTTCACCTCCACCGGACACAATTTTGAGAGTAACTGCCCGATTGTCACGTATTAGCTGCTGAAACAAGCCGAAGTACTCGACCTCCGTTACTGAGCCTTCGGTAACAATCAGGTAGCTCTCACGCAGACGCCGTTGGGGACGTTTTCTAGCCATCGCTGTGCCCGCCGATCATTTTCCGGAACAGCCAGGGTTCAAGTAGCGGTGTAGCACCTAAACGGCCCGACATGTACAAGCTGGCCATATCGGTGCCAGGCTTCACGTCGGGGAAATCGGCCACGGAGAAAAGATCAGTAGCACCCTCATTATTTTTTTCCGTCAGCCATACCTGTCCCGGCATCAAGCCGGTATCGGATTCGTTCGAGAGAAAATAAGGGTTATGGCTCGTGAAAATGATTTGACCGCCATTGGTATTCAGCTCTGGATCTTGGAAAGCAGCGATGAGCTCAGTTGCCAGCATCGGATGCAAACTCGCGTCAATCTCATCCACGCATACAACTTTTCCCGAGCGTAAAGCTTCAACAGCTAAACTCCCTAACGCTAGCCAGGATGTGGTACCGAGGGATTCTTGTTCAGCGGCGAAGGTGATTGAGTCTTTCGCACACTTATGGGAAAAACGCAGAGCTAAAGCGAATTGTTTAACTAGTTCGGCCGTGATTTCCTCATCCTGGTGTTGCTCAGGAATCAGTTTCTTGAGCATATCCAGTAATTCGGGCGGGAATTCCCGCGACTCAACGCTAATATCGTCAATCCCCACATCAGCAACCTTTGCCAAACTTGCATAGAGCCGCCGCTTGGCAATATTTTTAGAAAGGTCGCTGGTGAGCCTATGAACCTGCAGATCGTAATCGGAGTTACCCACCCGATACATGAGTAATTCTCTGCCGATTGTGCGTGCGAGGTCGCCTAAAACCTTGGTATCAAGAACCGAGGCGCGCGAAAGAACCAGCTCACGGGGTGAAACCTCATTGATCTTCCCCACCCGCGTGGGGTGCACCTTATGCCCGCGCACGTCCCGATCAATAAGCATTGTGGCGCGAGTCGAGTAATAGGCCCGTAATTCTTCCCGAACAATCACTCTCTCATTGAGCGTGAAGCTATAGACGTAGCGAATACCATCCGTCACGAAATCAATCCATAGCGTGGTATCCGCGTTCCGTTTTTCCGGGTCCAGTGCAAAAGGAGGCACGGGCAACTTATCGGCGCTGGCCCACGAGCGTGCCGAGTTGTAAACGGCGTCTCGGATGAAGTTAAGTGCCTTCAGCACGGTGCTCTTGCCCGAAGCATTTGCCCCGTAAATAGCCGCGCATGGCCATACGTGCTCACGCCACAATTCACCTTTGGGTGGAATGTTATGCCGCAACGAAGGGCGGAGGAGGGACAGCTCCCATTCATCACGCAAACTTCTAAAGTTAGCGCCGCCCACACCGAGGAGTATCATACCGACCATTCTAGTGTCGAAATACGTGCAAATACAGAATCAATATGCATTTTGCACATTTTCAGACATGAAATACCCGGCGAAACTGTTTCACAGTTCAATCGCAGAGTGGGGCTATAGACCGCAGAGTGGACTACTGCCGGTAGCCAACCTGAAAACACGAAAAATCCCGCGTCACAGGCAGACCTATGACGCGGGACATCGCAACTGTGCCCCCGAAAGGATTCGAACCTTCGACCTACCGCTTAGGAGGCGGTCGCTCTTCCCCTGAGCTACGAGGGCGGGCCCACCGCCGATCATTCATCCGAACGACGGTGGGAATAGGATAACCGTTCCAGGTTACTCTGCGTGGCACCGTGGGCGCTACTTACTGCAGACCCCGCGCACGAGACCACACGGGCACCTCGCGCGCCACCACACCCGCTACTGCGCCGAAGGATCGGGCACATCCCAGGGCACATTGGTATCAGGAACGTGGAGGTTCTTGGTGGCGTGGGTTGGCACCACGAGCACCGGCGATTGGGTACCTAGGAGCAGCGTGTGGCTGGTGGAGCCGAAGAGCAGCCCGGTAATTCCGCCGCGGCCGCGCGCCCCCACCACCACCAGGTCCACAGAGCTAGAGAATTCCGCCATGATTTCCGCCGCGGAGCCTTCCACCGCGTAGCAGCGCACCTGCACGGTTTCATCCCCGCGCAGCACCTCGGCCACGGTTTCTTCCAAGCCCAGGCGGGTGTCATCCAGAATTTCACGGGTCATATCCCCGCCGGGAAGCAGGCCGCCCCCGGCGCGCGTCACCGATACCGCGTTAATTGCGGAGACCTGCGCGCCCCAGCGCCCGGCCATCCGCACCGCCAAATTAAGGGCATATTTCGATTCCTGCGAGCCGTCCACTCCCACCACAATGTGGCGGATCGGCAGGCGCCGCGAATGCTGGAGCGGCACCACGGCAACCGGGCAGTACGCCTTGGAAACAATTGCGCCGGCCACCACACCCAGCTGGTCAATATCCGCGGTATCGGCCCCGGAATATCCGACCACCAGCCGGGAAGCAGTTTTGGATTCTGCCAGAAGCAGCTCGACCGGATCCCCGGGCAGTGCCACCGCGGTGGCTTCCAGCCCCGCTAGGCCCGCCACACCTTCCTGGGCGAGTGCCTCCCGAGCGATACTCATGGCGCTCTCATAGGAGCCGCGCGGATCTGGGCCTTCCTGGTAGCAGGTGAGGGCCCGCAGGGTGGCATTGCGGCTCACGGCCACGTGCGCACCCCATATAAGTGCCGCGCGCGATTCAGGGGAGCCATCCACCCCAACGACCACGGAATTCTCATGCTGGTACATCGTTACCTCCGTTGCCCATTCTCCCACGGGCCCGCCCCGGGGTGGAACCGTGCGTAAAATACGAACGCCGCCGGGAGCTCCGACGGCGTTCGCACATAATTCTTCTCAAACCTCGCGGCAGGCGCGCTTTAGGAAACGCGAATCACGATGGGGGTATCACCGCACCACGAATCCGGACCCACGCGGGTACCCATGCTCGGGTTCCACGCCGCCACATTCTGGCCGTTGCCCAGCGAGATCGCCACGTGGCCGGGCCAGTAGAGGATGTCACCGGGCTGGGCTTCCGCGTAGGAAACCTGGCGGCCCGCCGAGAGCACCGAGGTGGTGTACCCGCCGATGGCAACGCCGTGCTGGGCGTAAACCCAGCGCACGAAGCCGATGCAATCCCAGCCGGATGGTGTAGTGCCAGCCCATACATAGGGCGAACCCACACCGCTGAGGGCGGTGTCAAGAACGGAGGAGCCAATGGCGCTGGGTGCGGCTTCCACTTCCACACCAATGCCCGCGGCGGCGGGAGTGGCATCGTCATCAGAGGAAGTGGTGGCGGTGGCAGCCGCGGCGGTGGTGGCGCTAGCGGCCGGGGCAGCTACTTCAATAGCCGGAGCTGCGGATTGAATGTTGATCTGTTCGACCTTCCATTCCGAGGTGGCGCTCGTGGTGCCGGCGATGCCAGCAGCAACGTCCTGCGCGTGCGGATTAGACAGCGCCGCCTTGGCGGGCGCGGCCGCGGTATCAGCCGCCGCATTCGGAACGATCAGTGCTGCCGCGCCGCCCACAACGAGAGCTGCGGTGAGACCACGTACTGCGGGGTTCGCCAGGTTATGAGCCTGCGACCGCGTATCAAGAGCGTGGCGTCCGGTCATGGGATGATCTCCTACAAAAGTTTTCCTGCGCGCCCCGAGGGGCACTTTCGGTACGTCCATTAGCGTAACGATTAGGCAACGAATTGTCACGTTTATGTAACAAGTGGCACAGGAGGGCCGTTATCATCCTAAAACGGCGAACTTCCGGCCTTTCCTCCACTTTTTTCGCATGATACCAGGCTTTTCCAAGCACCCGTTTATAACGTTTTGATATACTTTTTTGCGGCTTAAATTACATCGCAGTGATAAATCGTGGTGGAGACCACACATGACGACGACGCTGTGCTACCGCTCCGCTACCCCGGGCGCCCACCGTCACCACCTGAGACAGGCTCCGCACCCAGCCTTCACCAGCGCCTGGCGCACGCTACCTCCCGGGAAGTGGCACCTTCAGCCCGGCTACCTCAGGCATGCACCAAGAGGTGTTTGCGAATCCAATCAGTCAGAGGAAATACCCCACTTGCTCCGTGGGCGAGAATATCGCCGTCGTCCTCAACACTGAGGGTCACCGCAGCATCGGGTTTAATGCCGGCCGCGGCCATAGCCTCGAGGACGTCGTCGTCGGTCTGGATCACTTCACCGATGCGCGCAATGGTAACTTTCCCACCGCTCGGGTTGCGCTCCAGGTAATCCGCCACGGCGAGCAGGCCGGTTCGCGCGGCTATATCAGCGCCGGGGCCCAGGGAATTTTCCGCGGGAATCGGGTTGCCGAAAGGATCGTGGCTGAGCTCGTAGCCCTGCTCCCCTAGCACGTGGGCAATGCGTTCTTCTAGTTCGCGGGACATGACGTGTTCCCAGCGGCAAGCCTCCGCGTGGACGTGTTCCCAGGGCATCCCGAGCACGTGGAGGAGGAAACATTCGGCCACCCGATGCTTACGCATCACGCTGGTAGCGATGCGCCGGCCTTCCTTGGTGAGGACAATAGCGCGGTTGGTATCCAGGTACATCATGCCGTCGCGCTCTAGGCGCGCCACGGTTTCCGAGACGGTGGGTTTGGATTGACTCAGGCGCTCCACGAGCCGGGCACGCAGCGGAACGATTCCTTCTTCTTCGAGTTCGTAGACCGCTTTGAGGTACATTTCGCGGGTATCAACAAGGTCATCACTCATCGCGCGTCTCCTTCGTCTCAGCGGCGGGGGCGGCATTCGGGTGCCCATCCACATCCGGTTCCTCATGCGTATCTTGCCATTCTAAGCCGCCCGCGCGCTGCGGGGAATGCCCAGTTTCGGCATCGTGGGCTTCATCTTCAGGTTCGAAAAGATCGGCCTCAACTTCGTCGTGGTCCTCCGCGGTGAAACTTTGCCCGCTATCCGTTTGCCCGGTGCGATTGGCTCGTAGTTCAGCTTCGCGCTCCTCATTTTCATGTTCGAGCGGGCCAAGAATCTCCAGCTGGAAGGGATGGCGCACCCGGTAGTGCACTTCCACATCCCATTTGCGCCGGCCCCACAGGTAGGCACCCACGGTAGCCACCAGGCAGCCAATCGCGCCGATGCCCACACCCCAGCGCGCCCCGGCTGCCCCGGAAATACCGCCCACCACCAGGGAACCGATCGGGGTCACGCCCTGGTTGACCGTTTGGTAGAGGGAGACCACGCGCCCGCGCATCTGGGGAGAAGTAGACATCTGCACCGCGGCATTGGCTGCGGTGAGCATAATGAGCATAAAGAAACCGACCGGCACCAGGGTGAGGGTGTAGATCAGCAAATTCGGGGCCAGTGCATTGGCGGTAACCGCGATACCCATAGCTACGCCCGCTCCTACCACGGAGCGCACACGCGGTTGCTTCGTACGCCGCGCCCCCACCACGGCACCGGATAGCGAACCAACCGCGACCATAGAAGAAACAATGCCGAATTGGGTGGAGTCGGCGTGGAATTCCATGGTGGACATGGACACCGTGGTGAGCGGGGTGTTCATGGCCAGGCAGGAAACCACACCCACCACCGCGAAAATCACGAGAAGATCGGAGCGGTTGCCCACGTAACGCAGGCCGTCAATCGTCCCCTGAATCGCGGAAACCTTCTTTTCCGGGCGGGGTGCCGGGTGGAATTCTTCGGGGCGCATGAGCGCCAGCGCAATAAGGGTGGCACCGAACATGATGCCGTTAATAATGAAAACCCAGCCGGTCCCAATAATGCCAATAAGCAAGCCGCCCAGCGCGGGCCCGATTAGGCGCGCAATATTAAAGGACATGGAATTCAGGCCCACCGCATTCGGTAACCAGCGCGGAGGCACCAATTCGGAGATAAAAACGAGACGCGGGGGATTATCGAAAGATTGAATAACCCCGATGGCCAGGGCGAAAAGACAGACCACCAGCACATTCGCCCAGCCCAGGAGGACCAGTACCCCCAGGGCCACCGCGGTGAGCAGCATTCCGAATTGGGTGAGCACCACCATTTTGCGTTTATCGAGGCGATCAGCGAGCGCTCCGGCCAGCGGCATAATAAAAGGAATGGGAACGAATTGCAGCGCCGTGACAATACCGACGGCGAAAGCATCATTATTGGTGAGGTCGCTCATGACGAGCCAGTTCTGAGCGGTGCGTTGCATCCACCCGCCGGTATTGGCGACCAACGAGGCAGCGAACCAAATAGCGTAGTTGCGGTACTTCAAACTGGCGAATGTACGCCCCACTAAATCCTGCCCCCTGCAGAAAAATCCGATATCCATAGCGGCCGGCGGGCGCGGCGAGCTCGCAGTTGCGCTATCTGCGGTGAGTTTATCACGCGCGGCCAGGCAAGGCTCACGTTTGTCTCACCGGCGAAAATGGTACGACGACGCACGCAGGGCCTACCCGTACGGGTAGGCCCTGCGTGGTTGAGCTGGCAGCCAAAGTGCTGCGCAGAACTTAGCTGCGCTTAGCCGAGCAGGAGCTTCTGAATTGGATCGAGCAGGAAGTAGACCACGAAGGCCACGAAGGTTCCCCACATGAGGGGGTGCACGCGGCGGGCCTTCCCGGCAGCCACCGACATGATGACGAAGGCAACGAAGCCCACCCCGATGCCGACCGTAATGGAGTAGGAGAAGGGCATGAGGGCAACGGTGAGGAAGGCCGGGATACCCACGCTCAGATCTTCCCAATCAATCTCGGTTACCTGCTGCATCATGAGGAAGCCCACCGCGACCAGCGCGGGAGCGGCCGCTTCGGAAGGAACCAGAGTGACGAGCGGAGCGAAGAAGATGGAGAGCAGGAAGAGCGCACCGGTGGTCACCGACGCGAGGCCGGTGCGCGCGCCGTCAGCTACGCCCGTCGTCGATTCAACGAAAGAGGTGTTGGAGGATACGCCGCCCATACCGCCGGCCAGCGCCGCGAGGGAATCGAGGAGCAGGATGCGGGAGGTGTGGTAGGGCATGCCGCCCTCATCGAGAAGATCACCTTCGGAAGCCACCGCGACCATGGTGCCCATGGTGTCGAAGAAGTCGGCGAGCATCACGGAGAAGGCCAACACAACTACGGAGATCACACCGAGCTTCTGGAAGGGGCCCACCACGGAGAAAGCACCGAGGGTGGAAAAGTCTGGGATCTGCACCGGGGAGCCGTTCAGCGCGGGTGCCCCACCGTTCCAGCCAGCCACGTCACCACCGGCCACGCTTCCTGGCTTGGCAACAATATTGACGATAATGGCCGCGATGGTCGAGGACACGATGCCGATGAGGAGCGCGCCGGGAACCCCGCGCAGCAGGCAGATCGCGGTGAGGAAAAGACCGAAAACGAAGACAGCCAGCGGCCAGGAGGCGATGGAGCCGTTAATTCCGAAGGACATGATGGTTCCTTCGCCGGGGCGGATAAGGCCGGCATTGACCAGCCCAACCAGGGTGATGAAGAGCCCCAGGCCCACAGAAATGGCGGTGCGCAAGAACTTCGGCACCGCCCGGAAAATAGCTTCACGCAGGCCCGTCACCACGAGCAGCGTGATAACGATACCTTCGATAACGATAATGCCCATACCGTCAGCCCAGGTCATGCCAGGCATCTGCACGATGACCACGCCGACGATGGTATTGAGTCCCAGCCCGGCCGCCATGGCGAGCGGGAAATTCGCGATAACGCCGGTGAGCAGCGTCATCACACCCGCAACGATAGCGGTACCCGCAGCGATGGCCGGGAGGTTCGGCCCCTCGGTGCCGCCGCCCAGGTAGGCTCCGGTGGAATCCTGCCCAGAAAGAATAATTGGATTAAGAACCAGAATATAGGCCATGGCCACGAAGGTGACCAGTCCGCCGCGCACTTCCCGGGCCACGGTGGTCCCGCGTTCGCGCAGCCGGAAAAAATCCCGCTTCGGTTCGGAGGTTGTGCTGTGGTTCGTCTCGACGTGCGTGGAAGTTACGCTCACGAAGATCTCCTCGGTAGTCGTGCGGTCCGCTGCGCGCGAGGCGAGCGCGTGATCCGCAGATTTTCGGGCGGTCCTGACCGCCACCAGCACTCATTCTTGAACCGCGACCACCACCCACGCAAGACAAGTCTCACTATGTGGACGCTTTTTCGCCCATTTCATCTCACATTTCGAGACGTGCGCAAAGTGGTGTGGAGAAACGGCGCGATAGTGCGGTTTTCTCCCGGCCCACCACCCGCGTGAGTCCGGCCACGCAGCTGCGGGTGCGGAGCGTATTGGCACCCGTGCGACCCGGATTGTTACGGAACAGATGCGACGACGACGTCGCCAAATCCCCGTACCGCCAGCTCCCCGTCACTGTGCGGAACAAAAACCGCCTGCCCCGAGTTGAGCGGTTCACGCCGGCCTCCGGCAAAGATTTCCACCGCGCCTTCCAGGCAGACCACCGTGCGCGGACCGCGCGAACGCAACTTTTCCGTGGAGGTAGCATCGCGCAAATGAACTATCGAGAGTTCAAAATCATCCACGGGAACATAGAAGGTGGACACCGCCTCGCTCATATGCTCGGGGGCGATGCGGATGGGCGGGACCGCGGCGTCGTCCATAATCCGCACCAGTTCCTCCACATCCACATGTTTCGGGGTGAGGCCGGCGCGCAGCACATTATCTGAGGCCGCCATGATTTCCACCGCGGTTCCAGACAGGTACGCATGCACTGTCCCAGCAGGGATAAATAGTGCCTCGCCGGGGCGCAAACTCACCGGATTCATGAGGAGGGAAGCTACCACTCCGGGGTCGCCGGGATAGTGCTGTGCCAGGGTTTCCACGATGCGGTCCGCGCGCGGGGAGGGCGAAGTTCCCCGCTCCAGGCGCGCGGCGCAGGCTGCTACCACCTGCTGAATCTGTTCAGGAGAAGGGCGGGTTCCCGCGGAAAGCAGATCGGCGAACACCGCTCCCACCCCGCGTTCTTCCACGAGGGCCGCCAGCCGGTCCGTGAGGGGCAGCCCGAGACCACCCAGCACCTCGGCGATGCGGCGCGGAGTGCGCAGCCCGCAAATAGCCTCGAAAGGCGTGAGAGCATAGGCCAGTTCCGGTTTGTGGTTGCGATCCCGATAGGAACGATGGGGCGCGGTGCGGGAAATTCCGGCGGCTTCTTCCCGCTCGAAACCCGCGCGGGCCTGCTCGAGGGAGGGGTGTACCTGGAGGGACAGTGGCTGATCCGGGGCAATGAGTTTGAGTAAATACGGTAATTCACCCCCGTGCCGGCGCGCCACATCCGCACCGAGCATCTCTTCGGGTGCCCGGGCAATAAGATCACGTAGGCTCGGCCCGCCGGGAGCTACCAGGGTGGCGGAATCTTCCGGAGCCTCTGGGGTGCGCGGGCCTCGCGGCAAGCCGGCCCGGTGCCGCGCGTGCCGCCGCCCGCGCGCCCCACGCACCGCGGCGTGCCCGCGCTCGTTCGCCTCCGATTCGCGCCCGATCCGGTGTTCCCCGGCGGGTGCGGAAGGATAAAGCTGAGCCAGGTCAAAGAGCGGGGCATCCTGGGCGGCGATCACCTGGGCGGAATCATCGGGGTGGGCGCCGAGCCAGATTTCCGCCACCCGGGTTTCCGCCGGTGCATAGCCGAAAAGCGCGGGAAGCGCGCTCGTGCCGCCCCACGCATAGTCCCTGGCCCGCCCTTGGATCCGCATCACCGCTGCTCCCGTTTTAGCTCAGCGCGCCGGTGGCCTGGTAACGCCGCCCGCGCGATCCGCGCACCACGGTACGCCCGCGCCCGCGGCGAATCACCGGAGCCGGAGTCCCGGCAAGGCTCGCGGCCGCTTCCACTACCGCCGCTTCAGCTGCCGGTTCCTGAGCGGATTCGGGAGTAGGTGCCAACGCTGCTGCCGGAGCTTGGGCGTCCGTGTCCACCGCGCCGGTTTCGCTTTCCACGCCCGCGATCTTGCGCCGCACCCGGCGGCGCCGCCCGCTGCGCTCAGCGCGCTCAGCCCTGTCCGCTGCGGCAGCCCGCGCCGATTCCTGACGTTCCTTTTCCGAGGCGGCCCGCGCCTGCGCTTTTTCCGTTTCCAGCTTGGCCAGCCGCTCACTCCACGGCACCCAGCGTGGAGCCAGCAAAGCGCCCGCCCCGGGCAACATCTCAATTTCGTTAAAGGTCACGGTACGGGCCCGACTCGCTCGGCTCACCGTAATACTCCAGTACCAGCCGTGATATCCCGGGTGAGTGCAGGTAAAGAGGTAGGACACCACCCGGGTGTCCTCGGCGAGGAATCCCGCGTACTCTCCCACGAAACGTTCGGCAATGGCCTCAAGTAGGGTTGCCCGCGCCTCAGCAACAGCCCCCGCGAGAACTCGATCTTCAGGTAGGCCGGGCAGCGGTTCTACCCGCTTATCATCCGGGGTGACCGCCACGTTTTCATCAACGCGATCCTCCGGGCGCGCCATATCTGCACCCTCATCCGCATGTCCTTCAACCCTCACATCGGGAAAGTGGACCGCAGCGGATTCTTCCCCCGCGTAGTTGTCATATTCTTCATTCTTAGGCATCAAAATCATCGGCGACCGCACGCAAGGCGCGCGCGATCTGCCCTCCCCCTTCCGGGTAGCGACCGCGCCGAAGCTGGGTGGAGGCCCCGTCCAGAAGCCGAATGAGATCTTCCACGATCACCACCGTTTCTTCCGGGGAACGCCTATTCTTCCGCGCGAGCGATTCAAGTTTGGTCATCGGTTCGACATTGAGCGCTTGCGGACCGCGACGTGTATCGGCAAGCCCGAAAGATACCCGCTGGCCCTTGCGCGGCGTGAGTCCCTCCGGGAGAGCCGATGCGGGCAGGAAAACCTGCGCGCCATCCTCATCGCTGACAATAAAGCCGAAGCCCTTAGCGGCGTCGAAAAACTTAACCTTTCCGGTTGGCACAACACTCTCATTTCTAGCAAAAACGCTTCGCACACGGTCGGGCGAAGCACCAGCGCCATTCTACCAGCGCCCCCGCGGGCACAGGCAACGCTACCGGCTGAACGCCCCGGCCTCTTTTCCCATCCGACTCCCAGAATGCTGTGGTTAAATTGTGCTGTCCACCACGTAAGGGGTAAACCTGGTGAGCACCACCGGGCACACGGAAGGTTGAAATTATGGGGATCGCACGCCGGCTAGCTGGAACATTAGCGCTCGCAAGCGCTCTACTGCTCTCCGGCCCACTGGCCGCCGCGGAAGAACCCCTCACCGGCGTTGACCCGGTCACCGATCACGCCCAGGTGCTTTCCTCCTCTGAAGAAGAGCAGCTGCGCACTTCCCTTGACCGCCTCCAGGATGAGACGGATTACGCGGTACGTTTCGTTTTTGTCGACAGGTTCGACGGCGCCAGCGCGGACCAGTGGCCCATCGAAACTTTCAACCGCGCCGGGCTCTCCAGCGATGCCACCCTCATCGCGGTGGCCGTGGATAGCCGCCAGTTCAGCTACGCCTACGGCCGCTCAAGTTTCTCCGCCTCAGACCTGGACCAGGCTTTTACCGCGGAAGTGCGAGCCGCCTACCGGGATGGCCGCTGGCTGGAAGGTTCCCTCGCCTACACCCGGGCGTTAGCGCAAGGGGAAGAAACGAATTGGGGCGGTCTGGCGCTCGGGGGTGGCGTCGTCGTCGTTATTATCGGGGCCATTATTTTCGTGCGTTCGCGCAAACGTAAAAAAGCGGAAAATAAAACTCGTGAAGATCTTGCCGCGCTCGGCAAACGTGCCGCAGCCGCACTTTTAGCGACAGACGACGGCGTGCGCAGCGCCGCCGCGGAACTCAATTTCGCGCGGGCACAATTCGGGGTGAACTCAGTGCGCGGCTTTGACCAAGCGCTTGCGCAGGCACAGCACTATCTCCAAGAAGCTTTCAACCAACGCCAGCTCTTGGACGACGATATCCCCGATACCCCGGAGCAGGTGCGTGCCTATAACACCGCGATTTTGGAACTGACCGAAAAAGCGCAGCGAGCCATTACCGAACAGGAAGAAGAATTCGCCCGGCTGCGTGATTTAGCGGCGAATGTGGAGGAGGCCGCGGCGCGGGTGCGCGAAGGTGTGGCGGATATTCGCACTCATCTTCCCAGCGCTACCCGGCAATTGGATTCGCTGGCGGCAAGTTACGGGGAGGGCGCGGTGGCAACCTTCCGCACCTACCCAGGGGATATTGAGTCTCTCGTGGCCGGGGCGGAGGATGCGCTCGGGCAGGTTGATCGGCTGCTCAGCGGGGGCGAACGCAACCAGGCCGTGCCGTTTGTGCGTATCGCTGAACAGGCTTTGGATGAGGCTGCGGAACGCTACCGCGCGATTTCTAACGTCCAAGAATCTATTAATCGAGCCTTCGCCCAACTAGCTGAGCATATCTCTTCCATTTCCGCGGATATTGCGGATGCCCATCGCATCGGCGGGGATAATGCCCAGGTGGTCGCCGCGCGGGACCGGGCGGCGGTGCTGGTGGAGAAATATCGCGGAGAGCGGGTGGATCCGCTGGCCGGAATTCGGGAACTCACCGACGCGGAAAATGACCTGGACGGGGCGCTCGCCCCGGCCCGGAACGCGGAGGAAAACTACCGCCGCCAGGCAGCCGGAGTGGAACGGGATCGCCAGCGGGCCCGGGCCACGGTGCAGCGGGCGGAGGCGATGGTCTCGCAAAACCGCTGGAGCACCGGGAACGAAGCACGCGCCCCGCTGGAGGCGGCTCGCACTGCCTTACAAGCCGGGGATACCAGCGATGACCTGGCTAAGCGCCGTGATTATTACGCGCGGGCCGAATCCTATGCCCAGCGCGCCATGGATGCGGTCCAGGCAGCGATGTCCGCCCGCAACTCCGGTGGCTATGGTGGCAATAACGGTGGCGGGGACGTAGGTAGCCTGCTGCTCGGGATGTTCCTCGGCTCGCTCTCCGGGGGCGGATCCCGCCACAATTCCGGCTGGGGTTCCGGCTGGGGCACCGGTTTTGGCGGGGACCGTTCCAGCGGATTCGGCGGTGGTTTCGGAGGTTTCGGAGGTGGCTCCGGCGGATTTGGCGGCGGGGGCGCCGCGGGAGGAGGGAGCCGTTCATTCTAATATCGGTGGCTGCGTGCGTCCGTTGATCGCGCCCCGCCCGGATACTATTTATCCATTATTCATCACACATTCCTACTCGATGACACAGAGAAAGGCTGATCATGGCTGAAAAACAAACAATCCTCGGACGCATTACCCAGCTGGCAAAGGCAAATATTAACGCGCTCCTCGACCGTGCGGAAGACCCGCAGAAGATGCTCGACCAGATGGTGCGGGATTACAAGAATTCCATTGCGGAAGCCGAAGATGCCGTAGCCCTGACCGTGGGCAATCTGCGCCTGGCACAATCCGATTACAACGAGGACATCAAAGCCGCCCGTGACTGGGGGCAGAAAGCTATCGCCTCCTCGCGCCGCGCCGATGAGATGCGGGCCAAGGGCGATGAAGCAGGTGCGAACCACTGGGATGACCTGGCGAAGGTGGCGTTGAGCAAGCAGATTCAATACGAGCGCGAAGCCAAGGATGCCGAACCCATGCTCGCCTCCCAGGAAAAGGTCGTTGAACAGCTCAAATCCGGGCTCACCCAGATGAAGGAGAAGCTCACCGAACTCAAGAATAAGCGCGATACCCTGGTGGCACGCCAGAAATCCGCACAGGCGCAAAGCCAGGTGCAGGATGCCATCTCCTCGATCAACGTGCTGGATCCCACCAGTGAACTGGCCCGTTTCGAAGACAGAGTCCGCCGCCAGGAAGCCCTGGCCCAGGGCAAGGCCGAAGTTGCCTCCCTGAGCTTGGCTGATCAATTCGCCGAATTGGAGGATCATTCCGACGACGCAGAAATCGAAGCGCGCCTCGCTGCCCTCAAAAGCGGGGAAGCCCCCGAGCAAATCGAAGGCCGGGACTTCACTAGCTACTAAAGTACCTGGCTCCCCCGCTCCTCAGGCACACAGTTCTCCGGCGCGGGGAATATCCCGCACCGGGCACGAGCACACGCCGCATGCACCTAGGTGACCCAAGCGCGGCGTGGCTTCCCGGGGGGGGGGGGGGGGGGCGGGGCCGCCCCCCCGCCGCGGCGCCCGCCCTAAATACCCAAAACCACACTTGTTTTGTCCCCACCCAGACACTAACGTATTATAAAAAAATAAATATAT
>NZ_JARBHJ010000017.1 GCF_028864145.1 Actinotignum schaalii | reverse complement strand
AGGAACGTTGATACCGACCATGCCAGCTTCAACTTCCAGCTCGAAACGACGTGCCAGGCCACCATCGTTGGTGAAGATCGCTGCTCCGTTACCGTAAGGCGAGGAATTAACAAGAGCGATGGCTTCTTCGTAGGTGTCTACCTCGACGATTGCCAGGACCGGCCCGAAAGTTTCTTCCCGATACAGGATGGAATCGCGCGCGACATGCGTGCAAATAGTTGGGCCAAGGAAATACCCGTTCTCATGCCCGCTCACATTGAGAGAACGCCCATCAAGGATGACTTTCGCACCTTTGCTTTCCGCATCAGTAATCGCGTCAATGATCCGTTCTTTAGCCTGGGCGTTGATAACCGGGCCCATCTGCACGCCTTCGTCCAGGCCGTAACCCACTCGGATAAGCTCAGCGTGTTCTTTGACGGCTTTTGCTAGTTTGTCACCAACCCCGCCCACAGCCACAGCAACAGGTAATGCCATGCAGCGTTCACCAGCAGCTCCGAAAGCCGCAGCTGAAAGGTGTTTGCCAGCGAAGTTGATATCAGCATCGGGCATAACAATCGCATGATTATTAGCCCCGCCCAATGCTTGGACACGCTTGCCCGCCCGCACCGCACGCTCCTGAATCAGTTTCGCAACCGGGGTTGAACCCACGAAAGAAACAGCCTTGATATCCGGGTGGTCAATCATGGCCATCGTGAAATCATTCGACCCGGAAATAACCTGGAAGATCCCGTCAGGCAGACCAGCTTCCTTATACAAACGCGCAATCAAAAGAGAAGCCGAAGGCGTGGCCGGTGCCGGCTTCAAAATAAAAGCATTCCCGGTAGCAATCGCAATCGGGTGCATCCACATAGGCACCATAACCGGGAAATTAAACGGGCAAATCCCGCCAACAACACCAAGAGGCTGGCGCAGCGTGTGAATATCTACCCCCGTGGAAATATTCGAGGATGTTTCACCTTTCAGGGCAACATTAATCCCGCAAGCAAAATCAAGGGTCTCCCGCCCCCGCTGGATCTCCCCAATAGCATCCGAATAATCCTTACCGTGCTCAGCCACAATCGCTTTCGCAATCTCGTCTTGATGATCAAGGACGAGCTGACGCATCCGATACATGATCTCGGTACGCTTCGCCAACGAGGTACGAGCCCAAGCTTTTTGAGCTTCAACCGCAATCTCTACTGCGTAGTCAAGATCTTCACGGCTTGCCTGTAACAAATACCCGCGAATCTCGCCACTCGCCGGGTCGTCAACCGCGATCTTTCCCTCCGGCTGGCCCGTGTACAGGCCACCATTAATCCAATGAGGTATATCCATTCGTTATCACTCCTTTGTGAGTCCAAACCAGCACCCCACCAGCGGGGTGTCTCATTTGTTCCCAAAATAACCCCAGACCCCCTACTTGTAAATACAAAAGACCAGCCAGAATGGCGGGGAAACTTCGATGAACGTGGCCATATAAACCGCTATGAATCGCTAAAACTACAGAAATACTGGCTAAACATACGACGATCGGCTATGTTTACAATTGGGTGAACAAATAAGAGTGAGAGGGTCACGTTAATGTCAAACCCCCATGGAAAAGACGATGCAGATCAGCTGGATGTTCCGGTTGCTCCCCGGATTAGTTTCGACTCTCGGTCTTCCACTCCTTTACATCAGCAAATCACGCAATCATTAGCGAGTCTTATTGACTCTGGCACGCTCTTACCCGGACAACTCCTTGAAGACGAAGTGTCCATGTCACGCAGGCTGGGTGTCTCGCGCCCCACGCTACGGCGGGCATTACAAGTCCTGACTGATGAGGGGAAACTCTCACGGCGTCCGCGTGTGGGAACCAGGGTGATGCCACGGGTTTTCCAAAGGGATCCTTCCCTGGCTAGTCTTTCCGATGATTTACGGGCCGCGGGCCGTGAACCGCGCACGGATGTTCTCCAGTATCGGGTGGTGTTTGCTGATAGTGGTCTAGCTGCCGATATGCACTGCCCGGAAGGTAAAGAAATTGTGGCTTTAGAACGTTTGCGGTGGGCGGAGGGAAACCGTATGGGGATTATGCGTAACTGGATCCCTGCCGATCTGGCTCCCTCGCTTACCGCTATATCATCGGGTGGTCTCTATGATTTCTTCAAGAGTCACGGGATTGTGTTACGGGGCGGGGTCCAGCGTATCAGCGCGCGCAGCGCAACTCCCGTGGAAGCAGAACTTCTCCACGTGGCATCCGGGGCTCCTCTCTTACGAGTGAGGCGTAGCGCTTACGATGAGTCCGGGCAGATCGTGGATCTAGCCGACCACCTCTACGACGCAGAACAATACGACCTCACCCTGCCACTCAACTTCCCCGCATAGCCTGAAGTACGTGCACAAATTTTCTGTCGCAAGCCCCCTCTAAGATAGGAACGTACCGCCCGAGCCGCAGCACCCGCGCCGCGCCCGGGCCCGTCCGCGAAAGGAGCCGGCCGTGGCCATCACCCTCCAGAGTATTGAGGAGAACGTCAAGAAACTCACCTCCCGTGCGCCCTTCACTCGCGATTTCTTCTTCGACCTCCTCCTCGCTTACGGCATCTCCAAATCCAGCGTCACCCGCCTGCGTTCCACCACCGCCAGCTCGCTCAACGTCGCGGCGAACCCGGAGCGCGATATCGTGTGGAAAAACAAGATCTACCTGGCCGAAACCAGCCGTGACCTCATGGCCGCCGCGCTGGAAATGAAAACCAGCGAAGCCGCGCTCCGCTTCAATACCCGCTTCGTCATCGCCACAAATTACGAATCCCTCGCCGCAATTGATACCAAAACCGGCGATTCCCTCAGCATCCCCCTCGCCAAACTCGCCAGCGATTTCACCTTCTTCCTCCCCTGGGCGAATATGGAGAAACAGCACTTCTCCTCGGATACCCACGCGGACCGCCGCGCCGCCGAACACATGAGCAAGGTGTACGACGAACTCCTCGCCGCCAACCCCAACCTCTTCCACGAGGACAAATCTCCCCACAGCCTCAACATCTTCTTCACTCGCCTCCTCTTCTGTTTCTTCGCGGAGGATACCGGCATCTTCGCAAAAGGCCAGTTCACCAGCGCGGTCGGCTCACACACCCAGCGCGACGGCTCCGACACCGCCGCATTCCTCACCGCACTTTTCCACGCGCTGGACACCCCGAACACGTCCGATAAACCCGTCTACTTGCAGAGCTTCCCCTACGTCAATGGTCGCCTTTTCCGCATTAATAACGACGACGCCGCCTCCTTGACAGTCCCCCAATTCACCAAGCACGCGCGCGATTCGCTCCTGGAGCTCGGCACCCTGGATTGGTCGGAAATCAACCCGGATATTTTCGGCTCCATGTTCCAGGCAGTGGTAGATAAGGATCAGCGCGCTAATCTGGGCCAGCACTACACCTCGGTCCCCAATATCCTCAAAACCATCAAACCGCTCTTCTTGGATGAACTCTGGAACGAATATGACAAAGCCTGCGAATCGGTACCGCGACTCAAGAAACTCCTCACAAGAATTTCAAAAATCAAGCTTTTTGATCCGGCCAGCGGCAGTGGCAACTTTTTAGTTATCGCATATAAGGAATTGCGCAAGCTCGAACACGCAATCCTGGATCGCATCGATTCTCTTTCCTCGGCGGGCCGCTGGGGCCTGCTCGGCATGGGTGAGGAAGAGAAGCTCGGCGCTGCCACCCTGGGCTTTGGCTCCTCGGTGATCAATATTGAGAACTTCTACGGCATCGAAATTGATGATATCTCCGTGGAGATGGCTATCCTTTCACTCTGGATCGCCAAACACCAGATGAACCAGGAGTTCAAAGCCAAATTCGGCCTGGATATTCCCCTCATTCCACTTAAGGAAACCGGGCACATCGTGCACGGCAACGCCACCCGCCTCGACTGGAACGAAGTCTGCCCCAACAACGGCACCGACGAAATTTATTTAATCGGAAACCCACCCTATGTAGGTTCGGCGGGCCAAATATCCTCCCAGAAACAAGATTTTCACTTTGTTTTTGGCACTGAGAAGTATCCTAAGAAGCTCGATTATGTTTCCCTGTGGTTCATTAAGGGTGCCAATTACATTCGCGGCAGCCGGGCCAAGCTCTCTTTCGTGACCACGAATTCCATTACCCAGGGCGAGCAGGTTGCCCTGCTCCACCCCCATGTTTTCACGGGCGGTATAGAGATTGGCTACGCCTACACCTCCTTCAAGTGGAGCAATAATGCCTCCCATAATGCGGGTGTGACCGTGGCAGTTATTAGCCTGCGCAATGAATCCTCCGAGACGAAATACCTCTTCACGGACCTCGTCCAAACCACGGTGGAAAATATTAACGCCTACCTCATTTCCGGAGAGGATACTTTCGTAACAGCGCAAGGTAAGGCTCTATCATCGACTCTTCCAAAAATGACCAAAGGCTCCCAACCGACCGACGGGGGTAACCTCATTCTTTCTGCTCAAGAGGCAGAAGATCTTCTTACCAGCTATCCTGAGCTTTCCGAAGTAATTAAGCAGTTCGTGGGCGCTGATGATTACATCAATGGGAAAGACCGCTACTGCCTGTGGCTCACGGAGGAAAACCGGCACGAAGCAGCCAAGATTCCAGAAATAAAGCGGCGCCTGGAGCACGTTTCCGCCATGCGTTCGGCCAGTACGAAGAAGCAGACCCAAGAGTTTTCTGCCATCCCTTGGCGATTTGGGGAAGTCCGCTACAAGCCCACCGATTCGATTATCGTACCGGCAGTTTCTTCCGAACGCCGACAATACGTTCCTATTGGTTATCTCGATCCTGACACAGTTATCTCTAACCTTGCATTTGCAGTTTACGATGCTGAGCCGTGGCTGTTCGCCTTGCTGACCTCGAAAATGCACATGGCCTGGCTACGCGCTGTTGGCGGGAAGATGAAAACCGACTTCCGGTACTCGAATACCTTGGTTTATAACACTTTTCCCGTGCCAGAGTTATCGGCGTCGTCGAAAGAAGAACTCACGAAACGCGCGCTACGCGTACTCGATGTACGCGAATACCACTGCGAAAAAACCTTAGCCGAGCTCTACGACCCAGACCTCATGCCACGCAACCTCCGCGAAGCACACGAAAAAAATGACGAAGCCGTCGATAGACTTTATAAGAGCACCCCGTTCGCATCCGATGAGGAACGCCTCGCGGTGCTATTCGCGAAGTATCAGCAGATGATCGAAGCAGAAGGGAAATAGCCGTGGCCACCGAAAACGTTGTGGACGTGACCTATGCGCAAACCGGGAAATCGGTTGCCACCGATGAGCTCGGGATGCGGGAAATGCAGGCTCGTGCCTATGAACAGCGCGCCTCCCAGTACCTGCTCATCAAGGCGCCGCCGGCTTCCGGGAAATCGCGCGCGCTCATGTTTATTGCGCTCGATAAGCTCTTCAACCAGGGCCGGCGCAAGGTGATCGTGGCGGTACCCGAACGCTCCATCGGTGCGTCCTTCGCGCCCACCGACCTCACCACCTACGGCTTCTTCGCGGACTGGGACGTCAAACCCGCGAACAACCTGTGCACACCCGGCAGCAACGAATCGAAAGTCGCCGCATTTCTGCGTTTCCTGGAAGGGCCGGATGCCACGCTCGTCTGCACGCACGCCACCCTGCGTTTCGCCTTCGAACAGGCCAAACCCGAGGATTTCAACGGCTGCGTGATCGCGATTGACGAATTCCATCACGTCTCCGCCGACCTGGACAACAACCGGCTCGGCTCCGTGCTGCATGCCATTATGGAGCAGTCCGACGCGCATATCATCGCCATGACCGGCTCCTATTTCCGTGGTGACTCCGTGCCCGTGCTGGACCCGAAAGACGAAGCGAAATTCACGCCCGTCACTTTCAACTATTACGACCAGCTCAACGGCTACCAATACCTGAAAACACTAGGGATCGGCCACCACTTCTACCAGGGCCGTTACACCGATGCCATCGCGGAAGTGCTGGATCTCGACAAGAAAACCATTCTGCATATCCCCTCCGTGAACTCCGGGGAATCCACGAAGGACAAGTACGAAGAAGTCGGGAAGATCCTCGATATTATTGGCGAGGTGCTTCCGCCCGAAGAAGTTGCGCAGGTAGAGCCGCGTTTCCCCGGGGACGACTGCATGATCTTCGTGCGGCGGCGCGACACCGGTGCCGTGCTGCGCGTGGCCGATCTTGTGGATGATAGTGATGAGAAAGCGCGCGCTAAGACCCTGGTGTACTTGACTGATGTGGCCGCGAAGAATCGCGATGCCGCCGATATCATCATCGCGCTCGGCATGGCGAAAGAAGGTTTCGACTGGCCTTTCGCGGAACACGCCCTCACGGTTGGTTACCGAGCCTCGCATACCGAGCTCATCCAGATCATCGGGCGCGTTACCCGCGATAGCCCCGGGAAAAGCCACGCGCAATTCACCAACCTGCTGGCCGAACCGGATGCCACCCAAAACGAAGTGACGCTCTCCGTCAATAACGTTTTGAAAGGGATTACCGCGGCGCTGCTCATGGAACAGGTGCTTGCCCCGAACTACAACTTCCGGGCCAAACGGAACACAGACGAAGCCCCGGATCCCGGCACCCTGGAAGTCAAAGGCCTGGTGGAGCCCACGACGAAGCGCGCCAAGGAGATTATCGCCACGGGTATTGATGACCTGAAGGCCAATATTTTGCAAGATGACCAGGTGGCGCGGGCCGCGGCCGGGGCTGCGGAACCCGAAGTCATCAACAAGGTGCTTATCCCACGCATCATTCGCCAAACCTACCCGGACATCACTGAGAAAGAAGTCGAGCAAATCCGCCAGCATGTGGTGGTCTCCTCCGTGATCAAATCCGGCGAAGTACGGACCGTGGGAGACCGGCGTTTCGTGGAAATGGGGAACAAGTTCGTGGATATTGATGAGATCAACATCGACCTCATCGAATCTATCAACCCCTTCCAGAAGGCCTTCGAAGTGATGTCCAAGCAGGTCTCCAGCCCAGTGCTGCGCATCATCCAAGATGCCATTGCCGCTACCCGCATCACCCTGAAACCGGAAGAAGCAATGGAGATGTGGCCCGCAATCACCGACTGGGTTAAGGTCAATGGCCGCCGCCCGGACGTCCGCAGCGACGACCCCACCGAGAAAATGTACGCCGAAGGCCTGCTTATCCTGCAACGTGAAAAAGCAAAGCATGATGCTGAGAAAGCGGCGGCCGAAGCGGCAGCTGAAGCTGCGGCTGGAGTGGAGCCGATCGAACCCGCGGCAGTGCGCAGCGGTGGCAAGCATGCCGAAGACGTTCCGGTACCGGTACGTACCGCAGGCGCCGATGCTTCCCAGGGGGATAAGAACTAATGGCTGATTTCGATTTTGAAGCAGAATTCGCGAAGATCCTCGCCTCCGATACCGAAGGGCTACTTGACGCACCTCCTGCCCCGCGGCGTTTCACCAGCGAAGACCGGCTAGAACGCGCCTTCCTGGAAATCGTGGATTTCCGGGCCAAAGAAGGGCGCGAACCTGACCCCCACACCCGCGCTATCGGGGAGCGTAAACTCGGGGCGCGCCTGGAGGGAATCCGTGCCGATCCCGAAAAGCTCGAAAAGCTCAAGGACCTCGACACCGAATTCGGGCTGCTCACCCGCGAAGAAGCCCCGCAGAGCATCGACGATGTTCTGGCCTCCGATGAATTCAACCTCCTGGACGACGGATACGGGATCACCGATGTGTCCCGGCTCCCCGCTGCGCCTCCGCGGACTATCGCCACGCCGGAATCAGTTGCGAAACGCGAAAAAGCCAGAGATTTCGAGCAGTTCGAACCACTTTTCAAAGCTAAGCATGCCCAGCTGCGTTCCGGCGCAGCCGAACAACGTTCTTTCCCGGGCATCAGTGCTGTACAAGAAGGGCTCTACTTCGTGCTCGGCGGAGTGATGGGCTTCGTTGCCGCTCAAGGAGCTGACCAGAAATACCACACTGGTGGCGAGCTCCGGACCCGGCAACGGCTCCGTGTCATCTTTGAAAACGGTACAGAATCTGCACTCTACCGGCAGTCCCTAGCTACCGCGCTCGGAAAAGATGGTCGGATTATCGTCGAACCGCAGTCAGCCGCCCTTGATCTTCAGCAAGGGAGCGATGCTGCTATCGCAGCTGACGAGGAAGAGAACCCGGACGAAACTCCAACCGGGTGGATCTATGTGCTGCGTTCCCTCTCCACAGATCCGCAAATCTCCAGCCTGCGCAACCTCCACAAGATAGGGTTCTCGCGTGGGCCGGTAGAAAAGCGCATCGCTGGCGCCGAACAATCACCCACCTACCTCATGGCACCCGTCGAAATCGTAGACACGTACGTAACTTACGACGTCAATGCTGCAAAACTAGAGCACCTGCTCCACCAGATCTTCGCGGACGTAAAAGTATCCCTCTCGCAAATCGATAGCGAGGGCAAAAACTACGACCCGAGCGAATGGTTCATCGTCCCGCGCGAAGCCATCGCCACCGCCGTTGAGCTCATTCAAAAGGGGGAAAACACCCGGTACCGCTATGACAAGGGAAGCGAGAGTTTCTTGGAAATCAAGAATGGGTGAAAATAACATTTATTTACCGTAACCACCGGCCACTTACTTGAGCCGGCAAACGCCGAGAGACTCTGGATCCAAAATGATCCTGAACTCCTTGTCAAAGAAGTATATGGACCTACAAATCCATATCGGAAAGGACTACCTCTATGGACGCGCCCGTCTTCATGGCTTATCGACACTTGCTGGGACTTTCCACAACGCAGCTTGCACGCATTTTAGATGTAGATCCGCGAACCCTACGTGCCTGGGAAAAAGCACGTTCAAGAATCCCTGACGGCATCGCGTGTGAACTGTTAGAGTTAGCGCGCGATCACGGCCGCATCGCACAACGATTCATATCGTGCGATGCGGTTATAACAATGCCACGAGAAGACGGAGAGGAATTCCCTCGAAATTATTATGTGGCGGCGCTGGCACGTGCCTTAGAAGCAGAACCCGGCATTAGGGCGGAATGGACTACTCCGACCGTCATGGACCTTCGGAAGCCGCGATAATTTCGTAGGCGACGATAAATTCGTAGATCTGCGAGCATCCCAGCTGTTCGTAAAGAGACACCCCGGGAGCGCGTGTCGTTTGCTCCCGGGTTTGCGCGTTACGAACCGCATCCGCGAGTAGCGGGCGAAGCGTGTCCTGCACCGCCTTGATTGCCTGACCCTTGCTATATGTGGGTACATACTTCCGCACCTCGTCGAGTGCCTGCGCCGCTGTCTTAGCCCTGGGGTGAGGATCAAAATGGAGAGTCAGCCACGTTTCGAAGCATGGGTTCGAGACGAGCACGTGGTGATTCGCGTGCCCGTTCATCCACTCTGAGAGCATGTCCCACCCTGAAGAATCAAGCGTATCGCCATCCAGGATGATCCAGGCATGCTCCCCTTTTTCCAGCGGATACTTCTGAAGCTCCCCGCGCATTTTCCGCAACAGCTGTTTAACAGAACCCTGTTTACCGACCGATACAGGCGTGTACGCGAGGGAACGATCAGCGGCAATGAGCGACGCAATATATAGGCGCTCGGTAGCACCCTCAGAGGCAACGACAACTCGCTTACGGTGTTTGCGGACAGGCCGCTGATTTCGTTTCCGCGCCATCTTCCGCTCCTAAATCTTTCTAGGAAGCGCTCCGACGCGGCCACTCAGATAGACATCCCGCAAAGACATCCCCTTGCGCAGCTCCTGCGGCGCATAGTCAGAAAGCGCCACGAGCTCGGATGCTTGGCCTGCGCCGTCGACCTTTTCCGTCAGCCACACCTCATCCCGGCGAATCAATTCCTGATCGAGTAGCTCCGTTTCATGCGTCGTAAAAATCAGCTGCGTGTGCGTATCCTTGGAGCACCCCTCCAAATAGCGTTCCACCAAAAGCCGGGTCAACGCGGGGTGAAGCGAGCGTTCCAACTCATCCACCACATAAACACGGCGAACGCCCGGTGTCTGCAAATCAAGAAGCATCGGGAGGAGGTCAATGAACCTCTGGGTGCCGTCCGACTCCTCGAGAATGTCGAAAGTGACGCCCTCAGCATGCAGAGTTTTTAGAGCCCTCACCGTCATCTCTTCCGGTGAGTCTTCTTTCTGCGTAAAGAGATATCGCTCTTTATACGCCGAAGCGAGAACATCCCTACCACCAGCGACGATCTCCATAATCTCCATGAGCTCTTTCGGCGTGAAAGGAACCCGCGATAGATCCACTTCCTGCGTGAAGAGCGATTGAATTCCGGTGTCACTTTGAGAAAGTACCGCAGAAATAGATCCACGGAACGCAGAATCACTGTCAAGATTGCCAAGTAAAGGTATGTATTGGGAATCCGGCTCGACGATCTGCAAAGTATCGAAGAACCACCGAAAGGCCGCCTGGATGAAAGCCGGTGCACGATCATCACGCCCGATTACTCCCAAAAGCGACGTACTCTGATACACCGTTTTCCCGAAGGAAAGCAGCACGTCATCCCCGCAATACTTCTCCCCAAACGTAACGGAAGACGCGGGGTACCCCTGCGGGTTACTCCGTTCAAAAACCAGATCGAGGCTGCCATCGAAAAGAACCTGATGAAGAGACTCTTTTACCACACGTGCATTCGTTGCAGCCACGTGATACCGCGCGATTTTCTCACGTCCACCCACCGGAACCGAGTATTCAATCGTAAATTCACACGGCAGCTTGGCATGCTCCCCAAAAGCGTGTGGAGTGAGCGGTTCGCGGGTATCCTGCCGAACCGAAATAAGCCCGCGGAGCGCCTTGAAAGCACGGACTAAGGCCGATTTCCCCGAGGCGTTCGGGCCGAAAATCATGGTGAGTGGAAGCCACCGGGCACGTTGAAAATGCATCAGCGTTTCCGAATGCTGCCGCTCCCTGGTGGCTTGTAAATCTAACGTTGCCTCATCCCTAAACGAAGCAAAATTCTTGACAGTAAAGCTCCTCAGCACCCTCTCACCCCCTACAGCGGTTGTAGTAAGAATCTTACTACAACCGCATTACATTTAGGGAACAGTCCAAGATAGCGACACACCATCACAAGACCCGCTTTTATCTATCAGCCTAATTTCTTAACAAGTCGAGCGACTTTGAAAATAAAGAGGGGCGGCGTTTGCACCCCCCCCCTCAACGGCAGGATTAAGCAACCCGCTCACCTCAGGTTGAGTGATACACATGCCGTGGTGTGCACGCCAATATGGCGACACAGGTCCGTTAATGTAACAACGGGTGAGTACTTGTATAAGTCTAAACGCATGCGCAACAATGCTTGCTGTTTTGAGACGCCCCCGGCCGTGCCATTACTCACATTCAACGGGAATTCAACGATATTCCGGCCATGCACCCGCGTCTACATGCCCCATAGGTCTCGTTTCAGTACGCCATATCGGAACTGAAATAAGCAATGCTACTTCGGCTCAGGAAATAGCGCGCTCACGCACCTTCACCCTCGCGTTCGCGCTGCTGCGGCGTGCGCAAGTCCAGGAAATGCGGCCCGCGCGCATCCAGCTCCTCCATATAGGCCGCACCCCATTGCATCCACGGATCCTTGGAAAGATGGTCATTGGTGAAACGCAGATCGTCCGAAACCTCAGTGGCGCAAAAATCCGGAATTTTCAGATCCACCACCGGCGCGCGCCGCTCCACTTCCGCGATAATGAGCCCCGCGTTTTGCCCGCCAAAAGCATCGAATTCCCAGCCGTCCTCATCAATCCACAGGGAGAAACGATTCTTGAGGACCAGGTCCACCGAGCGCCGCAGAATCTGCACGGCCACATCGGTATCAATTTCCATTTCCTTCTCGTAGCGTTCCGCGCTCACCACCGGGGATTTCACCGCCACCGAGGCGCTCGCCGGGCATCCCGCCCCCAGCATCCGCGCGAGCGCACGGCGTTCGTAACCACCGCGGAAATCTGCAGCGTCGTCGAACTCATCAAAAGGCACAAACGCATCGGGGAAACGCACCCGCACCCGCACCGCGTAACCGTCTTGCGCGAAGGTGTATGCCTGGATGATGACCTGGGTGGAAGCGTGCTCGGCAACGTCGTCGGGGAGCTCACGCACCAGGAATTTACGTTCGAATTCGAAATCAGCGTCCGCGTCGACGCCAGGGCCGTGGCCGGGTTCCATCATGCTTCCATCGTAGACGCGCGCACCCACGTGGTGAAACAGCCACGCCATCGCACCCGCATCCCGGCACAATAGGAGGATGACTCAATTACCTTCACCCGAGCTCATCGCCGCAGCCGCCCGCACCCTCGCGGGCACAGTGCGCCGCACCCCGCTGCAGCTATCAGAGCGCCTCTCCGCCGCCCTCGGACGGCCCGTTTACCTCAAACGCGAAGATACGCAGGTTGGGCGCAGCTATAAAGTCCGCGGAGCATACAACGCGATTCACGCGCTCGGGGAGAAGGAACGCGCCGCCGGGGTGGTGTGCGCATCGGCCGGCAATCACGCGCAGGGCGTGGCGTACGCCTGCAACCACCTGCGGATTCACGGCAAGATTTTCCTGCCCGCCACCACTCCGCGCCAGAAACGCGAACGGATCCGCGATATCGGGGGCGCCTGGGTGGAACAGATTATTGGCGGGCCTACGTTCGACGCCGCAGCCGGCGCCGCCTTGGCTTACGCCTCTGAGCGCGGTGCGACCTTTGTGCATCCTTTCGACGCCGCCCCGATTATCGCCGGGCAGGGCACCGTCATCGCCGAAGCTTACGAACAGTGTGTGGAGCAAAGCGGACAGGAACCCGAAGCGGTACTGGTGCCGGTGGGCGGCGGTGGGCTGCTGGCCGGCACCGCGATCTGGGTGAAAAACGCACACCCGCAGACCCGCGTGATCGGGGTGGAACCCACCGGTGCCGCCTCCATGCAGGCCGCTCTGGCCGCGGGCGGGCCGGTCACCCTGGACTCCGTTGATAATTTCGCGGACGGCACCGCGGTGGCGCGCGTGGGAGACCTCACCTACGCCGCGGCGCGCGACCTGGTGGACGGCTTCATCACCGTGCCCGAAGGCGCGCTGTGCACCGAAATGCTCAACCTCTACCAGGTGGACGGCATTATTGCCGAACCTTCCGGCGCGCTCGCCCCGGCCGCGGTGGGGCGCCTGAACACCCTGGTCGAAACCCGCGTTAGTGGGAACGACGACGCCGCTCTCTCCGGCAGTGGCGCCGATCCCGCCGCCACGCCACGCCCGCTCATCGCGGTGATTTCGGGTGGGAATAATGACGTGTCCCGCTATGCCGATATTTTGGAACGTTCGATGGTCTACGAAGGGCTGCGCCACTACTTCCTGGTGACCTTCGCCCAGAAACCCGGAGCGCTCAAGGAATTCCTCGACCGCGTGCTCGTGGCCGACGAAGACATCGTGTACTTCGAATACACGAAGAAAACCAACCGTGAAACCGGCCCGGCGCTGGTCGGTATCGATATCCAACACCCGGAAAACCTGGCTGACCTGCTGGATCGCATGGACCGCTCCGGGATTGATATTCACAAGGTCGAACCCGGATCGCCCGAATTCCGTTTCTTTATCTAGGGCCGGCACCTGGCCGGCGCTGCGTCGTCGTGCTTAAAAGCGCTGCGCAAGAAGCGGGTACAATACCGGCCAGACGCCACCCTCCGCGAAAGGACCCCCATGGCATTCCGTAGCGCCGCCGCGCGCATTTTCCGCGCCTGCTCCCGTTGGACGTTTGTGCACGAACCCCTCGCGTCGAAAACGATCCTCATTGGCGCCCCGCATTCCTCCAATTGGGATGGCATTTACGATATTGTCGCGTTTTGGAGTTACGGGCGCTCCATGAAATTCCTGGTCAAAAATTCGCTCGTGCAGGCCCCGGTGCTGGGTGCGGTGGTGCGCGCTGTCGGTGGAATTTCAGTGGATCGCAAGCATCCCAGCGGAATCGTGGGCTCGCTGCTCGAACAGGCCGAACGCAGCGAAGAATTCTGCGTGGCGCTCGCACCGGAAGGCACCCGGAAGGACGTTCAGTACTGGAAGTCCGGTTTCTACCGTATGGGCCTGGCCGGGCGCCTACCCATCACCCTCGGCTTCATTGATTCGCGCACTAAAACGTACGGGTGGTGGAAGCACCTGTATCTTTCCGGCGACGTCGAGGCAGATATGGACATCATCCGCGATTTTTACCGCGATTTCGTGGGGAAGAACGGCATCAAGCGCTCGGTGCCGCGTTTGCGCGCTGAGGACGACGCCGCAGCCCGCGCCCACCTCCTCGACGGCATCGACCTGGACGAAGCGCGCGCTTTTGCGATTCGGATGAATCGGGAAACCGGCGGGGTGGGGATTACCGAGTAGCGGCCGGGACCTACCGCGGTGGCGCGGCGTGAGCGGCCGGGGCCGCTGAGCTACCGTTTACCGCGCCCGGTGCACCGCCTCGAGCAGCGCACTGATCACGGTATGCGGATCGCGGCCCAGCGCATCGTGCTGGTAATCATCACTGACCAGCGCGGTCAGGCCGCGGATCCGCCCCGCGGTTTCCAGGGAAATATCGGCCGGCACGTACATATCCTCACGGAAAATCCACGCCGCCACCGGCACCTGGTTGCCACCCAGCACATCCGGGCGATACAGATCATGCCAGGACGTGCGGAAGGCCAGCTCATTAGCCGCCCCGCGCAGCGGAAGCAGCGCCGGATCCTGCTCGAACTGCCAGGGGAAAACACTTTCCCCGGAGAAACGGAAGCCCAGCCCTTCCTTGCGCAGATCAGTTTCACCCACCCCGCCCATCGCGAGCGCGGGGATAGCAAATTCGGGGAATTCCCCGCGGACCCGGTGCGCGGCCCAGGCCAGCGGGCCGGTGCCGGATTGTGCATAAATGGCTTCCTGGAGCGCGAAATAGAGCGGGGCGCGCGCGGCGGACACCGCTTCGCCCACGCGCTGAAGGAAACCGGGGCGTAGCCGGCGTTGCCCGCGGAAGGACCAGACAGGGTCTTCAAGCAGGTAGTGGAGCTGCTCAAAGCCGTAGGTGAAGCCGAGGCGCTGGCCGAGCTGGCGGAACCGCGCCGGGGTGAGGCGCTCCCCGGTAGGCAGGATTTCTTCCACATCCGCCAGGTGGGTGGCGATATACCAGGCGGTATCTTCGTCATTCGGGTAGCGCTCGAAATAGGCGCGATGCCGGGCGGCCAGCCGCGGGAAAGTCTGCCGGTACACGGCTTGCGGGCCCTCGTCCAGACTGGGCAGCCCGCCGGTGATCATGGCTTCGCGCAGCCCCGCGGGTGCGTAGGAAAGATAGGAAACCGCGGCGAAACCCCCGAAGCTTTGCCCCAGCACACTCCACGGTTCATCGCCTTGGAGGTGGCGGCGCAGGTGTTCGGCGTCGTTCACAATAGAGTCCTGGCGGAAACAGGACAGCAGCGCTGCCTGGGCGGCGGGACTGCCGGCCGCGGTAATGGTGAGGGAATCAAGCGGATACGAATTGCCGGTGCCGCGTTCATCGAGCAGGACGAGGCGATAGTGGTTGAGTAGCAGGTCCTGCCAGCCGCTCAGCCCCGCCGGGCGCGGTGCCGCATGACCCGGCCCGCCTTCCAGATACACCAATCGCGGCGCATCCTCGCGGCCGGCCCGCACGATTTCCCGCGCAAACACCGTGATAGTAGCGGGAACATGGGCGATATTTTCATCCGGGGGCAGCTCGGTGAACGCACCAAAGTAATCAAGGGGCACCTGGATGCGGTGCTCGATGACTGTGTAGCCCTGAAAACGATAGGTAACCGCGCTCATACCGTGAAGATTACCTGAGCGAGGCGCAGTTCTCGCCGGCTGTACGGTAGCTCTCATTTCTGCGGGGCCGCGACGGGCGCGAAGTTAGAATAATAAATACGTACGGTTAATGCGAAGGCGGCACGTTCGAGGAGGAACTGTGGGTAAGTGGTTCGATCAAGCTGCGGAAATTGAGCGCTTACGGAAGGAAAATAAACGCCTGCACGCGGTTATCGCGCAGTTGCGGGCGCGGTTGGGAACTGTTTCTGGCGACGACGCCGCAGCTGACTACGGGGTCAGCGCTGAAGAACGCGCTTTGGCCGCCAGCGGGCGCACGGTCGAGGCCATCAAGGCTTACCGCGAGCGCACCGGCGCGGATTTGGTGACCGCCAAAAATGCCATTGATTCGCTCTGAGCTGTGAGTAAGCCACCCGGGCGCCGGGGCGGGTGGCTCGGGGCTTCCCGGTAGCTATAACAGCTACTCTCACATCTACTCTAAAGTACTCTAACATCTGGTGTGAGAGTAGAAATCCGCGCCATAGCAACGTTTTCTCGGGCTCTCCCGGAGCTACTCTAAAACTACTCTAACAATGTTAGAGTAACTGGCCGGGGGCCAGAGTGCGGCTGCGCCGTCGTACCTTCTGCAAGAATAGAGCCATGGCAACAATCCCGCTCCTTCCCCTCAATTCCGGCCATTGGATTCCGCAACTGGGAATCGGAACCTACCGCATGGACGATGCCACCGCGCGCCGGGCCGTGCGCGAGGCACTCGCCATGGGCTACCGGCATATCGACACCGCGCAAATGTACGGCAACGAAGCCGCGGTCGGCCAGGCAATCGCGGAATCCGGCGTGGATCGCGAAGATATTTTCCTCGTCACGAAACTCGATAACCCCAATCACGCCCCGCGCGCCGTGCGGGAAACGTTCGCGCGTTCACTCGCGCAGCTCGGCACCGATTACGTTGATCTTTTCCTCATCCACTGGCCCATGCTCAGCGGCGATTACGTGGAGGCGTACCAGGTCATGGAGGAATTCGTGGCCGACGGGCGCGCCCTGGCGATTGGCGTATCCAATTTCGAGCGTCACCACCTTGAGGCGCTGCGTTTCGCCGCTCATATCCAGCCCGCGGTCAATCAAATCGAAGCGCACCCCTATTTCCAGAACGCCGAGGTCACGCAGTACTGCACCGATGCCGGGATTCGCGTGGAAGCGTGGGCGCCGCTCGCGCGCGGCGCTGTGAACGACGACGCCGTGCTTGCCGAGCTGGCGGCCGCTAAGGGATGCACCGTTGCCCAACTGGTATTGCTCTGGCACCTCTCGCGCGGGCGGATCGTCTTCCCCGGGGCGTCCTCCGCCGCGCACCTGGCTGAAAACCTGGCCTGCCTCGATTTCACTCTCCTCAAAGAAGAAGCCGAGGAGATCGACAATATGGATCGTTTCGAAGCCGGGCGCACCGGGCGCCACCCCGATACCTTCCGGCGCAACGGGGAATAGCGGCTGAGCTGGGCTAATGCCGGAGCTTTGGTGTCCAGCGCATAAAACGTCCAAAAAATATGTCGTAGCCCTTCGCTAGCATAGAAGTGGTGAAAGGCAGGTCACGCCCCGGTGGGTCGGGGCGGAATATCAGGTGAACGTCACCGTGCCAGGAACCCGTAAGGAAAAGGAGCGGAATGTATTTTGCATACACCATCGCCGGGTCTGAAGCTACCGGCGGTGCTGGATTCCAAGTTGATTTGAAGACCTTCCAGCAACTCGGGGTGTACGGCATGGGCACGCTCACGTGTATCGTGTCCTTCGACCCGAAGAATAACTGGAACCATCGCTTCGTGCCCGTCCCTCCGGAAGTGATTAGCGCCCAGATGGAAGCGGCGCTGCGCTCCCAGAATATTCGCACCGCGAAGGTCGGCATGCTCGGCCACCCGGATACTATTGAAGCTGTGCGCGCCGGGCTCGCTTCCCAGGAATGGGACAATGTGGTGGTGGATCCGGTCCTCATCTGCAAGGGTCAGGAACCGGGCCAGGCGCTGGATACCGATAATGCGCTGCGCACCAAGATTCTTCCCTTCGCCACCGTCACCACTCCGAATAATTTTGAGGCTCGTACCCTCTCCGGCTTGGATACGCTGGAAACTGAGGAGGATCTCATCGAAGCCGCCAAGCGTATCGGTGAGCTCGGCCCCAAGTACGTGGTGGTCAAGGGCGGGATTGATTTCCCCGGCCCGGATGCCGTGGATGTGCTCTGGGATGGTGAGAAAGCCACCGTGTACCGCGCCCCGAAGATCGGTGAAGAGCGCGTATCGGGTGCCGGCTGCACCCTGGCCGCAGCCATCACCGCGGAACTGGCCAAGGGCGTGGAGATCCACGAAGCCGTGCAGCGCGCCAAGGATATGGTGACCGCCGGTATTAAGGCCCGCGTGGAAGCCAATACCCCCTTTGCCACCGTGTGGCAGGGCGCTTACCGGGATCAGGACTAGGCCATGCCCGGCATCGATCCGGCCGTCCCGGTCATTATTGTGCTGGGCGGCCGGATCATGCACACCCGCCATGGCTACCTGCCCAGCGGTAGTTTGAAACGCCGCCTTGCACGGGCCCTGGCCGAATATCGCTACGCGCGGTCGCGCGGGGCACGCCCCGCCCTCATCTGCTCGGGCGGGCGGTCCTCACCCAGCGTGCCCAGCGAAGCCCAGGTCATGGCCTCCTGGCTCGCCTCTCGCGGAGTGCCGCGCAGCGCGATCTTGGCAGAAAGCCACTCGCGCACCACCGAAGAAAATATGGGCGATTGCGCCGCGTTGCTCCGCCGGTACGATCCGGTTCCCGGGCTACTGCCCGATGGCACCATCGCCGCGGTCATCGTGACCTCCTGGCAGCACGTACCCCGCGCCCGGTACTTCGCGGTGAAATTCGGATTCAGCCCGGTCATGCGCGGAGCCAGCCTCGCGCCCTCCACCACCCCGAAAGCCCTCATCTGGGAACTGGGCGCGGTGGGGATTTACCTGGCGCGGGTAGTGGCGCGCCGGGTGCGCAAGCGTCGTCGTAGCACTTAAGTACGGAAGGGAGCTGGCGCGGCGTGCCACAATAGAAACGTGACAACGAATCCGTACCTGCGCCCCGCCCTCGCGTTCCTGCGCGAGCACCTGGAAGGCGCCCCGGCCAGCCCGCGCGCCCGCCGCTACCGCTATGAACACTGTTTACGAGTGGCGGCCATCGGGCGCGGAGTTGCCATGTCAGAAGGCTTGGCGGTACATACCCTAGAAATTGCCTGCCTCCTGCACGACGTCGGGAAATTTGATTCCGCCCGCCCGGTAGACCACGGCCGCGCCGGCGCACGCATCATCCGCCCGTTTTTGGCAAGTCTAGGCATGCCGGAAGCGGAGGTCACGGAGATCTGCCAGGGCATCGCCATGCACACCGATGGCCGCAGCGAATATCCGGAAGATTCCCCCGAATACCCCGGCCATCGCGAATATCCGGAAGAAGCCAGCGTGCTGGCGCGCTCGGTTGGCGACTGCGATAACGTGGATCGTTTCAGCGTCTACCGCATCCACGACACCCTGCTGTATCACAATATGGACGCCATGCCGCTCCCGGAACAACTTGATTTTATTGACGGATACCTGGCGCGCCTGGGCCGCGAGCGCCACTACCGCTGCGCCACCCGCAGCGCGCAACGCCTCTGGATTGAAGCGCTGGAATTTCAGGAGTATTACTTTTCCCGGATGCGTGAGCAGCTAGCCAGCGCGCACCCGTATATGGACCTTGCCGAGGGCGAGTCAATACCCTCGGCGCACTCTAGGAGGAATCCATGACAACATTCACGCAGGCGCGCGATTCCATCCGCGGCTCCTACGCCCCGGAATTTGCGCGAGTGGTAGACGCTTTCGCCGCCTCCATCGCCACCAACCAAGATCGCGGCGGGCAAATCGCGGTGCTCTGGCACGGCGAACCCGTGGTCAATATTTACGGGGGCTGGAATCCGCCCGCCGGTGCAAATACCGGAGGCGGGGTGGCCGATGGCGCCGTCGTTGAAGACCCCATCGAGGAACGCACGCCCTACCCTGATAACGCGGTGCAGCTTATTTTCTCCCAAACGAAAGGCCTGACCGGGATTTGCTTCGCGGATTGCGTGGCACGCGGGCTTATCGATCCGGATGCGCGAGTGGCAGATTACTGGCCCGAATTTGCCGCCAATGGCAAAGAAGATATTCGGGTGAGTCAGCTGGCCAGCCACTCCGCCGGCCTGCCCGGTTTTGACCATATTCTGCCCGCGAGCGCACTATTCGATTGGGATCTTATTACCTCCGAGCTCGCCGCCCAGGCCCCACGCTGGGAGCCCGGAACCAAACACGGCTACCACGCACTCTCCATGGGCTATCTGGCCGGAGAGCTGGTGCGGCGGGTTTCCGGCCTCACTCCCAAGCACTACCTGGAAGAAAACTTCCGGGCTCCCCTCAACCTTTCCGTGTGGATCGGTTGCCCCGAATCTGAGCGCTCCCGCATCGCCAAGCATTTCTGGGGGCCTCGCACCCAAGGCTGGGGCGGGGCGCTGCGCCAAGCCCAGGCCGACCCGAAGTCCACAACCTCCTACGCCTACCAGTCCCCGAAGGATACCGATTCGGCCATCACCGACCCGCATTTCCTCGATGCGGAAATGCCCTCTATCAACGGGCATGCTGATGCGCTCTCCTTGGCAACCCTCTACGCGATGTTCTGCGATGGGCGCTATGCGCGCTACGATGCCGAGCTCATTACCGCGGTATCGGCCACCCGAGCCGAAGGCTTCGACGAAGTCCTATGTGATTCGACCTCCCGCTACGGGCTGGTCTTCCAGCTGGGAAGCCAGCGCGAACCCATGCTCTCCCGCGGCAGCTTCGGGCACAATGGGCGCGGCGGCTGCCTTTCCTTCGCGGACCCGGGCACCGGGATCTCCTTCTCCTACGTGGAGAACCAGCTTTCCTCCGAGCCACTGCCGCAGGCGCGCGTCTGCCGGCTGCTGGCCGCGGTGCGAGACAGCCTCGAGTTGGCTTAACTAACCCAGCGGCAGAGTGCCGGTGGTAGAAAAAGTATTTTACGCGGGGGTGCGTTGCAGATCGGCAGCGGCACCCCCGCGATTTTGCTCCACAGGCTTAGTTTTCCGCGAGATTTGCGAAACGCGCATAATGGCCCTGGAAAGCCACCTCTACCGTGCCGGTGGGCCCGGAACGCTGCTTGCCGATAATGACTTCCGCCAGGCCTGCCTTCTCAGAATCCTGGTGGTACATATCATCGCGGTGGATAAGAAGGACGACGTCGGCATCCTGCTCCAGCGAACCCGATTCACGCAGGTCAGCCACCTGAGGGCGCTTATCATTACGCTTTTCCGAATCACGGTTGAGCTGCGCCACCGCAATAATAGGAATTTCCAATTCCTTAGCGAGCAATTTAATCGAACGTGAAAACTCCGAGACTTCCTGCTGGCGCGATTCGGGAACCTTCCCGGCCGAAGCCAAAAGCTGGAGGTAGTCAATCACGATCATCTGAATATCGTGCTGCTGCTTGAGACGCCGCGATTTCGCGCGGATTTCCGGCAAGGTGAGATTCGGAGAATCATCCACAATGAGCGGCGCGGTAGAAATACGTTCGACGGCGCCGGCGACTTTGTCCCAATCCTGCTGTGTCATCTCACCTTTAATCATGCGATCTTGGAACACTCCCGCTTCGGCAGCGAGCAAACGCATCGACAACTCCGTACGGTTCATTTCCAGGGAGAAGTAGACCACCGGCTGGTGGTTATGGATGGCAGCCTGCCGGCAAAAATCCATCGCCAGAGTGGATTTACCCGCACCCGGGCGGGCCGCCACAATAATCATCTGCCCGGCGCGCAGGCCGTTGAGCTTGGCATCCAGGTCGATAAACCCGGTAGCCACACCTTCTAATTGGCCGGCGCGTTCCGCGTTCTTCTCCAGCTCATCCAAAAGCCCGGGAACGATTTCCGCCATCGTGGCGTAGTCCGTGGCCTCACGCGATTGCCCGAGAGAAAAAACTTCTGATTGGGCCATATTAATGAGGCCCATAACATCCGCGCCGTCCGTGGTGTAGCCGAGCTGGGCGATGCGGGTGCCCACTTCCACCAAGCCGCGCAGCTGGGATTGTTCGCGCACAATATTCGCGTAATAACCGGCATTCGCAGCCGTGGGCACCGAAGCAACCAGGGTGTGCAGATACGGCAGCCCGCCGATACGCTCAAGATCCCCGCGCTTCTTGAGTTCCGCACCCACGGTAATGGCATCTGCCGGCTCCCCACGCCCGAAAAGCTCCAGGATAACCGTGAAGACTGTGGCATTTGAGGGATGGTAAAAATCATCGGCGGTCAACACCGTCACCACATCGGCAATGGCATCTTTGGAGAGCAGCATCCCGCCCAAAACAGATTGTTCCGCCGAGAGGTTTTGGGGAGGGGTACGTTCAAAAGATGACCCCTGCATCTTTGCACCGTTATTGACGACGGACATAGCTTCCCTTTCTCGGCGATAGATCTCCACTGGCTTTCGTAACGCGTTTACGAGGTGAATTTCAAGTTAATTCGCCTGCGCGGATGTGTAAACACGCCGGGGTATCCGTGCATAACCGGTGGACAAACTGTGGATAGCTTGGGGATTGTTCACCATTTGTACCCACAACTATCCACAACTGTGGATGGAGTGGGGGAAATCCCCGGTATCCCGTCCCCAAGTTTGTCCACAACTGTGGAAAGATATGACTTCGAGTTCTCCACACACATATGCGGTGATGTCGATCACGTTGAGGCTTTCCTCAAGTAGGCTCGCTCGGGTGTGACTCGGCTAAGCTAGCGGACGTGACGACACCCGACAACCATCCTGACGGCCCCGCTGGGGACCGCGCGAACAGTGCCAACAAAGACGAGTCCTGCACCACTGACTCCGGTACGACCAGCTCCAAGACCCCCACCACCAAGCACGCTATCGACCGCGAGATCGCGCGCCTGGCCCTACCCTCCCTCGGTTCTCTCCTGGCCGAACCACTCCTCGTCGCCACGGATACCGTTATGGTCGGTCACCTGGGCACCGGGCCGCTTGCCGGCCTCGCCCTCGCCTCCACCATCCTCACCACCCTTGTGGGGCTGTGCATTTTCCTGGCCTACGCCACCACCTCCGCCACCGCCCGCTACGTGGGAGCCGGCCGCATGAAAGCCGCCCTGTCCCAGGGCATGGATGGGCTCTGGCTAGCCGGTACCCTGGGCGTGCTGCTCGGAGCGATCCTGGCTATCTGGGCGCCCCAGATTCTGGCGGTCTTTGGGGCGGAGGGAGTCGTTATCACCGAGGGGGCACGCTATTTGCGTTTCTCCGCCGCGGGGCTCCCCGGTATGCTCGTCGTCCTCGCCGCCACCGGAACTCTGCGCGGGCTGGGGAACACCACCACGCCCTTCAAAGTTTCGGTACTCGGCGCACTCGTCAACATTCCCCTCAACTTCGTTTTCATCTACCCGGCCGGGTTGGGCCTGGCGGGAGCCGGAATCGGTACCGCAGCGGCGCAAACGGTCATGGGCGTGGTCCTTACCGGCGTCGTCGTACATCATGCGCGCGAGCACCACGCCCCGCTCGCACCGCGTGGAGTGGGTGTGCTCCGCGCCCTCCACGATTCCGTGCCCCTCATCGTGCGTTCCGCGGTGCTGCGCGTGCTGATCCTGCTGCAAATTACCGGGGCGACCCAACTCGGCACCGAAGCGCTGGCCGCGAACCAAATCACCATGACGATCTGGAATTTCGCCTCCTACGGGCTGGACGCCCTCGCCATGGCCGCGCAGATTCTCGTGGGCCAAGCCTCCGGGGCCGGCGACGAATCACGCCTGCGAACGGTGCTCGGACGCTGCCTGAGCCGCGGCATGAGCGTCGGCGCGGTGCTGGGCGCGGCCACTGTTCTGGCCTCGCCGCTGATCGTGCGGATTATGAGCACCGCGGGGGACGTGCGCTGGCTGGCTTTCTGGGGCCTCCTCGTCATCGCGGTATTTTTCCCCATCGCCTCGGTCGCATTTATTCTCGACGGCGTCCTCATCGGCGCGGGTGATCTTAAAACCCTCGCGTGGATGATGTTTATCCCCCTCGCCCTGTACGGGCCTATGGTGCTCGCTCTGCTGGAATGGACGTCCGGGCAGTCCGGCTTCATCTGGCTGTGGATCGGCTATGCCGGGGTGTGCATGAGCACGCGGGCCCTGCCCATGTACCTGCGGGTACGCGGGGAAAAGTGGGTGCAGCTCGGGAGCTCGAGCTAGGCCATGGCCCAGGGCCGGGGAGGTAGGGCGCCGGACCCGGTATGTGTTTTCCGGGGTGTACTGCGGATGTCGTACATACGAAGTACACCTCCGAAAACACCTAGCACCCCCGCTGGTGCCAGTGTGACTTCTGAGGTTCTTGTGGACGGTGACTCGTGGCCCGTGATTCGTAGAGTACGTGAGACTCGTGGAGCCCGTGGGAGTGCGGACAGGCGTGGTACGGCAACGGGCACGGTAGCAGCGGCAGCACGAAACTTGCCCGGGCAGCACAAAGGCGGGGGAGACCACATCCGGTTCTCCCCCGCCTTCGCGTGCTGATCAGCTAGCTATCAGCTATTACTTCTTGGGTGCGCGCAGCACATCCACCTGGAGGGATGCCGTGACATCCTCATGCACCCGCACCTTGGCGGTGTAGCTGCCCAGGGACTTGATCGGGGAGGCAAGCGTAATCCAACGCTTGTCCACCGGCTTGCCCACGGTTTCGGTGGCGGCTTCGGCGATGTCCTTGGAGGTCACCGCACCGAAGAGGCGGCCGTTTTCACCGGCGGCCTTCTTCACCTGCACCACGGCTTCGTTAAGCGCATCGCGCAGCGCGTGCGCGGCTTCCAGATCGGTGATGGAGCGCTTGCGGCGCGCTTCGGCCATCTGGTCGATCTGCTTCTGGGCACCCTTGGTCCACGGAGTGGCGTAGCCGCGCGGCAGCAGGTAGTTACGGCCGTAGCCGTCCTTGACGGTGACAACGTCACCGGCGGTGCCGAGGCGTTCGACGTCGTGCGTAAGAATGAGCTTCATTATGTGCCTCCTTAGCGAGCGTTGCTCGAGTAGGGAAGCAGAGCCATCTCACGGGCGTTCTTAATCGCCTTGGCGATCTTGCGCTGCTCCTGAACGTTGACACCGGTCACGCGGCGGGCGCGGATCTTGCCGCGGTCCGAAATGAACTTGCGCAGCGTAGCGGTGTCCTTGTAGTCAATATTGCCGACCTTGATGGCCTTCACCGGAGCGGTCTTCCGCTTCAACGGCTTGCGAAGATGTCCCTTCGCCATAGTTGTCTCCTAATGTTGCTGCGACTCGTGCCTAGCGCAATTCCCGCGAATCCCGCGCGTTACACTGCGCGGCGCGCTGCGGGGCGGTAGCCCGAGTCAAAATGTCAATAACTGGTGTGTGCGTAATCCCGAAAATCTAGAACGGAAATCCAGACGAAAATTTAGAACGGGGGCATATCGTCGAAAGCGGAACCGCCCTGCGGGGCTTGCGGCTGCTGGCTCCACGGATCGTAAGCCGAGCCGCCCTGCGGGGCGTTGTAGCTGGCCTGACCCCCGTAGGAGCCCTGCCCGCCCTGGCCGCCCGGGTTCTGGCCGTAGCCACCCTGGTTGCCGCGGTTGTAATTACCGCCGCCGCTGGTTTTCGTAACCTGGGCCTTGGCGTAACGCAGCGAGGGCCCGATTTCATCAACCTGAAGTTCCAGACCTTCGCGCTGTTCCCCGTTCTGGGTCTGGTAACGGTTGACCGTAAGCCGGCCCGTTACCAGCACGCGCATGCCCTTGGACAGCGATTCGGCGACATTCTCCGCGTAGTCACGCCACGCCGAGCACCGCACGAACATTGGTTCGCCATCTTCCCACTGATCAGTTTGGGCATTGCGCTTGCGCGGGGTGGAAGCAACCGTGAAGCTCGCGACCGCCACACCACCTGACGTGAAACGCATTTCCGGATCGGCGGTGAGGTTACCGACGATCGTAATGACCGGTTCGTTTGCCATAATCGCTCCTATTACCCCGTTGTTTTCTCAGATTCGGTTCTTACGCTGGTGGTACGTTTACTTTGCTTCGCGACGCAGGAGCTTGATGCGGAGCACGTCCTCATTGAGGCCGAGCTGGCGGTCAAGTTCGCTTGCAGTTGCGGGAGTCGCCTTCATATCGACGACGACGTAAATACCCTCGGAGTGCTTGTTAATGTCATAAGCAAGCTTCCGGCGGCCCCAAATATCGACCTTTTCCAGTTCGCCGCCCTCATTGGGGACAACCTGGAGCAGCTTCTGAACGTTGGTCGACAAATTACGTTCGTCAACGTTCGGAGAAAGGATGATCATCATCTCGTATTCACGCATGTCTACCCACCTCCTCTGGTCTAAACGGCCGCGGTCCGTCCGCGGCAGAAGGGTTATGCGTTGACCGGCCCGTTCGCATGCTTACGCCCGCGAACAGATAGGTCAGTCCCTCAGTCTAGCCGGTACCGGCAGTGTTTTCCAGATGGTTAAATATGGAGCGGCCCACGCCTTTTCGCCTGTATTTCCGTGAGAATCCCGGCCCTGAACGCAGGGGGAACGGTAGACTTTCCCTAGGTCGCTCCACCGCGATTGTGGCGGCCTACCGGGCACAAACACAGGAGCGAGCTATGAGTGAAGGTGAAGCACCCACCACGCGGGAAAAGCTGCTGGATGCGGCCCGCGCGCAACTTGACCGCGCCGGCGGCGAACAACTTTCTATGCGCGCGATCGCTCGCTCCCTGGAGCTTTCCCCGGGTGCTCCCTACCGCCACGTACGCTCTCGCGAAGAACTCCTCACCGCCCTGGCGGCCGAAGCCTACCGCGACCTGGCCGGAGCGATGCGCCGGGCGGCGGACCAGAAAATATCGGGGCGGGAACGCTGGGTGGCGGCCTGGCGTGCCGCCCACACCTGGGCCCTTGCTTACCCGAATCGTTTCTCGCTTATTTACGGTGCCAGCGCCATTGATTTTTCCAATCCGGAAATGACCACGGCCGCGGCCCTGCGCGTCCCCCTCGAATTGGCTCGCATCGCCAAAGGTGGGCGCAATAAAGCCCTGACCGGCCCGGAAACCCGCGCGCTCGGGGTGGATCTGTGGCGGATTCGCATGACCTTCGGTTCCCTCGATGCGGAACTGGGTGAACTTCCCGACGGCCTCATTGTCTCCGTGATCCGCGCGTGGACGGAACTGGTAGGAACCATCACCCTGGAGATGACCGAAAGATACGCCGGTTTGTTCGACGACCACCTCGGCTACCTCGATACGGTCGCCAACCAGTGGGCGGGCACCCTCCAGCTCTAGGTCACCGTGCAGCTCTAGGTCACCGTTCAGGCAGGCGAAAGGCCCAACTTGAGGCACCCGGTGAACCAGCTTTAGGCCAGCGGTAGGCCGGACTCCGCTCCGGTCACGCGCGCGTGCAGCTCGACCACCTCCGCGGCGCGCCCGGTAGGAGCGGGCCCGAACGCAGCAATGAAGCGCGTGGTGGCGTGGCCGGTGCGGGCGGCGTCGTACTGTGCCAACCATCGTTGCATTTTCTCGCGCGCAACCGGATCGCAGAGCGCCGACGACGCATCGTACTCGGGCCAGCTCACGCTGGGCGCCGCGATCCCAACTCTCCAGGGTTTGGCACTCAGGCGCGCCCGGTACGATTCGTACACGCGGCACAGGCGCATATAGAGCGGGTCGGAACCGAGCTGGTTGAGGATCATCTGCGCTTCCCCGGAGTCCGCGGCAATACCTTCAACCGCCACGATGACGCGGAAACCTTTGAAGGTGCGGTAAACGAAAATCGGCCAGGCCGCATTGAGGCGCGCGAAGTGCTCGATACGGTCAAAGGCAATGAGTTCAGCTTCGATCATGTACTGGCGTACCGGAGCTGTTTCGGTGATGAGCCCCGGGATGGAGGCGGGATCGGGTGCTGCGGGCAATGCGGTAGTCGATGCCGGTTCCGGTGCGGGATCAAAAGCCGATCCGGCGGGCCGCTCCTGTTTCTGCGCGCCGAACCTGAAAAGTCGAGCGAAGAAACCGGGCTTCTTGGGGGATCCTGGCGCATGTTCCCCGGCTCGCCTACCGGCTCGTTTGCGGCCGCGGGCGCGGGCTGCTTCTTCTAATTCGGGAACGTCCACATCCGCGATGAGGATATCCGAGGTATTGAGAACTTCGGCTCCGTAGCGGTTCCGGGTGATCGCACAGGTGGGGGTGCCGTTAACCTCGCTGAGAACAGAAAGAATCTCTTCGCGCAGCGGGGTGCCCGGATAGTATTCCGCGCGAGCTTGCCGTTCGCGGGGAAAATGACCGAGCTCGGTAATGCGATCAACGAGGCGTTGCAGCCGCACCTTCGCGACTTTTTGCGCTTCTTCTTCCGAATTCGCGGACCAGCCCCATTGCGCCACCGTGGCCGGCCCCGAGGTGGTAGATACCGGGGCGCTCTCCCGCGCCCAGAAGGGATAGATCTTCATGTCTCCAGTCTAAAACGCGGGTGGCTCACACTTCGAGAGTGCGGAGCAACCTAGCCCACTAGCCGCACTCACCCGACCGCACCGGGAACGCGCTCACGTTCGGCCGGCTCGGTGGGCAGCGGGATCGTTTCCGTGGGCGGGGCGGGCATCCGGGTGGGCTGCAGCTCCGGGGGCACGGTCGCGCTCGGTTCCGGCTCCTGCGGTGCCTCGGTGGCCGGCGCGGGCTGCTCGGTGGGCTCCGCGCTCGGTTCGGGCGTCGTCGTTACTTCTTCCACCGGTTCGGGGCGCGTGGGGCGGTAGCTGGGGCGCTTGTCCCCAATAAGCTCCGGTTCGGGGAATTTCGGCAAATCCATACCGCCCATAACGGCCTTCATGAAGTCCACCCACATATCCACCGGGTAGCCGTTCCCGCCGATACCCCACGGGTAGGCACCCCAGCCGCCCAGCGATTCCTCCTCACCGTTCGGCCCGATCTGGAACATATTCACCGTGGTAATAATCTTCGGGTTGTAGCCCACGAACCACGCGGATTTCAAGTCCGTGGAAGTTCCGGTTTTCCCGGCCACCTGGAAGCCGAGCCGTCCGGCCCGATCCGCGGTCCCGCGCGGGCCGGTGGGCTCCTGGAGCAGTTCGTTGAGATTATCGGCAACACGCTGGTCGAGCACCCGCTTACCGGCCGTATCCGCACGGTATACCACGGTGCCCTGCGCGTCACGCACCTCGCTGACCAGGTGGAGAGGCACACTCACGCCGCGGTTGGCGAACCCCGCGAACGCCTGGGTGAGTTCCTTATTGGTGGGCGAAGCCGAACCGAGCACATTGGTGAGGGAATTATCCAGGCCCGGCGTGGTCTCCGGGATTCCGGCCTCAATCGCGGCGGCGCGGGTATTGCGCGGCCCCACTTCCTCGTTGAGCTGCGCGTAGTAGGTATTCACCGAGTTCGCGGTAGCTGTGCGCATATTGATATTGCCCATATTGGCGTCGTCGAAATTACTGATCGTGATATCGCCAATTTTCAATTCCGCGGGGGAATTGTAATAGGTGCCGTCGATGGATTTGCCCTGCTTGAGGGCCGCGAGCGCGCCGAAGGGTTTGAATGTTGATCCGGCCTGAGCGCGATCCTGCGTGACGGTATTGCGCTGGCGTTCCTGGTAGTCCGCGCCGGCGTACATCGCGTAAATACCTCCGGTGGAGGGGTCCGCGGAAAGCATGCCCACGTAGTTGTTCTCCGGGCGGTCCTTGGGGAGGGCATTGACGACATCGACCGCGGCCTGCTGCATGGTCGGGTCTATTGTGGTGACAATCGTATAGCCGCCCCGGTTGAGGCTGTCCTCGGTGAACTTTTCCGTGGCGATAAGTTCCTGCTGTGCGGCGGCCAGCAGGTAGCCGTTCGTTCCGCTGAATTGCTTGGCTGCAACATACTCGATGGTCGCGGGCATGGTGGCGGCCGCGGCCTGCTCAGCGGTGATATAGCCGTCTTCGAGCATGCGGTTAATGACACGGTCGAAACGTTGGGCAGCTCGCTCCGGATCAACCGCCGGGTCCCAGGCGGAGGGCGCCGGAATAACCGCGGTGAGGAGCGCGGCCTGGTCCAGGCTCAACTGCGCGGCGGGAATCCCGAAGTAGTTCTGGGCCGCGCTTTCAATCCCGTAGGCGCCGCGCCCGAAGTAAATCGTATTGAGGTAGTTTTCCAGAATGTCCTGCTTGGAGGAATTGCGATCCACCTTGACCGCGAGTACGGCTTCTTTCACTTTGCCGATGTAATCGGTGGTGGTGCCCAGGTAGTAGTTTTCCACGTACTGCTGGGTGAGGGTGGAGCCGCCCTGGCGCGCCCCGCCGCGAATATTATTGACGACGGCGCGCGCGATGCCACCCAGGTCAATCCCGGAATTGGAGTAGAAGGTGCGGTCTTCGGAAGCAACCACCGCATTTCCCACATAATCGGGCAGGGTTTCCAGGGGGACCGGGGTGCGGTTCACCTCGTACATGCTGCCCAATTCGGTGCTGCCATCGCGGTAGTAGAGAGTGGTTTTTTCCGCGGTCGCAATATCATCGGGGCTGGGGACAGGTAGGAAAATGTAGAGGGTCACCAGGGCAACCAGCCCGCCGAAGCCCAGGGTGAAGAACAGCCCGAGCACGAAACGCCACGAGGGAATCCAGCGGTGAATCGGCCCCTTGCCGCGGCGCGGATAATTCCATACGGAGCGCTTGCGGCGCGCGCCAGCGCCCGGTCCGCCCCGGCGCGCTCCGGCACGACCCGCGGGAACTGCGCCGCGCCCAGCTTGCGTGCGCGTGCGCTCCTTCTGTGTCCGACCCGTTCGCGTTCCAGCCATCGTTACTCCCTACCGGCGCGCGGTCGCGCCGCGTATCTAGTCTGCCTCAGGTCACGCGCTCGTGGCTAACCCGCGTGGTCCAAGCTACCCGCGGATCCCTTTCTTACGACGCCGCGAAATCTTCCGCAGGTCCCGCATCTTGGTTCGCACCTCGGAATCCCGCGAGGTGAAATCACGGTAAATTTCCCGCACCGGTTCATCAAGATCGTAAACGCCGCGATCCGCCCGGGTTTTCGCATTCGATTCGGGCACGAGGAAAGCCTCCACCCAGCGCGAACGCGACGAAGAATCCACGAAAATTGCCTTGATAAACAGGGTGAGCGGAACAGCAAGAATAGTTCCTAGCGGCCCGAGCACCACCGCCCAGAACAGCAGCGACAGGAAAGTGACGGTAGTGGATAGTCCCACCGCATCCCCCACGATCTTCGGCTGCAGCACGCCCTGAATCGTGACATTGAGGAAGGTGAAAATCACCAGAATCCACAGCGCGGTGGCCGGCCCGCTATCCACCAGCCCCATGAGCGCCGGCGGGATCACACCGAGGATGAAACCAATATTCGGAATGTAATTCGTAACAAAGGTCCACAGCGCCCAGGCCAGTGCCAACGGAATCCCCAACCACATCATGACGAAATAATTGAGGGTGGAGACCAGCAACCCGAAGAGGGTGGCCACCAGCCAGTATTGGCGCACCCGCCCTTCGAAGGAGGCCAGCGCGCGATACAGGTCCGGATCGTGATCGCGCACGATATGGGCGCGCGCCGGCACGGACAGCGTGTCGATGGTGATGAAGAAAATTGCGAGCGCCAGCACGAACATGAGGCTCCCCACGCTCATGAGCGCCCCGGATGCCTGGCTGAGCAGCGAAATAATTGTGTCCATATTGAGCACGTCGCCCAGGCGCTGGCTGAGCTGATCGGTGCTGAGCCCCAAGCTGTCCAGCCAGGTCATGGTGTCCTGGAAGAGCTTGGTGAATTTATCTTCGTAGCTCATGAGGGTGCGCGGCAGTCCGGCCAGGGACCACGCCGTCAAACCCACCACCGCGAGGAGCACCACCACAATAATGGAGACGGTCAGCGTTCCGGACAGCCAGCGCGGCACATGATGGCGCAGCAGCAGGCGGTGCACCGGGCGCACCGTCAGCACCAGGGTGAGGGCCAGGAACACCGGCCCCACAAAATCGTGAATGAGGTAGAGGCCCACGCAGACGATGGTGAGGAGCGCCGCCGCGTGCAGCAGCTTCACCCCGAAATCCCCGCCGCTACTCGAATCCGCGCCGCGGCTGGCCTCCGAGTTCCCGGAACCGCTTTGTTCACCGCCGCCGGAATTCTCCGCATCGCTTACCTTTCCCAAGGCCGACGCCGCTGCCCCTCCCGCGCTCTCCTCACCGCCACTATCGCTACCCGCCCGGGAGCCAGCAACCTGGGTGGGCAGGGTGTTAATAGCCTGAGCGATACGATCACGTGGAATATCACCTGGTCGAGTGGCGGCCATAGGATCCTCCGTCCTGGTGGGAGTCCCGGTGGCGGATGCGCGCCGGGTCATTTACTTCTTATCTTGCCAGTTTTCCACACCCCGCACGGAGGTCCCACGCCCCGCAGGAAAGTACCGCGCGGGCCGCGGTGGCGGCGTCGTACCGAAAATGTGGCGCCCAGGGTGGAACCGCCGCGGTGCAGCAGAACCGCTCCGGCTAGAGCGTGACCGGGGTGGGCCGCCCGCCGCTGGAACGCACGAAAAGCGCATAAGCTCCCGCCACGCACCACACCATGACGATGAGGGCGAGCTGCACCCCGCGCGACCACCCGATGGTCGGCAATACAAGGATCGCCACCCCGGCCGCGATGCATTCCGAAATATTGAAAAGCACATCGTAAATGGAGAAAGCGCGGCCGCGGAAAGTATCCGCGGTATCGGATTGCACGATGGTATCGACGGCGATTTTGGCGCCCTGCACCCCGATCCCGAAAATAAACAGCCCGACCATCACCCAGGTCAGGTTCGTAGTCGCCGCGATGATCGCCTGCCCGGCGGTGCCGCCCACCAAGGCGCACACCACCCACCAACTCGGGCTCATGCGTTCGTGGGCGAGGGGCGTGAGGATAATCGACACCCCGTGCCCCAGCACCATCATGCCCAGCAGCATCCCGAAATAGGCGATGCCGGCATCGGCATTGGCCGGGTCGGCGTAGAGATTACGGCCGGCCAGCACAATGGTGATGAACTGCATTCCGTAAACGAAACGGTGCAGGGACATGGTGGTGAGGGCCGCGGCCGGGGTGCGCCGGGCAATAAGGTAGCGCAGCGCCGCCACGAGGTCGCGGGCCGCCTGCGCGAGCGCCGTGCCGAAAGAACCGCGCGGGCGGGTGTGCGGACCCAGCTCATCGCGCCCCAGCAGACTCGCTACCCCGGATCCGCCCAGGTAGAGCACCAGTGCGCACACCAGCGCCCCCACTTTTTGCATCGCTTCCCCGGGTAGCGCCAAACGCAGGAAGAACGCCAGAATCGCGCCCAGCGCGGTAGAGGCACCCCCGAGGGTCGGCACCAGGGAATTCGCCACGAGGAGCCGCTCGCGCGATTCCACCACGTTCGGCAGCCCCGCGCTCATGCACGCGAGGAGAATCCGGTTGAGCCCGAGGGTGACGAGAGCCAGCACATAGGTGAGCCACACGATATTGGCCAGGGTGGTCACCACTAGCGCCACCGTGAGCCCAGCCCGGATCTGGTTGCCGTACACCAGGATCTGGCGGCGGCGCCACCGATCAATAAAAGGACCGGTAAAAGGCCCCACCAGGGAGAAGGGCAGCAGCAGCACCACGAGGGACAGTGCCACCCCGTGCACATCCGCGCTCGCGGCCGGGTTGAAGAAGAAAAGCGAGGCCAGGCCGATTTGGAACATGCCGTCCCCGCATTGGGTCACGAGCCGGACTGAGAGCAGCTTGAGGAAGCCCCGCGAGCGGGCCAGGGAGCGCAGATCGCCAACGAGTTTCACTGGGCGTCCCACCATTCCAGCAGGCGCTTTTCGGCTTCTTCCACACCCAGCGGGCCTTCGTCCAGGCGCAGGGAGAGCAGGTACTGGCGGGCTTTACCCACCTGCGGGCCGGGCTCAAGGCCGAGCAGCTCCATAATGCGGGTACCGTCAATATCGGGGCGCACCGCCTCGAGTTCCTCGCGTTCACGCAGCTCAATAATGCGGCGTTCCAGTTCGTCATTCGCGGCGTGCAGCCGCGCCACCCGGCGCCGGTTCTGGGAGGTGATATCGGCGCGGATGAGGCGCAGCAGGCGCGGGAGGAGCTCCCCGGCATCGCGCACGAAACGCCGCACCGCGCTATCGGTCCAGTCGTGTTCGCCAAATCCGAAAGCCCGCAGGTGCAGCTCGACTAGCCGCGCCACGCTTTTCGTCGTCGTTTTATCAAAACGCAGTTCACGCATGCGCGCGCGCGTCATTTTCGCGCCCACCACATCGTGGTGGCGGAACGTGACCGAACCGTCGCTTTCGAAACGGCGGGTGGCCGGCTTGCCGATATCGTGGAAAAGCGCGGCCAGGCGCAAAATGAGATCCGGCCCGGGCACCTCCTCATCTTCCAGGGCGATCGCGTTATCCACCACCTGGAGGGTGTGCTGGTACACGTCCTTGTGGCGATGCTGGGCGTCCACGGTATCGGTGAGCGCCGCGATTTCGGGCAGCACGCGCTCGGCCACCCCGGTGTGTACGAGGAGCTCAATACCCCGGCGCGGGGCGGGCGCGGTCATGAGGCGTTCCAGTTCGGCGCGGATGCGTTCCTGGGAGACAATCTCGAGGCGCTCGGCGTAATCTTCCATCGCCCGCATAACATCCGGGGCCACATCGAAACGCAGCTGCGCGGCGAAACGCGCGGCCCGCATGATCCGCAGCGGATCATCATCGAAGGACTGCGCGGCGGTCACGGGCGTGCGCAGCTGCCCGGCGAGGAGGTCATCCACCCCGCCGCACGGATCCACCAGTTCCAGGCTGGGCAGCCGCACCGCCATCGCATTGACGGTGAAATCGCGCCGGGTGAGGTCACCTTCGAGGTTGTCACCGAAATCCACATCGGGTTTGCGCGAACCGATGGTGTACGTATCGGAGCGGTACGTTGTTACTTCGACGACGACGTCACCGCGCCGCGCCCCCACCGTGCCAAATTCACGCCCGATATCCCAGGTGGTTCCCCAGTGGGCCAGGAGTTTTTCGGTGGTTTCCGGGCGCGCCGAGGTAGTCAAATCAAAGTCGTGAATGGGGGCACCGAGGAAAGCATCACGAACCGGGCCGCCCACGAGGGCCAATTCTTCGCCGTGATCTGAGAAGATAGAAGCTAGTTGCAAGATGTCGTCCGGGAGATTCGCCAGGGCGCGCTGGCCTGCCAGGAGCAGGAGAGCGCGGCGCTGGCCCGGAGGCATATCGTCCGTTGTTGGAGTCTTCGGAGTCTGTTGAGAAGTGGTCACCCTTAAAGGTTGCCACATCTGGGGGCTCTGACCGTTAGTTGTAGTGTTAGAGGTATGTCGAAGTCAGCACCGTTGCCCTCCAAGTTCGGGGGCCGTAGATCCTGGAGGCGCGCCGCTGCCGTGCACCAGGCCTCTGCGCGGCGCCATTCACTTCCGGTGGTGAACGAAACGAGTGCGGGGGGAATCGTGATCGGGGTGCGCGGCGGGAAGGCCTATGTGGCCGTTATCGCGCGGCGCAACCGTGGCGGGCGGCTGGAGTGGTGCCTCCCCAAGGGGCACCTGGAAGGTAATGAAACGCCCGAAGAAGCGGCCGTGCGGGAAATTGCGGAGGAAACCGGGATTACCGGGCGGGTGCTTATGCATTTAGCCACCATTGATTACTGGTTCTCCGGCACTAACCACCGCGTCCATAAAGTTGTCCACCACTTTTTATTGGAGGGGATCACCGGGCATATCACCGTTGATAACGATCCGGATCACGAAGCCGAAAAGGCCGAGTGGGTGCGCCTTGATCGGGTGGCATCCCGGCTCGCCTACCCCAATGAACGCCGTATCGTGGCCTCGGCCCGCGCGATTCTCGCGGGGGAGGAATGATGTGGCGGGGTGCTCTTGCCGGGGCCGTGGCGGCCTGGGTGCCGCTAAGCGCTTGGGTGCCGCTAGGCGCGCAAGCCCTGCCCGCGCAGGTTCTACCCGCGCGCCCGGCGGCCGCCCCCAGCGTGGACATCGTGGACGTGGGCGCCCCGGTTCTCGGTAAGGACGCCACCCTCACCCTCACCGCCACCGTGACGAATTCCACCACGGAAACCCGCCACCTCAATTCGGTCTCGCTCTATATCCAGCGCTATGTGCCGTCCTCGCGCAGCGCGGTGCTGAGCTTCATGCGCGCGGAGCCCGCCGGCTTGGCCCTCTACGACACCCTCACCCCCGATGCGGATCTTGCACCCGGAACCTCCACCCGCGTCACCTTTTCGGTTCCGCGGGAGCGGATTCCCGCCGAGTGGGGACCGCGCGGGGTCCAGGTCAGTGCCGTGGTGGATGGGGAAACGGCAACGGACCGTAGTTTTATTGTCACCGCTCCCGGCGACGACGCCGCGCCTGCCCCCATCAGTGCAATTGTGCCGGTCACGCGCTCCCTGAGCGATGTGAGCAGCACCCCGGCCCTCGAGGAGCAGGTCTACACCAGCCTGACCGCACCCGCGCCCGGGGCCAGCCCGCAGCCGCAGGCCACACCACCGGCACCCTCAGCTCCGGCCGGAACGGCCACTCCTTCGCCCACCACACCTTCCGCCACCTCGGGAAGCCTCGCCGTGCCGAGCCTCACCTCAACGTCCGACCCGGCCGCGAGCGCAGCGCCATCCGCGCCGGCAGCATCCCAGGGGGCGAGTGCCCCAGCTGCGCCGTCGGCCCCAAGCACCGCACCTAGTTCTTCACCAACGGCTTCGGCTCCAAGTTCCGCATCGGAGGCCGAGCGGCTACCCCATCGCTTGAGCACCCTGGAATATTTTGCCCACCCTGGTGTGAGTGCCGCCGTCGATCCGCTTCTTATCGGGGGCGATCCGGAGCGGGCCGCGCTGCGCAATTTTGAATCTGCGGCCGGGACCAGCGTGTTCTTCGGTTTGGGCGCGGACGTGGATGCCGCGGCGCTCACCCATGCCGGGCGTGCGGATAAGCTCGCCCTGGCACGGCAAGACGCGGTGCAGGCGGCGCAGGCATCCGGCTTCGCGGCGCGTTCGGATATTGCGGTAACGGCGCTGGGCGTGGACCGGGCCACCGCACGGGCGTTGCGCGATGCGGGAGTCGCGGCGCTCATCACCACCGATGTGGATGCGACGCACGCCTCCTGGCTCAGCCCGAGCGGGCGGATGAATATTCCGCTCGACGCGGAGGGAAATAAAACGTGTTCTTTGCGTGAAGCTCACGGTGCCGGCGCAGAAGGCGCGGGCCTTGCGGATGCGGATTCCGGAACCGCCACAAACGAAGCGGCGGATTCGGGTGAAATTGCAACGGGTCCGGATGAGGCCGCAGCACTGCGTGCGGACGGCGTGCTCTCTGCCCTGGTGCAGGGATATCTACCCAGCTCAGACGAGGCAAATGTACTAGCCTCCGGAGGTGGGGAAGGTTTGCCGGAAGCCGCCGGGAGCCGCCTCTCCGCCATTGATGCCCGCCAAACGGCCCTCGCGCTCTCGGCAGCTACCTACCGGGAGCTACCCGCCGCACCGCGCGCCCAGGTGGTGCTGGTGGACCGGCCGGAAAGCGGGGCGCTGGCCCGGGCCGGTGCTTTGCCGGATCGCGATATCGGGGCCGCGCTCGGGGCGCTCACAAGCGCACCGTGGCTGGCGCCCACCGCGGCCGGTGATCTTCTTGAGAAACCGGCGGCCGGGTGCGCCCAGCTTCCCGAAGAACGCGTGCTGCCCGGGGAGATTTCCGCGGCGCAGCTGGCCCGGGGTGATGCGCACGTCACCACAATTTCCACCACGGCCTCTCTGACTCCGAGGCCCGCAGATATCACCGGGCCGGTCACGCATCACGCCGCGCAACTGGCAGGGGTGGCGCTCCGCGATCACCACGAGCAACGCGAGGAACTCGCCACGCAGCTCAAGCAGCTGGCCGAGGAGATGTCCGGTGCCGTCACGGTCCAGCCCTCCTCCACGATCAATATCATTTCGGAAAGTGCGGATCTGCCCGTGCACGTGCATAATTCCCTTCCCGTTCCGGTGGGCGCGGTGGTGGAATTGCGTGCCGAAGATTTCCGCATCGTGCCTTCCGATCCCGTTGCGGCAACGATTCCGCCCGCTGCCTCGGTGACGGTAGCGGTGCCGGTGCAGGCTTCCGGCTCGGGGAATGTCACGGTGACGGCCGCGGTGACCGATCCGGTGGGTACGCCGATCGGTGCGGTGCAGGATATTAATGTGCGGGTGCGCGCCGGGTGGGAAACCACGGGGACGTATATTATTGGCGCGCTGCTCGCGGTGCTCCTGCTCGGTGGGATCGCGCGCAGTCTGCGCAGCGGGCGGCGTTCGGGCGGCGTCGACCCTGAAAAACATCTCCACAATTTACGTGAGGCTAGCGCGGCGGAAGAAGCCGGGCCGCGCGCCGTCGATAAACTGCGCGAGGAACACGAAATACCATAGGAGTAATGTGGCCGCGAGGCACGGCAAGGAGGAACTGTGAGCGCCATCGGAACCAGGGGCATGACTCTCGCCGGTCGCTACCGCCTGGAGAATTTGTACGAAGAGCAACTTGATATTGCGGGTACCGAGCAGTGGTACGCCGTGGATGATGCGCTTGGCACCGCGGTGCGGGTGCTGCTCATCGGGGATATTCCCACGCGCGCGGATGCGCTGGACGCGGCGCGGCGCACCGGGCTGCTCGACGACGCGCATATTGTGCGCACGCTTTCCGTCGGCGAAAATTTCGTGGTGAGCGAGATCCCGCTGGGCACCTCGCTCACCGGCTATGTGCACGGGGAGGGTTTCGCGCCCGAGCAAGCCAAGGCCGTGGTGTGTGAACTCGCCGCGATCCTCACCCAGGTATCCGGGCGCGGTATGCGGCATTTGCGCATCACGCCTTCGCGGGTGCGGGTGGGCGATGCCGGGGATGTGTACCTGGACGGCATCGGTATTGACGCTGCTCTGGCCGGTGCGCGCACGGATGAATACGATCCGGCCAGTCTCAATAACGCCGAGGCCGCGGACCTGGTGCTTTTCTTGGCGACCTTGCTCGAAGGCGCGCAGGCGGATGAAACTACGCTCGAGGCCCTGGCGCGCGATGATTCCCTCCCTGATGATATTCGCGAAGTGTTCCGGCGCACCCTCTCCCCCGAACGCCTGCTTTCCCCAGGGGAAGTACTGCGCAGCCTCGTCCCCTTCAATCGGCCTGACCTGCGTGAATTCCCCACTCCGGTGCTGGTGGCGCCGCAGCTTCCCGGCGGCGGGGATTCCCGTTTCGGTTTCGACCCGCTGGGCGGGCACGTACGCGGGGGCGCTATTGGCCGCGTCACCTTGGGTTCCAGTCACGTTTCCTTCGGCGCCGCTGATTCTGAGCACGACGCCGCCGCAGCTGCCACCGATGCATCCGGCGCGGCGGGGGACTTTGGCGAGGCAGCTGATCTTCCTGAAACGGGCGAACGCTCCGCTGATACTGGCGAGATATCCGATGATCCTGGCGAACCGGCCGAAACCGGCGAACCGTCCGAAGCTCATGAGACTCCCGTTGCTCCCTCCGCCGCATCGGCCTCCTCCGCTATTGGATCCCAGGAATTGGATCCCGAAGGTGTGTCCGGGGCGAATTTCGAGGGCGACGTTGATACCGAATTAGGTATTACCGCAGCTCCGGAGGTGGAGCTCCACCCGCAGTGGGTCTCCCCGGAGGAATTCCGCGATGAAGAAACCGAGGTAAACACTGCTTACCCCGATCGGGGAGAAACGAATACTGAGGAAACTCCCGCAGTCCACATTGATAGCCACAGTGCTAACAATGTCGCTGGCGGCGACGTCGCCCAGGATCCCGCAACACCGCGATTCCAGCCGCATTTCCCCTCGTTACGCGAAGCGGAACGTGAGCTGGAAGAATACGAACGCGAGGCTGCGGAACAGGAAGCTGCCGAACGTGCCCGTGCTGAGCGCGATGCCACCCAATATGAAAGCGCAGAGGGTGAAGCCACTGCTCAGGAACATGATCGCGATACCGCACCCACGGTTGCCTTAAACAGTGTTCACAGTGCGGCGAGCCCGCAGCGTCGTTCCATTATGAACGTTGGAGATGACGAGGAAAGCGGGTCATCCCGGGGAAGTGATACGTCCCCGAGAAGTGCAGCGGCAACTACATCCGCAGCCACGGTCGCGCCCGCCGCAATCACCCGGCCACCATCCGCTACCTCTCATCACTCTGCCCCGGCCGCGCCCCGTATTCACCCGATTTCCGAGGTCGCGCGCGCGAGCGGAGCGCCGGCAAAAGTTGCCGCCCGCACCCGCGGAGATCGCAAGCCGGCCACCCGGCCACCCGCTCCTTCGCGGCCGATTATCACCGACGAGGAAAATGGGCGGGATCTCGGATCGCGTATCTTCGACTCCTCCAAGCTCATCGTTGCGGGCGCTATTGCCCTGGTCGCAGTGGCTTTGTACTTTGCTGTGACCACTTTCTTCCGGCCCACGGACGTGTCCACCCGGCCGCCGGTTATTTCTGCCGCGCCCACGGCTTCGGCCAATCCGCAGGCTTCGGAAGGTCAGGGTGCCCAGCCGAGTGCGAGCGCCACGCCCAGCTCCACAACGCCGCAGATTGTTTCAGCGAATCTTCTTAACCCGCAGAAGAGTGAAGCTGACGAAGACTACCCGCAGACGCTTCCACTCGCCATCGATAAGAATCCGGCGACGGAATGGGCCAGCTGGGAATACCTGCGAAATCCAAAATTCGGCTTGCTCAAAGAGGGGATGGGGATAGAGCTGCGGCTGGCGAAGCCGTCCACCGTCAAGGAAGTTACTTTGCAGTTGAGTGGCCAGGGTGGACATGTGCAGTGGCGTGATACCACCGCGGATCAGCCCAACGGCGGCACCGTTGTGTACGAAGGCCCCATGAGCGCGAAAACAACGCTTACTGCACCGACGCCGGTAAACAGTGATCACGTGGTGCTGTGGTTCACGGAGCTGCCCAAGAACGCAGCGGGGCAGTTCAAGCTGCAGATTTCCGAAATCGGCGTGAAGTAAGCGGTGTTTACAGTCGGTGTTTACAACCGGCTGGGAATAGCTGCACATCCCAGGACGTTGTACCCAATGATGTGCCCGATGGGGAGCGGTGTGCTCGCGCAACGCGGCACACTCACTCGTAAAAACACAGGAGAAATATGACCGAGAGCGATATTCGTGACGTCATCATCGTCGGATCCGGACCGGCGGGCTGGACCGCTGCGCTGTACACCGCACGCGCGGGTCTCAAGCCGCTGGTAATCGGCGGTGCCATTGATGCCGGCGGCGCACTTATGACCACCACCGAGGTGGAAAACTACCCGGGCTTCCCGGATGGAATCTTCGGCCCGGACCTTATGGCTAATATGCAGCAGCAGGCCGAAAAATTCGGTGCCGAAATGGAGTACGACGACGCCCTCTCCATGGACCTGAGCGGCGATGTCAAAATCGTGCGCACTGAGGAATCCGAATTCCGGGCCCGTACGGTTATCCTGGCCCTCGGATCGGCCTATAAGAAGCTCGGTCTGGATGGCGAGACCATGTTCGCTTCCCGCGGGGTTTCCTACTGCGCCACCTGTGATGGCTTCTTCTTCAAAGACCAGGAGATTGCCGTGGTGGGCGGCGGGGATAGCGCCGTGACGGATGCTCTCTTCCTTACCCGTTTCGCTACCAAGGTGCATGTGATCCACCGGCGCGACGAGCTGCGCGCCTCGAAGATTATGGCGGACCGCCTCCTGGCCAACCCCAAGATCGTGATGCACTGGAATAGTGAAGTCACGGATATTCGCGGGGAAGACGGCGGATCCATGAACGCTATTACTCTCCACAACAACGTGACCGGAGAAGATTCGAATCTCGATGTGACCGGCCTTTTCGTGGCCATCGGTCATCTTCCACGTACGAAAATTCTCGATGGGCAACTTAAATTGGACGACGACGGCTATATCGTCGTGAACCACCCGCACACCGAAACCTCGGTTCCCGGAGTTTTCGCCTGCGGGGATGTCGTGGATCGGTACTACCGCCAGGCTATTTCCGCAGCTGGCACCGGGTGCCGGGCGGCTCTCGATGCGGAACGCTACCTCGAGAACCTTGCGGCCCCGCAGGCTGCCGCAGCTGGTGGCGCGGCGTAACTCTTGTGATGGGAGCACTACGGGACTCCCGTGGTGAGAATTCCGCGTAATCTAGGGCGGGTACCGCTCATTTTATTATTTCGAACCGGCGAGGTAGATTTCTGATCTGCCTCGCCGGTTCACGTTTAGGATGGTGGAGCTAGGGTTTCTACCCGCTAGGCCGGAAGGACGCACCATGCCCAGGTATCGACCTGAAGTTCCTACTTTGCTGCTCTATACGGCTTCGTGGGTTCCCTATGATCGGCCAATGCGCGTGATTTTCGAGGAGAGCGTCGTCGACCTTCATCGTTTAATGCCGGACGTAAGCTTCGACGCGTGGTGCGTCAACCTCGATGTTCTTACCCAGCCACCCGTGGGCCCGCGGCGCGGTTACGAAACCACCGCTGCTGCTGGAGCGGACGCTGTGACTCAGCATATTCTGCCCGGTGGCGCTCCGGAGCATCAGATCGATTTTTCGGAGCTCTCCGCGGAAGTAACCCGCGCAATTCAGCATGCTCTGGGTTATGGCGGTATTGATCCCGCGGAAGGTGGGCCTGTGAGTGGTTGCCCCGCGGATAGTGACCCTACGGATAGTGACCCCGCGAATGCCGGTTCCGCCGATACTCGCGCGACGAATCCGTGGGACGACATCGCTGCTTTTATTCTGCGGCTCGAGTGGCTGCCAACCTTGCTTCTTGTGCACCAGGGCAGGGAATATGCACGGTTTGCGGGGTTGGTTCCTAAACTTGAGATCCGCGCTGAAATTCTGACGCAACTCTCAAGCCTCGGGAGACTCGCGGAACTCCCGAAACTTGCGGCATCCGAATAAACGCATTGCTGACAGGCACCTTTCTTTGCGGGTACGCTACTGCCCCATAGGGCTCGTACGCCCGGACTGCGGTAGCTCCGCGGTAATCCCGCGATGATGCCGCAATGGTCTCGCGAGTGAGTGATCCGTGAAGCACACCAGCGGACATTGTTTTATCGCGGCCGCGAGCGTGGCACACTTAGTGTGTTAAAAGAGAAGGAGAACGTATGGGCGAGCAGCACGCCGGTCCCGGATTTACCAGACTTGATCCATGGTACAATGTCTATGCTGATCGAGCTTTAGGAATGAAGCAATCTGAGGTTCGTCAGCTTTTCGCGGTTGCAAATCGCCCCGAAGTTGTGTCTCTTGCAGGGGGAATGCCTAATATCAGCGGGCTACCTTTAGACTTTCTCGCGGAAATGACTGCACGGCTCATCCGTAATAACGGGGCTAAAATGCTACAGTACGGCGGTGGCCAGGGCACCGAAGAGCTCCGCGAAATGATCGTGGAGGTTATGCGGCCCGAGGGTATTCGCGCCCACCCGGACGACATCAATATTACGACCGGCAGCCAGCAGGCCCTCGATCTTGTTTCCCAAATCTTCATTAACCCGGGCGATGTTGTTATTGCCGAAGCGCCTTCCTATGTTGGGGCCTTGGGAACTTTCCGTGCGTACCAAGCCCATGTAGTGCACGTAGAAATGGATGCCAATGGCCTAATTCCGGAGCAGCTTGAGGAAACCATCAAGGATCTGGAGGCCGTTGGGAAGCCGATCAAGTTCCTGTACACCATCCCGAATTTCCACAACCCTGCCGGTGTAAGCCAATCCGAGGAACGCCGCCAGCGCATTGCCGAAATCTGCGATAAGCACCATGTTCTTATCGTGGAAGATAATCCCTACGGTCTGCTTGGCTTTGACGGTGACCCCATTCCTGCCATCCAAACCTTCAACCCGGATGGTGTTGTATACCTGGGATCTTTCTCCAAGACCTTCGCACCGGGGTTCCGGGTGGGCTGGGCGCTGGCACCGGCTGCGCTGAGTGCGCGTCTTACCCTCGCCGCGGAAAATGCGATCCTGTGCCCGACCACTTTTGGTCAGCTCGCTATCGCGGAGTATCTGCGTACCTATGATTGGTACCAGCAGGTCAAGGAATACCGCGGTATGTACGCCGAGCGGGGCCAGGCCATGCAGGCTGCGCTCGAGAAATACATGCCCATGTGTACCTGGAATAAGCCACGCGGTGGCTTCTATACCTGGGTAAAATTACCCGGCGGACTGAACGCGCATGAAATGCTGCCCCGCGCGGTGAAGAACCTCGTAGCGTACGTTTCCGGCACTGCCTTCTTCGCCGACGGCCAGGGTAATGACCATATGCGCCTGTCTTTCTGCTACCCCACCCCGGAACGCATTACCGAGGGCGTGCGCAGGCTCGGTGAAGTTATTAGCCAAGAAAATGATCTAGTCCAAATGTTCGGCGTGGATGATTCCTCGCCACAGGCAACGAAGTAATTCGATTGCTATCGGTTCTCATCACTGATGAGTAGAGTGAAGTCCGGAGGGAAAATGGACAATATTCTGACCGTTGCTATTCTTGCCGGTGGTCTCACGCACGAACGCGATGTATCGCTGAGTTCGGGGCGTCGGGTCGCCACGCTCCTGCGGGAAGCGGGCGCGCAGGTCAAGGTTCTCGATGTTGATGCAACCTTGCTCCAGCGCCTCAACTCCATGAATCCTACGGTGGTCTGGCCACTGGTGCACGGCGCAACCGGAGAAGACGGAGCTCTTCAAGATCTGCTTTCTCTCAGTGGGTACCGTTTCTTAGGATCGACGGCGAACGCCGCTCGCATCGCCTCTAATAAAACAGTTGCTCAATCGCTTTTGCGCCACGCCGGGCTTGCTGTTCCCTGGTCGGTTAGCTTCCCGGAAGCTCTTTTCCGAGAAGTCGGAGTCGCGCCTATTCTTGATCTTCTCGGGGAACGCTATGAGTTCCCGCTGGTGGTGAAGCCGAATTTGGGCGGATCAGCGCTGGGAGTAACTATCGTTGATAAGCCGGGGGACCTCCCCCGGGCAATGGTCGATTGCTTCGCTTACGGGGAAGAAGCGCATGTCGAAACCTTTATCGACGGAACTGAGGTTTCTGTTTCGGTTATTGATGGAGCCGATGGACCTATCGCGCTTCCTCCGGTCGAAATTGAAACCGATGGGCCGTATGATTACGACGCACGCTACTTCGCCGGTCGTGCTAAGTACTATGTACCGGCTCGTCTTTCTGATGAGGAAAAGACTCGAGTTACAGAGGCAGCACTCACAGCACATACCACCCTCCGACTTCGCGATGTGTCCCGAATCGACCTGATCCTGAAAGATGGTACTCCGTATGTCATCGATGTTAATATTGCACCGGGAATGACGGAGACGTCGCTACTTCCCCAAGCGGTCGAAGCATATGCAAGGGAAAATGGGACCAGCCCCGAATTGCTTTACCTGCAAATCCTGCACCGCGCAGCGGATCGAGATGTCAGCGAACCGGAGGATCTCCCTGATATGGCGAAGTAGCGCGCATAGTAACTTCAGGAGAATCCCCAAGCAGCGGGCAATGTTTCACGTGAAACATTGCCCGCTCTTTGTTTCTTAGAGCAAGAAGATTCCTAGACCAAGGCTCGTACGCGCCTAAATTTCGGTTTCAGTAAACGGTCAAACCATACACAGCTGGACTACTTTCCAACCGTCGAAGGTCAAGTCCTGGTTAGTGGTGTATCTGTGTTCTCGAATCATGATTGTCATTGTCTGGTTTCGATACTAATAAGGACTGGATATCAGACACAGGTCAAGCAATAATTTCCT
>NZ_JARBHJ010000016.1 GCF_028864145.1 Actinotignum schaalii | reverse complement strand
GCTGGGATTACCGCCAGGCCAAGCCTCTCCAGCTACCAGATGAAGCCCGCAAGGCTCCCGCTGGCAGCGGTAGTTTCTAATCCTGGGCGCGGCCGGCCGCGGGTGTCAACCCCCCCCCCCCCGGGGGTTTTTTTTGGGTGTTTTTTTTTTTTTTTATATGGACGGGGGCGTTGTTTTGAGGGGGGGGGGGGGCCCCCGCCCCCCGGGGGGGGCGGGCCCCCCCCCCGACCCTGGGGGCCGGCCCGGGGCGGGTGTGGAGAAGTATTGACCTGCCGCTGGCTGCCCGCGCGCTCGCGGTGGCGGCGGGCTTCGGGCTGGCTATTTCGTTGGGGGAGTACGGCGCTACGTCTTTCCTAGCCACCAGTGATTCCACCACGCTCCCGGTGCTTATCGGCCAGCTCCTGGGTAGGCCCGGGGCGGAAAACTACGGGACCGCGATGGCCGGGGCGGTGGTGCTCGGTATGGTCACCGGAGGGTTGATGGTGCTGAGTGAGATGGCGGCGCCTGCCGGAACTGCGTCGTCGTTATTACCGCGGCAGAAAGGAAAACTACGTGTTAGAACTTCGTGACCTATCGGTGCGTTACCCGGACGGTTTCGAGGCGGTGCGCGGCGTGAATCTTACCGTGGATTCGGGCACCACTGTTGCGCTTCTGGGGGCTTCTGGCTCCGGGAAATCTTCGCTGCTGCGCGGCATTGCCGGGCTGGAAGCCGTATCCGGGCAGGTGCTGATTGACGGTGCCGATATGACGGCGGTTCCCACGCATCGGCGTGGGGTGGGTATGGTGTTCCAGGACGGGCAGCTCTTCCCGAATCGCAGCGTGGGTGGAAATATTGCCTACGGGATTGAGCGGGGCCGTTCGCGTGCCGAGGTGGCGGCGGAAGTGGAGCGCTGGCTTGAGCTGGTGGAACTGGGCGGTTATGCCAAGCGGGCGGTGACAACTCTTTCGGGCGGGCAAGCACAGCGAGTGGCCCTGGCACGTTCCCTAGCAGCGCGCCCGCGGGTGCTGCTCCTGGACGAACCGCTGTCCGCCCTCGATACTCGCCTGCGGGAGGACCTGGCGGTATTCCTGCGCCGGGTGCTGCAAAAGGCCGGGACGACGGCGGTGTACGTGACCCATAATGACGCCGAAGCAGCGACCGTTGCGGATCGGGTGGTGCGCATGGAGAGCGGGCGGCTGGTTGATATGTCGGGGTAGGTGGTGCTGGTATGCTGCGTTTGCCCGCTTAGCTAACCTCTCGGAACAGTACAGCTAGTCATCTTTTGCTTGACGAACACCCTTGATAATTCCGGGAAGCATGAAGGATAGGCGTAGCGCGACATATGTGGCAGCGAAGACCGCGAACCACATCAAGCCGTTATGCATATTCCAGCCCGGCTCTTTTGCCAGGAAAGCCACAAGCAAAGCGACCAATCCGGCGCAGATATCCGCTATGCGGGCTCTAGTCTTGTCAGTCATGAGCGGTTCCATATCTATTAGTTTCGGTCATGTACCCTCATCGGGTTGTGGGCTGCACCTTGAGAAAACGGGTGCGGCTCTGCGTTGAGAGGTGATACCAGTTAACCACGCAAGGATATTTCTGGACTACCGATAAGTGTCGGTATTATTACCGGGATTTTATAGGTGCGTGGATGGCGGCGCTTGAGGGTTGGCCTACCCGCACTGTTGATCCTTCCATCAACCTGTGATTCCAGCTTTGATAGCGGTGATCCCTAGTTCAGCACGCGTTGCGCACCCGGTGCGGTTGAGGATATCGGAAACATAGGAGCGCACGGTAGTTTCGGTTAGTCCGGTTCGCCGAGCAATATTCTTGTTCGCCAGAGCTTGGAGGAGCAATTGGAAAACGGGGCGCAAGTGATCCGGTAATTGCTCTACCGCAGCAACGAAATCTGCGTATTCCTCTTTGCTCTGCTGGACTTTCTCGTAGGAAGTGATCAGGATTTCGGTCGGACGGGGTGCCATAACCTGCTGCCCACTGTAGGCCTTGCGGATCAGTTGGGCGAGTTCCGGAGCGATGATGTCCTTAGTGAGAAAACCGCGTACGCCAGCGCCTATAGCTTCCCCGAGAGATTCTTCGTGTTCGAATACGGTGAGCATAACGATCACGATGTGAGGGGAATCGTGGCTAATTCGTTTAGCGGCTTCGATGCCGCTCATGACCGGCATATCCACGTCAAGAAGAGCAAGGTCCACGTTCTGGTGACTAAGTTGATCAATTGCTTGCGCGCCGTCAGCAGCGGTAGCGACTACAGTAACGCCCTCTTGCTCATTGAGTAGCCGTGCAAGGCCCTCGCGGATAATGGGGTCGTCATCGGCAAGTAAAATTCTAATGTTATCCATGCGCTACTCTTTCGGGATAGCGGTTTGCGTGCTCGCAGTTTCCAAAGGAACAGATGGGTGGGCGGGCAAAGTTATATAGGTTATCCACTGTTGATCTACCGCGCTGGATTGTATCGTTCCCCCTTCGGTTCTGATTCGGTTAGCCAGATTTGCCAAACCGTATCCACTGCTCATATGTGAAGTCTGCGGTTGTGAAGCGATCTGATTACTTAGGGAAAGTGCGAGCAGATTAGGTGCCGTTGTTACCTCTATAACGAGATTTGCTTCCGAGCCGGCGGGTGCGTATTTAAGAATATTGGAGGCGCACTCGCGAATTGCTAAAGCCGCTGTACGGCGCTGTTGCCGCGTCGTTAGGGTATCAATGTCGCCGGTGATATTGACTTCCAAAGTTATATCTCTGGTGCTCAACATATTGGATACTTGCGTGATTACCTCGGACAGCGGGGTTTCGGTTGCCGTTGTATCCATGGAGAGGATGAGCGGACGGATCCTCCTCGAAGCGCTTGTGGCAACCTTGACAAGCTTGTCTAATTCCTCGGATAGATCGGGATGCCGAATGGCAATATCCTGGGCAAGAATCGCAACATGAGCCAGGTCTTTTGCTGTGCTGTCGTGCAGTTGACGTGCTAACTCTTGTCGAGTTTGCCGCACGGCTTCAAAGGCTTCTTTCGTTCTTTCTTCTGCCAAAGCACGGCGATTGTTTTGCCAGAGCAGAACCAAGCCAACGGCCAAGGTGCCTATGTTGGTAATTAATGAGCTGAATACTTGTAGCCCAGGAGTCGGGCTTATAACGATAGACACAGTCGCCTCGACAATCATGGTGGCGATGACCGGAATGATCCAGGATCGTAGGAGCCATATGACGAGTAAAAGTGTTACGGCAAAACTAGGAGCGACGCCAACAGCATCATAAACGTTAAGCGTGATGTAACTTGCTATAAACAATGGTTCGCACACTCGGAAAAATCCCGCTAGTGCAAATAGTGTCCACAAGCAGATATTGGGCAAGAGATAACACATCTCGAAAGTGTAAAAGCCCAATATAGCAGTGATAATATCGATTGCCGCGAAGGCAACCGCACTGATAACGAATAGTGCCCGCCGTTCATTAGATGAGAGTGTATAACTAGGGGCAGGGGTGTGCAGTGTCACGAAGTAGGGCATCGTTTTACCGCGGCCGATACTTTTCACAACTATGCAGCTTCGGCATTGCCGCGCAGATCCTGGGAGGCGCGGCTTGGGGAATGTACCAGCTGTGGTCACCGGAAATTTTGTTAACGCTATAGTGCATTTCTCTTCCGGCACAGGCTGGGGTAGTAATTGGCATTGTAGTTGCGGGGAAGACTAACGCACATAGAGCTACCACGGCACTAAGAGTGGGCATGGAATTCCTTTCTTTTCGACTTCATCGATTTTTGAGTCGATGCTTCTGTTATTAAATTCTGGCTGATGAACGTCGGTATAGCTAACCGACATTCGTCGGTATCTCTAAACCGTCTGTAGTGACTAGCTTTAAAACGTTCATGATTCCGATCAAAGAGGAAGGACACATTTCATGAATACGCGTATTTTTGCGACAAAGGTAACGGTGTCGAGCGCATTGGCTATAGCTTTGGCTCTTGGCACTACCTCAATTGCGGTTGCGCAACCAAATGCAATGCACGGCGATTCTTCGGCTGTGCTTAGCGTTGACGAGTTGCAAGGGGTGGAAAGCGTTGACCTTGATGCGGAAGAGATTGACGCTGTGGCTGCGGATATTGAAACGCTGTTTTCTGTCTATTTATCGCAGAATAAAAGTGGAAAATGGTACATCACACAATCCGGCATGGAATCTGAGGTGCCACAATCTGATTTAGCGGTGATCGTTTCGATGCTGAATGGCGATACGCGCTTTGCTGGGAGCGCGGGAAACACTACCAGAAGTCTGAGTCCGTATGCCCAATGCATTATCGACGCGAGCGGTTTAGGCGCGTTAGGAGGGCTCTTCTCGGGCGCTATTGGGTCGCTCATCGAAAGGGGTCTATGGAAAGAAGCGGCAATCAAGATCGTGAAAATCGTGGGTAAAAACGCCATTAAAGGAGGTGTTGTAGGACTGGCTGCGATGTTGGCGGGTTCTGCTATTTGGTGCCTTACTCCGTGGTCTAAATAGGTAGGATAGCTCCATGAGGAAGCTTTTTTATAAGAAAGATTGGCTGCGGGTTTACGTGGTTACCCTGGTGTCCACCTGCCTGATGGCGGGCTTGTTCTTTATCTGGATGTACGTAAAGAACAAGGATCAGTTCTCGACCTTGATGGCGGACTATGGCTCGGACTTGATCGCGTATTGCCTCATGCTGGTTATCGTGCTTCCGCTGGTTTCCGCATTGCACGCAAAGCGGCGGCAAGATCAGCGCAAGTAGCCTACATCTCGAGGAAGCGCAGGATCGCGGGGAAGTCCTCGTTGATCTGGGCGGTGCCTGCCGTGAAGGAAGCTTCTAGCTTCGCCACATTGGTTTCCCGGTTGGAGACTAGCTGGTGGCGCGGGAAATAAAGGTAGGCCCGCCCCCGCGCTTCCAAATCAAAAAGATGGGCCCGGGTGGCGTTGTACTTCGCTGCGCGTTCCTCCAGCGCGGTAACGAGATGAGGGTATTTGCGGAAAGCCGCCCTGATCAGCGCAGTGGCCTTCCGGGAAGGCGCCGGGCGCACATAATCGCGCGGTTTCGTCATAATAACGACGGCGCGCTCGAAGCCAGCAGCCTCAGCGGCATCGATAGGTATACCCCCGGATGGCCCGAGGGCGCCGTCGGCATAAAGCTCACCGTCCAGTGATACGAAAGGCATAATGCCAGGCATCGTTGAGGATGCCTGCACCCGCACCAGCAGATCGTCAAGAACGTTAATATCGCTGCGGTGCCAGTGCACGGCTGCGCCGTCGCTCAAACGAAAAGCGCTGATATCAAAATCTCCAGGAGTGGACTGGAACGTAGCGAAATCGAAAGGGAGCGCTTCGCCGGGACGTGAGGTGTGACGGTAAATATAATCCGAGTTGAACGCGCCCTTGCCAGCCAGGAAGGTCCGCCAGTTGCCAATATTCGGATCCGCTCCGAACTCCACGAAAGAACGCCGCGCCCGTACCGGGTCACGGCTGAGGTAATTCGCCACGTGACTGGAACCCGCCGAAATGCCCGAAACGTGCGGAAACTCCAGCCCAGCCTCGATGAGTTTGATAACCACCGGAGCCGTGGCGCTCGCGCGCATACCACCGCCCTCAAAAACGAGGGCGGTCTCAGCAATCTGCGACATGGAGTTTCCTTTCTACGAGCCAGGCCGGAGTGGGTGCTGCCCTAGCTAGCCGCGGCCGGGCCGCGGCCCACGCTACCTGCCGCGCACTCCTAATTCTCCCATTCCGTAACGCAGCGAATTGACTTCGCAACTGCATTCGGTGGCGATATTGATCGTGGAGGCAATGGCGCCTTCAGCGCGCAGCTCCAGCAAGCGGGGAACCACCCGATCCCGCAATGACCACGGGTCAATGGTATTGACGTAGATCTTGGTGCCGCCTTCGAAACCGGCGAGCGTGGAGGTGCGCCACTTGAGGAGCACCCGCCACGGGGTCGCTACTTCCATATCCCGTGAAGGCGCGTACCATTCCTCATTCGTGGGAATATCAGGGCCGGTGGCCGCGTGCATAGCGTGCACCAGATCCGAAACGGCGCGTAATTCGTGGCGGGTGTGTTCGAAGGGCTGGGAGGCTTCCGAGCGTGACCATACTTCGAGAGTGGGGTAGCGATGCCCGAACCCGGCGTAGGCCACCGCGTACTTATTCTCCGCGATAACGAGATTGTGGTAACCGGCGTAATCCACCCCGTACTCATTGAAAATATTGGGGTTATCGCGCACCCGGTCCACTTCGTAGCGGTGATTGACGGTGCGTTCATCAATGGACACCAGCTGCTTATGCAGGTGCTCGAACGAGGCTCCGGCCGGTCGCAACCAATTCTGGAATACCTGCACGTATTTGACGTAGCGGTTTTGTTCGTACAGATCGCGCATGGCATCCGCAGTAAGTAGGAAGTACCAGTAGTGCTCAGCCGGGGTGAGGGTACCCGAGCCGGCCCGATTCGCGGTGGAATCCGAACCTGGTACATAGTGGTGGCGCCCGATAATGAGGTCATGCCCGCCCCCGTAGAAAGGCAGCGCGCTCAATAGGCGCTCCCGCTCCGGAAGCGCATTCCAGGCATCCTCATCCATGCCCGAAGCAATGGCCTTGTTATGAGCCACGGAGAGCACGTGGGCCCGCCCCGCCGCATCTGAGGTGTAGCGCTCAAAAGCATCCTGGCGGCGGGTGGTGAGTTCGTACTGGTAGTTGGTAGTCCAGTACTGGAAGGGAACAATCTCAAAAAGATTGGGAACCCGCCGGAAATCCCACGGATCCGCCAGAGAATCCACCGGGGCATCATAGGTGATCCGAGCTTCGCCCGTGGCGGGGTTACCGACGATGCGAGCCTTTTCCGGCGGTGTTTCCAGTACCCGATCCGCGCAGAAAGAACAGAAGTTTTCCGGGTGGTCCGCGCTCAACGGTTCCGCGATGGGAACTTCCGCCTTGAGGGGGCGGTTGGCGCGGCCTGGCTGGGTCCACACTTCGGTGCCGGAAAACGGGTTGATCTGTTTGATGGTCCCGTCTGGAAGCCGGGTAATAGGCGGGCGGATTTCGTGGCGTACAACCATAAGTTTCCCTCACGTTCGGCAGCAGAGCCACCCACCATAGTAGTGGGTAGCTCCGCTGGGAGCACGGTAAAGCCGAATGTCGCGGCCGTAGCGGGCGCTTGTTTAGCTCAGCGAATACCCGGCCTGCGCCAAGGTTGCGTAGGCTTCGTTGACGAAAGCCCGCCGCACCTGCACTTCATAAGAATTGGCGGTGGTGGCCCGCACCGAAGCGAAATCACGCCGCCCGCCGGTGAAACCGTGCGAGAGCGCGCCCATAATGGCCCCGAGCACCGCGCCGCAGGCGAGCCCGAAGAGGAGGACCTGCCAGAGCACCACGGCCGGCGCGAAAAGAATAAAGAAGAAGGAGAAGAAGAGACCCCAGGAAGCCCCGCCCGCCGCACCGTATAGCGCGGCTTTCCCGGTGGTGAGGCGCCCGGTCACCTGCTCCACGCTTTCCAGATTCACGCCGACGATACGCACATTTTCCACCGGGAACCCGGCATCCGAGAGCGTATCCACCAGGCGTTCGGCCCGCCGATAATCAGAAACTTCCGTAATGGTGCGGTAATCCGCGGCACTTTGTTCAGCGGCGCGCGCGGTGGCGGACGCGCCAGTAGTTATGTTTTCACTCATAGGCTCATCCTAAAGCTGGCCTATGACAGAAAAACCGCCGTCGAAACGAAAATCAGCTGCGCGCCGGAAATACTCGCTACCGGTGGAAACCGGTGCTGTTATTCCGGCGCGCAGTCTGGTTGGTGTTAGTGTGCGCGTGCGCGCAGCTCACACGGCTGCGACTCAGCGACTTTATTCGATGGTGGACAGGTCAGCGGCGCCGATAATCCCGGCGTCGTTCCCGAGCCGCGCCAGGCGAATCTCCGGCAACGTCCGGTATTTCGCCACGGGGAGAACTTCGGGGAATTCGCGTACCAGCGGATCGAGTACGAGCGAACCGGCCTCGCTCACCCCGCCGGCAATTACGAAGATTTCCGGATCGAAAATGGTTGCCATATCCGCCAAGCCGATGGCATTCCAATGCGCGAGCTCATTGAAAACATCGAGGGCCATTTCATCGCCTTCCTGAGCGGCCGCGGTCACGGCCGGGCCGGTCACTCGCCCTTCACCCAGTTCCAGGATGCGGGCGGCCCCGCTGGGGTAATTCGCGGCCCGTTCGGTGGCGAAACGCACCAGCGCGCTGCCCGAGCCCATCACTTCCCAGCAGCCGCGCGATCCGCACCCGCACAGCGGCCCGTTGGGAACCATGTGGATGTGCCCGATTTCCGCGCCGAAACCGAAAGCTCCGCGCAGCAGATTCCCGTTCATAATGACGCCGCCGCCCAGCCCGGTGCCGAGCGTGACCACAACGGCGGATTCCGCATCCGCGGCCGCACCGAAACGGTATTCGGCCCAGGCCGCCGCGTTGGCGTCATTTTCAACGACGACGGGCATGCCGGTGAGCTCAGCGATACGCGAACCGAGCCGTCCGTTCTGCAGGGGGACATTCGTGCCGTAAATCAACGTATCGCGATCCGCGGCGATATAGCCGGCCTGCCCGATTCCCACGGTGGTAGCACCCGAGGATTTGAGGTCGTTGACGCAGACGGCGATGGTTGCGATAAAGGCCTCGGAATCCTGGCGCGGAGTGGGGCGCCGGACCCGCTGCAAAATTTCACCTTGTTCATTGACGACGCCGGCGGCCACCTTCGTGCCGCCAACATCCACACCGATGCTCAGAGTCATGGTGCAAGTCTACCTGGCGTAGCCCGCCGGATTCCGGGATGGCGCAGCGGCGTCGTCGTGCCGAAAAAAGAGTGCGCACGGGCGTGACGCAGCTCGCGAAAAAAGAGCGGGAATAAAAACCGGCACCCCAAGGTTGAGTTTGGTGGACTCAAGAAAGGGCGAGCCGATTGGACATAGGTTCTCGGATCGTTCAGACTTGGAAGGAAACTTTGTCGAAGGGTTCGCGGCCGGTACTGCCGGTACCGCGGATCTGCGGCACGAATGCAGAAGGAGCAATCATGGCACGTGCAGTAGGTATTGACTTGGGAACAACCAACTCCGTGGTGGCCGTCCTCGAAGGCGGGGAACCCACGGTCATCGCGAACGCGGAAGGTGCGCGCACCACCCCGTCCGTAGTGGGCTTCTCTAAGAGCGGAGAAGTGCTCGTGGGTGAAGTGGCTAAGCGCCAGGCTGTCACCAATGTTGATCGCACGATTTCTTCCGTCAAGCGCCACATGGGCGATGATTGGAAGGTTGATATTGACGGTAAGGATTACAACGCGCAGCAGATCTCCGCGTTTATCCTCCAGAAGCTGAAGAAGGATGCGGAAGCCTACCTGGGCGATACCGTGACGGATGCGGTTATTACCGTGCCGGCCTACTTCAATGACGCGCAGCGCCAGGCCACCAAGGATGCCGGCACTATCGCCGGTCTCAATGTGCAGCGCATCGTCAATGAACCCACGGCGGCGGCGCTGGCCTACGGCCTGGAAAAGGGCAAGGAAGATGAAACAATTCTCGTCTTTGACCTGGGTGGCGGCACCTTTGACGTCTCCCTCCTGGAAGTGGGCAAGGATGAGGATGATTTCTCCTTCATCCAGGTGAAGGCCACCTCCGGGGATAACAAGCTCGGTGGGGATGATTGGGATCAGCGCATCGTCAACTGGCTGGTTGACCAGGTGAAGAACGCTTCCGGCGTGGATCTGTCCAAGGATAAGATCGCGTTGCAGCGCCTCAAGGAAGCCGCGGAAAAGGCGAAGATTGAGCTTTCGGCCGCTACCTCCACCCAGATCTCGCTGCCCTATATTTCCATGAGCGAATCCGGGCCTATCCACGTGGATGAAACCCTCAGCCGCGCCAAGTTCGAGGATATGACGAAGGATCTGCTGGATCGCACCAAGACCCCGTTCATGAACGTGATTCGCGATGCGGGCATCCAGGTTTCCGATATTGACCACGTGGTGCTGGTGGGTGGATCCACCCGTATGCCGGCCGTGAGCGAAGTGGTCAAGGAACTCACCAACGGGCGCGAACCGAATAAGGGTGTGAACCCTGATGAAGTTGTGGCTGTGGGTGCGGCGCTGCAATCCGGTGTGATCACCGGGGACCGCAAGGATGTGCTGCTTATTGACGTGACCCCGCTGTCCCTCGGTATTGAAACCAAGGGCGGGAGGATGACCAAGCTCATCAAGCGCAATACCGCTATTCCTACCAAGCATTCGGAAACCTTCTCCACCGCGGAAGATAACCAGCCTTCGGTATCCATCCAGGTGTTCCAGGGCGAACGTGAGTTCACCCGCGATAACAAGCCGCTGGGCACTTTCGATCTGACCGGGATCGCGCCGGCTCCGTCCGGGGTGCCGCAGATTGAGGTCACTTTCGATATCGACGCCAATGGCATCGTGCACGTATCCGCGCGCGATAAGTCCACCGGCAAGGAACAGTCCATGACCATTACCGGCGGTTCGGCCCTCTCCGAAGAGGAAATCAACCGCATGGTCAAGGAAGCTGAGGAGCACGCCGCCGAGGATGCCAAGGCCAAGGAAGAAACCGATACTCGCAACCAGGCTGAGCAGACCGCGTACTCCATTGAGCGTTTGATCAAGGACAATAAGGACAAGCTCACCGATGCCACCGTCACCGAAGTGGAGGGGGCTATCGCCAAGCTACGTGAAACCCTCAAGGGCACCGGCAACGTGGAGGACGTCAAGAGCGCCCTGGCCGAACTCAACGAGAAGTCGCAGAAGATCGGGCAGGAAATTTACGCGCAGGCCCAGGCTGCTGAGCAGGCCGGTGGTGCGAATGCGTCCGGCGGGGCCGCGGGTGGTTCCGGTGCGGCCGGTTCTTCTGATGACAATATCGTCGACGCCGAAGTGGTGGACGATGAGGAGAATAAGTAATGAGTGAGGACGATCTGAATCGCAACGGTCCGGAAAGCGTGGAGGAGCCCGGCGCCGGTTCCGGTGCGGGCGCTGTTTCTGGGAACGACGACGCAGCTACCGCCGCGGCCTCACCGGCTGCTGCGGATGCGGCTGGCGCGGCCGTGGCCGATGAAGCTGGCGCGGGCGAGGTTGGCGATGCGCGGGCATCCGAGGCCGAATCCGCCGGTGCTGAGGGTGTTGCCTCCGGTCCGCTTAGCGAAGCAATGGCCACCATCAGCACCCTGGAGGATCAGCTCAAACGCGCTCAGGCATCGCTCTACAACACCGAAACGGAGTACACGAATTACGTGCGCCGCTCCAAGCAGGAAGCTGGAGCGCACCGCGATTCGGGCACTCTCAAGGTGATCGAAGCATTGCTTCCGGTTCTTGACGATGTGGAGTTGGCTCGCCAGCACGGTGACCTGGAAGGGCCCACCGGTTTGATCGCGGAGAAAATGGAGCAGATCCTCTTCTCCACGTTCAAGGTGGCGCGCTTCGGTGCGGTTGGTGACGAATTTGATCCGGAATACCACGAAGCGCTCATGAATCGTTCCTCGGCTGAAGCGACCGCTCAAACTATTGAGACGCTTATCCAACCCGGCTATACCGTGGCGGATAAGGTGCTCCGCCCGGCCCGGGTGGGAGTCGTTTCGCCGGAATAACGCGGGGAAGTGGGCGCGGGTCGGCTCCGCATACACGGCCGGCCCGCGCGGCACCCACCCGTACGTAGGTAGCAACAATACGGAGTACACACTAATTTCACCGAGCATACTCAGCACGATAAGAAAGGGGAGGTGAGCATATGGCAGGGGCAAGCCAAGATTGGCTCGATAAGGATTTCTACCAGGAACTCGGCGTGAAAAAAGACGCCACCCAGGAGGATATTAAAAAGGCCTACCGGAAGCTATCCCGCCGTTACCACCCCGATCGGAATGGCGGTTCGAAGGACGCCGAAGAAAAGTTCAAGAAGGTGGGGGAGGCCTACCAGGTTCTCTCCAACCCGGAGGATCGCAAACAATACGATGCGATCCGGGCTCTCGGGGCCGGCGGGCCCCGCTTCCGGGCCGGTGGGCAAGGCAGCGGCGGTTTTGAGGACATCTTCTCGATGTTCTCCGGCGGCCGCGGCGGAACCTACCACGCCTCATCTTCCGCGGGCGGTGCCCGCGGGGGTAGCTTCGGTGGCAATTTCGAGGATGTCCTAGGCGGACTTTTCGGGGGCGGTCAGGGAGGCGGTGGCTTCTCCGGCTTCGGCTCCCAGCGTCGGGCCCAGAAGGGTGCGGATATGACTGCCGCAGTCTCGCTCCCGCTCCGTCAGGCTGTGGACGGTGCCACCGTGAAAATCCAGACGGCCTCCGGTAAATCCGTGACCGCGAAAGTCCCCGCCGGGGTGAGCGATGGTCAGAAAATTCGGATCGCCGGGAAGGGCCACCCGGGTCTCAACGGTGGGCCGGCCGGCGATATTATCGTGACCGTCCACGTGGAACCCCACCCGGTTTTCGATGTGCAGGGTAAGGACGTGTACGTCAACGTCCCGGTATCTTTCCCGGAAGCCGCTCTCGGGGCTACCGTAGAAGTACCAACGCTGGCAAGTAAGACCGTCCGGGTGAAAATCCCGGCCGGTTCTTCCACGGACAAAATTCTGCGGGTACGCGGCAAGGGCCTCACGGCCAAGGGATCCGCCGGGGATATGTACGTGCGTCTCAAGGTTGTGGTTCCCACCCGGCTTTCGGATGATGCCCGTAAAACCGTGGAACTGTTCGCCAAAGCCACAAGCGACGCCGACCCGCGGGCGGATTTCATCCGCATGGCGAAGGTGTAGGCGACAGAATAGCGAAGCGGCACAAGGAACAAGGCGTTCGGCTAGCCCGGCCCCACCCGGGGCCGGGCCCGGAACCCCAATGAAGGAGGTTGAGGAGGTATGGCGAATCGACGCGCACCGCTACTCACGGTGTCAGTAGCGGCCGAACTTGCGGGTATGCATGCCCAGACGCTGCGCCAATATGACCGCCTGGGGCTGGTATCTGCCAGGCGCACTCGCGGAGGCGGGCGGCGCTACTCCCTGGAGGATGTGGAACGACTCCAAGAAATTCAACGCATGTCGCAGGAAGATGGTATCAATCTGGCCGGAATCGCCCGCATCCTCCAGATGCAAGAGCGTATTGACCAGCTCACCCGCTCCCTCCAGCGCGCCGAACAAGAACTCGCGGCGGAGCGGGAACGCGCTAACGAGCGGCGCGCCCATGCTCGCCGGATTTTCGCTGCCGGGGCGGATGGCGACGTCGTTCTTACCCGCGGCCATAAAGATCTACGCGAATATCTGCGCCACCAGGCTGCTCAGCGCCTCGCGCAGCTACACGCCCAAGAAACTACCGGGCCTTCTCGCGCAAGCTCCACGGCGAGTTCCACCCGCCATCCCGGTTCCGAACTGGCTCGCTACCAACCCCATACCCTTGATTTGCTCCTCGCCGCGCTCGCGGTGCAGCTGGATCGGGAGCACAGCCGCGACTACAACCACGAACGTGACCACAGCCGCGACTACAACCACGAAAGCGGCGCGGCACGCGAACGTCCCGGGAACACCGCGCAGTACTGCTAGGGTCACTATGTGCACGCACTGCTAAGAATTTTTCGTTTCACCTCCGCGCTGTCGCGCTACTACGTGGCGGTGGCACTCGCCTCCATCCTCGTAACCGCCGGAACCATTATCGTTCCCTTCGTGCTCGGGGCCGCCACCGATACCGCCGTTGCTGCCGTGAGCGGCAGCCTCGACGTTGGGGTGGCGGTGCGGCGGGTGATCCTGCTGGCGGGCGCGTTCCTCGCCATCGACTTTTTCTCCACCACCGTGGACTCGCTGGGCGGATACGCCGGAGATCTCATGAGCCAAAAAATGCGCTCCATCCTCTCCGTGCGCTATTTCGATAAACTCCTCACCCTTCCCCAAGATTATTTTGATCGCGAACTCACCGGCACCATCACCTCGCGCCTCAACCGCTCCATTATGGAGGTCACGAATTTCGTCAAAAGCTTCGCGAACTCCTTTTTCACCACGCTGCTCACGGTGCTGGCCGTCCTGGTTATTTCCTTTATATATTCCCCGTTACTCTGCCTCCTTCTGCTTATTATTTTCCCGATCTACATGTGGCTGACGGCCCTCACCTCGCGGCGCTGGCAGGGCCTAGAAGCGCAGAAAAACGAAGATATCGATGTGGCCGGCGGGCGCTTCAACGAAGTAATCGGCCAGATCCGCGTGGTCAAATCCTTCACCCGTGAACGCGGCGAACTCGCGCATTTCGCCCGCCACTACGAGCACGCCGAGAGTCTCACCGCCAAGCAATCCCGCCACTGGCACGGTATGGATTTCCTGCGCCGTATGGTTATGGCCATTATTTTCTTCGCGATTTACGCCATTATTTTCCTGCGCACCGCCCGCGGCCAATTTTCCGTGGGAGATATGGTCATCTTGGTGCAGCTCGTGGGGATGGCGCGCCGCCCAGTCATGTCAATGAGCTGGATCGTGGACACCACCCAGCACGCCATCGCCGGCTCGCGCGACTATTTCGAGGTTATGGAGCTCACCGAAACCGAACGCGGGCAGCGCCCCGTTATATCCAACTCCGCTGCTCTTTCTGGCGGAGCTGACCCTACTTTTAACGACGACGCCGCACCGGCCCGCCCGCGTACGGCCCGCACGCTCCACCACAACGCGGTGGAGGCTCAGCCTGATGTGCCGGCAATTCGTTTCGAGAACGTGACTTTTGGATACGGCACAGATCCAGATGTCTTACGCGATGTTAGTTTCACTATCGAGCCGGGGGAACGAGTGGCTTTCGTTTCCGAATCTGGAGGTGGGAAAACCACTCTCACCTCGCTTCTTCTGGGGCTCTACGAACCGCGGGCCGGGCACATTGAGCTCTTCGGCAGCGATATCGCGGATTTGTCGCTTCGGCAGGTGAGGGCCGCTATCGGGGTAGTTTTCCAGGATCCGGCACTTTTCTCCGGAACAATTCGGGAAAATATTGCTTACGGACGCCCGGATGCTACCGAAGAAGAAATTCTCGACGCCGCAACCCGTGCCCACGCGGATCGTTTTATTCGGCGCTTTGCCCACGGCTATGACACTGTCATCGGGGAGCGCGGGCTCAAGCTTTCCGGTGGGCAACGCCAGCGCATCGCGGTGGCTCGTGCGATGCTCAAAGCCGCCCCGGTTCTGGTACTGGACGAAGCGACCTCCGCGCTGGATACTCGCTCCGAGCGGTGGGTGCAGGCCGGTTTGGAAGAACTCATGAAGGATCGCACTTCGATTATTATCGCGCACCGACTCTCGACCATCGCCAGCGTGGACCGCATTATTACTCTGCGCGCCGGGCGCATTGATGAGGTGGGTAGTCCGGCTGAGCTCGCTGAATCCGGGGGTATCTACGCAGAACTGCTCGCCTTGCAGAATGACAACTCCGCGCGCGCCCAGCGTCACCTCAAACGCTACGGTTTGCGGTGAGTGTGGAAGCCGCGAGCTGGGAGCGAACTGCGTTGGTGTGCAATAGCGGCGCCGGCCGGGTTTTCCCTTGATATTGGGCCGATTGATCAGTTTCTACTGCAATGATCTGGTAAGGTTTACTGCAATGATTTGGTAGATGCTACTGCAATGATTTGGTGAGTTCTGGGGTAGCCATGTGGTGATTCTGCTATCGCACTCAGGGAAGCACAAGTGACCGGAGGATAACCGCGCATGTACAACGCGGGTATCCCGGCAACAGGCGGCAGTGTGGTTGTGGATTAACTCTAAGGAGTTACCGTGACAACCACAGTACTGTAGCAGCGGTGAAAAGGAGGCTTTATGACGACTACCAAGGATGAGCCTGTAGAGGTGCCGGCAGATTTTCGGATGTCGGTTGAACCAGTTGCCTTAGGTAATCTGTCGCAAGAAGAACTGACCGTAGAGTTGCAAAAAGGAATCGACTCTCTGGCGAGCGGAAAATCATATAGTGCAGATGAAGTAGACCGACTCCTTAAAGACGCATATAGGGTATGAAGTTCTGCAAGGTAGCTTATTCTTGGCAAGCTGGTCTCGTTATGAGAATCCAGTATTGTATATGATGTGGAAAACGTATTTTAGTTCGCCAATGCGCTTTCGATATTCCTTTTAGCGCACAGTACTCTTGAAATAAGAACTTCTTTGACCGATTCCTGCGTGAAGTAAAAAATAAGGTAATTATCACATGAATTAATGCGGAGTCCACGGCTTCTGTACGGTTCAAAGTTAGCGAGCCTATGCCGCTTCGGGAAGTTGTTAAGGCCTTTTGTCGCCATTTTGATTCTACTTATTGGCCTCTGTGCGGTTTGGGGAGACCGAATTCGGGGAGACCGAAGATTGAATGCGATATAGGCATAGATGGACCGTAGGTCTTCCTTGGCTTCTCGTGAAATAACTACGGCATAGCTCATGCATTAAATTCCTTGTCCAAGGCTTCAAATACCTCGTCTGCCGGCTCGGTATCTCCGGACAGGATTGACTGGTAGCCTTTGTCCAATTCGAGCATCAATTCATCTCGAGTCAGCGAGCTGATGCCGACTGGTTTTCTATACGAGAGCTTTGCGTCAAAGGGAAGCCCTTGCTGCTGAATAATCTGCTTATAAAACATGGTAATAGCACTCGACGGCGGGAGTCCCAGAGAATTAAGAATGTACTCTGCTTGCTCTTTGACATCGGGATCGATGCGGACGTAGAGATTAGCTGTCGTGGCCATAAAATACCCCTCCTATAGAAGAGGAGGTGCTTATGTATTGGCATGTGCAAGTGGGCGTTATCGGGAACTGGCGGTGTGATTTGGCCGGTGTGACTCTTGGCGCTTAGCGCTTGGTGCGGCCCCGCTTAATCCACCCGCTCGGCCAGCACCATGCATTCCATGTGCCCGGTTTGCGGGAACATGTCCATGAGGCGTGCTTCGTGCACGGCAAAGCCATCCAGCAGCCCCAGGTCTTTGGCCAGCGTGGTGGGATTGCACGATGAATAGATGAGCCAGCGCGGGGGATTGACCGCAATCCACTCGGTGAGATCTGTCAGGCCACGCCGGGGTGGATTAACGATGAGCAGATCGGGCGTGCCGCCGAGCTTGCCGGCGGCACGTGCGGCGTCGCCGGCAAAAAACTGCGCGGAACTACCGGCGTTCGCGGCAGCGCGGCGCGCGGAATCCACCGCTGCCTCGGAAATCTCCACGCCGGTCACGCGTCGCCCCGGGCCGGCCACGTGCAGCGCGAAACCACCCACCCCGCAATACAAGTCCCATACCGTGCGCAGCCCCTCCAAACCGGCGGCCCAGTCTCGCGCCTGTGCGTACATCGCCCGGGCAATCGTGGTATTCGTCTGGAAGAAGGAACGCGGGGTGAGGTAGAGCGTGACCGTGCCGAGCGGGAAGGGGAGCGTATCCTCCGCCGTCAGCACAATCTCTTCCTCGCCTTCCACGAGGGCGGCGCGCTGCGGCAGCAAATTGACAGAAATAACCCGCGCGTTCGGGAGTTGCGCACGTAACCAGGGCAGATGCTTGCGAATCCGCACCACCGATTCGGTTGAGCGCAGCACAAAACGTAGTAGCAGCTCACCGCTCGGCGCCGCGGTGAGGAGAATATTCTTCAATTCCCCGCGCCCGCTCGGCACGTCGAAAGGCGTGAGTCGCGCCCGCCCGATGAACTCGGTTAGCACCGGGAGCGCCGCGGTAATGGGCTCTTCGTAGAGTCCGCATGCGCGCAGGTCCACCCCGCGCATGCCCCGATCCAAAATTCCCAGCGTTGGCGCCTGCGTGGTTCCGCCCACGGCAAGTTTCGCTTTATTGCGAAAATGCGATTCGGGGGAGAGCGCCGGCGGTAGCCACACCGGGTCGAAGGGCGCCAGCAATTCAGCCAGGCGCGCCTCTTTGTCCGCTACCTGAGCGGGGTATGCCTCACCCATCCGGGTACACGAACGGCAGGTCCCCGCCTCAAAATACGAACAACGCACGGTCCCAGCTTAGTGGGCGCGCCCCGCATCCACGGTCTCCACCACCGCGAGCTCGCGCACCCCACGCCGCGCCGGTCCTAATTCCACCCCGGTGATCGCCCCGGCCGCGGTTCTTTCGCCCACCAATTGCTGGCACAATTCCGCCAATTCTTCAGCTTCGCGCGGCGGGGTATCGGCCAGGAGAGCCAGGCGTGCCACCCGCCCGCGAAAATATTTCGCGGCGTGCGAGATCGTACGGGACGTTGCGCCCGTGATGCGGGTGGCGGTTATTTTCACGACGTCGCAGCTAGCTGGCACCTTCCATCCCGCATGGGCACCGGATCTCGCGTCGATGACCAAACCGGTGGCCCGACTGTTAAGAACCGGCCAGAGGGGTGCCCAGCGGGCCGAAATCTTCGCGCCGCCCAGTTCTACGTTCATTCCCAACCTGTAGGAGGGGATGAGGTCAAGCGGTGACGTGGCTCCGAAAAGACCGGAGAAAATCAGGGTGTGCTCGCCGGCGCGGGTGAGTTGGGTGGCAGAAAAGCTTCCCATATCGAGAGCCTGGTAGAGCACTCCGGTATAGACCTGCCAGGCCGGAGCGCAGGGCTGTTCCCGCAGCGTGATTTGCGTGGCGACTTCACCAGCAATGCTCGGACCCACCCCGAGAATATCAAGGGCATCGGGGCGGCGAGATACGGCTTCCAGCTCCGCCACCAGTTCGGCGCGCAGCGCGGTGAATTCCGGGATGCTCAGGGCGCTGAGATCCAGAGTGGGGCCGCTGGCCGGTGCGGTTTTCCCTTCCGAAGGAGGGAGGAGGATAAGCATTGTTTACTCCCCGCTTTCCGCGTCGGCGTGCCAGAAGAAGAGCTCAACTTCGCCGCCCGGATTCCCGGCGGTGGTAGTCGCGTCGCCAGCGCCCGAGTTGCTATCGCCCGTGGCGCTCGCGCCCGCAGTTCCGGCAGCAACGCCGGTGATACGAACGCGCGGGTGCGGCTCGAGATCGAGGCGCACCCGCAGCTCGGCGGGTTGGCCGGAGTCCACACCGCCGGGGGCTGCGTCGTCGTGCTCACGCTCCCACACGCGGTACTCGATCCAGGTATTATCCTTGCCCGTGACCTCAAGGCGGGCGCGGGTGAGCCACGGGTGGGTGCGGCGCAGCGCGATGAGAGCGCGGTAGGCGCTATATATCCCGGCGCCCAGGTCAGAGAGTTGTTCGGGGCGTTCGGGCAGGGGCGGGCGCAACTGGTCGTCGGCAGAAAAGCCCTCGAGTTTAGTTCCCGTGAAGCCCTGTTCGTCCCCGTAATAAATCGAGGGCATTCCCGGAACGGTGAACAGCACCGCGGCGGCCAGCACCGCGCCGGCCGGACCCACCGCCGTGGCAATACGTTCCACATCGTGATTGCCGATGAAAGTATTGGGAATGAAATGTTCGCAGAACTGCGCGTGCCGCCCCAGATTCCAGTCCAGCTCCCAGAAATTACGCGAAGCGATGGATTGGCGGATCGAGGCCCAGAGTTCGTACTGGGTGAGCGTATCCACCCTGGACCGCGCCACAAAATCGGAATAGTCACCGTGGATAACTTCGCCCAGGAACAGAGCTTCCGGGAATCGCTCGCGGACTTTCCCGAGCACCTCGGCCCAAAAATCGGTCGGAACCGCGTAGGCCACGTCTAGGCGCCAGCCGTCAATACCGCGTTCCAGCCAGAATTCCATGACCTCGCGGACCAGCTCGCGCACGTGCGGCGAAGAATGATCGAGGGTAATGAGATCCCCGTGGCCTTCCCAGGTGTGGAAATCGCCGCTCTCGGTGCGCAGGCCCAGCTCCTCCACCTGCGGGTGGAAGCGGGAAATATGGTTGAAAACCCCGTCGAACAGCACCCGGATGCCGCGGCGGTGCGCTTCTTCAATGAGATGGGTGATATCCGCGTTATCGCCCAGGCGCGGATCGAGGCGGAAATGATCGAGGGTGTCGTAACCGTGGGAAACGGAAGCGAAAATCGGGGTGAGGAGCAGGCCATTCGCGCCGAGCTCAATAAGATAATCCAGCCACGGATCCAAGGCTCGTAAACGGTGTTCACCGGGAGTGGCTTCGGGAATCTCCCCGGCCGCGGTTAGGGGGTTATGCCCCTCGCGAATGGGCGCCCCGCAGGCGCCCAGGGCAAAAACCTGCCACCAGATAGTGTCGAGCTGTGACATAGCTGAGAGCCGCCTTCCTTCGCTTCTTCATGGCTAAGAGTGCTGCCGCGGAGCCCGCTCAGCTGGGTGAATGTGCTGCGGCCCCTCGCTCGATTCTAGAGCGAAGGGCCGCGAAGATAAACGCCAGGCGATAACCGCGCAGCGGTATCAGCGAAGTAATCAGCGTTTACTGCAAGGTGACGGTCGCGTTATGGATCCACCCGGTTTCCAGCTCCAGCTTGGCCGGAACCGCGTCGGCTGGCACATCGTAGAGCAGCTTCCCGGTCACGGTATTCCCCGGATTGACCTTCTCGTAAATCATCGACGCATCGCCCAGATACAGGGAATCGCCGGAAACCGAATGCTGGCGCCCCTCGGTATCCACGAGCTTCTGCTCCGATTCGGAGAATCCAGCCGCTTCCTTCCCGGTGTTCTTCACGGTTACGTCCACAATGACGTACTGACCCGTGGCATCCTTACCGAGCACGTCATTGCCGATATGGCTCACGCCCTTGTCCACATTCGTCACGGTCACTTCAAAATCACCGAGAATGACAGGAGTGCCGATGCCCACGGTTGCGTCGTCGTTCTTATTATCCTGCGCGCCCTCGGACTCGGCCTTCTTATCTGCCTTATCCGCGCTATCCGCAGCGTTCCCAGCGGCGGCGCTATCGGCGGCCTGCGAGCTGGAGCTGGCGGCAGGCTTGCCATCGGATTGCTTCGAGAGCGAGGCACCGATAACCGCGAGCACCACAATAACGAGGAGCGCGGTAAGGAGCTTATGGCGCGCAAACCAATTCTTTTTCTGCTCCGGAGCGGGAACTGCGCCGTACACCGGCGGCGTGGATGCTGACATGCGAGAACCTTTCTTTATCTACAGCGGTGGGCGCCGCCCCGGCCCGGTCATAAGCCGGCGGCCAGAGTCGCTCACGTATCGCCTCCAGGGTAGAAGGGCCGCGCGGCGGGCACATCCTCCACATGGGCAGAGCCGGCTCATCCCTTCGGGTATTATCCGCGGGCCGAACGGCGGTTCTGGAGCGCGCGGGCGGGTCGTACAATCACAGGCATGACAGATCACGCGCCGAAGAATCGCAGCGGTGCGGCGGCGCGTGCGGGCCAGAATCCAGCGCGCCGGCGCGGGCCGGCCGCCATCCCCTTCTACCTCAAAACAGCCGCCATATATATCGTCATGGCGGTGGGGGTCGGCTACCAGATTGAGCGCACAAAAATCCGCGCGCTTCCCGGCTGGCTCGGCACCCTCGACGAAGCCGCTATTTTCCTCTCCATGTGCTGCGGCATTACGGCGGGCGTGTGGGTGGCGCGCCGGGAACGCTATCCGCGCCGCGCGCTCGCGGTTGCGGCCGTGTGTTCCACGCTGGGCGCTATCGGCCCCGTGGTCGGGTTTTTGCTGCCGCGCTATCTTGCGGGGGCCCGCGTGCAGGGGCGACGACGCCGCGCCCTGGGCGTCTGCGCCATGTATGCCCTCATTACCGCCTGGCAATTCGCCCGCGAACTGACCGGGAAAGATTACAACTCGTCCTGGGTGATGGGCTTCCTCAACCACCAGAATCCGCTGGATGATTTCCCGAATAATATTGTGCCGCTCCTGGTTCTCTACGCGGTGGCGGTGCTCCTTCCTATCGGGTGGGGGCTGTGGCGCAGTGCCACCGCAGAACTCCAAGAAACCCATGATCGGCTGGAATCCACCAGCGAGGAACTCCAAGCCTCGGCCGCCGCCTCCGAGGAGCTGGAAACCCAGCTCACCCGCAAAGAAGAACGCGATGCCCTGGCCCGGGAAATTCACGATTCCATCGGGTCCCAGCTGGCCATTATGAGCCTGCAGGCCGGTTCTTTGGAATTGCTGGCGCGCGGGGATGCCGATTTAGAAGAAGCGGCCAGGTCGCTGCGGGAATCTTCCCGGCAGGCCACCGATGATTTGCGTTCCCTCGTGCGGGTGATGCGTGATCCGAGTTCCTCGGCCTATCGCCCGCCGCGTTCCCTCACCGAATTAGCGGATCATATCGATAAGGTGCTGGCGGCGGGGCATCCCGTCGTCGCCAATGTTTTTATTACGGATGCGGAACGCGCCCCGGCCGCGGTAACGACGGCGTGCTACCGCATCGTCCAAGAATTGCTCACTAACGCGGTGAAATACGCCCCGGAAGAAACCACCCGGGTGCGGGTGAGTGGTGGTCCCGAGCAGGGGCTCGATATCGCGGTGCGCAATGCCATGCCTGCCACACCTGAAGGTGAACAGGGCGAAAGCGTCCGCGGGGCAGGCTCGGGATTGCGCGGGGTGCAGGCGCGGGCCCAGGCCCTGGGCGGGCGCGCCACCTTCAGCACCACGGGCGGTGTTTTCGCAGTTCATGTGCACCTACCCTGGGACGGGAGTACCCGGGGTGGCACTCCTGGAATGGTAAAATAGCTCGGTGCCGATTTCCTCACCTATTCGCGTTATGGTCGTGGATGACGATCCGATGGTTCGCCGTCTCCTGGTGCAAATTATTAACCTGAGCCCGGAGCGGGATAGTGAGGTTGTGGCGCAGGCGGGTACGGCCCGCGAAGCTTTGGAAACTCTCACCGCGGTGAAGGTCGACGTCGTGCTCATGGACGTGGCGATGCCCGGAGGGATGGACGGAATCGAAGCCACGCGCCAGCTGCGGAGTTTCCCGCATCCACCCCAGGTGATCGTGGTGACCACCCTGGATGCTGATGATGAAGCGGTGCGAGCCGCGGAAGCCGGCGCCTCCGGTTTTATTCTCAAATCGGAAGACCCCCAGGTTCTCCTCCAGGCGATCCGCAATGTGGCAGCCGGGGACGGCGCCCTCTCCCCGCGGGCGGCCAAGCAGGTATACGAATACTTGGCGGCGACCCGCACCGTGAGCGCGCGCCGGCGTGCCCAGGAAAAAATCGCGCGGCTCACCGCCCGCGAACTCGAGGTAGCCCGGCAGGTCTCGCTGGGGCTGTCGAATCGCGATATCGGGGAGAAACTGCACCTATCCGAATCCACGGTGAAAACCCACCTGGCCGCTATCGTGGCGAAAATGGGTGTGGAAGGACGCATTGGGGTTGCGGTGGATATGACGCGCGCCGGGCTGCTCGACGACGACCCGGTCTAGCCTGGAACGGGTGCGCCCGCGCGCCAGAGTCACCGGGTGTTTACCCGGTGTTTAAGAGTTGGCGATGCGGCACCGCTAACGTGGAGGCGGCGTGAATCACCCTCCGCGCCCGCCACGCGCGGATCGCACAGAAAGGTCGCAACGTGAAAAAACGTGCCCTCGCGGGCGTTGCGGTACTATCGGCCACGGCTTTGATGGTTCCCGGCGTCTGCCTCCTTCCGGCGTTCGCCGCGCCGGACGGTTCCGGAATTGTTATTAATGAGATTTATACGCGGGGTGGGTCCTCCGGGTCCACCTACACTCATAAATACGTTGAGCTGTATAACCCGAGCTCGGTGGCCGTTGACCTGAGCGATCTGGCCCTGGGCTATTCAGCGAGCCACGGGAAGAACATTTCTTCCAAAGTGGCCCTGAGCGGCAGCTTGGAGGCCGGGGCTTATCTGGTGGTAAGTGCCGGATCGAATGGCCCCAACGGTTCTCAGCTCCCGGAGGGTGTCACTTCCCCGCTCAACCTTGGGGCCAAGGGCGGGATTGTGGTGCTGGCGCCGTCGTCCCGTATTGACGCGGCTCTGGCCGATCCCGCCACCGCTATTGACCTGGTTGGATACGGAAACGCAAGCGTGGCGGAAGGCGAGGCAGCCCGCGTGGGCTCCAATTCCCAGATGGCCGCGAACTCCGCTTCTCGCATTCCCAACGGTTCGGATACGAATAATAATTCGGCCGATTTTAGTGTTGTTCCGGCTACGCCGGGACGGGCGAACGACGGCGCAACTCCGGGCCACCCGGATCCCGGCACCCAGCCGCAACCCGAGCCGAGCACCGGTCCCGGCACCGATCCAACAACGGACCCCGGCACGGGAACCACAAGCGATCCGGCCGTGCCCGTGCCCATCGCGCAGATCCAGGGAAATGGGCAGGCAAGTCCGCTCGCCGGGCAGGAAGTGACCACGCGCGGCGTCGTAACCGCGGCCTACCCGGAAGGCGGGCTCAACGGGGCCTATATCCAAACACCCGGGGTGGAACATACCGATGCCTCCCACGGTATTTTCGTCTACGGAACGGCGGCTGCCCAGCTGGAGGCCGGTGCCTATGTGGAAGTGCGCGGCGCGGTTACCGAATTTTACGGACTGACCGAAATTAATGCCGCTGCTATCACGGCGCTGGAGGAAAAACCGGCCGCTCCTGAGCCGGTCGAGATTGCCTGCAATGCCACGGCCGCGCAGCGCGAAGCGGTGGAGGGCATGCTCGTGCGGGTAACCGGGCCGCTCACGGTGACCAATAACTATGCCACCAACCAGTACGGCGAAGTGGGCCTGGCCTGCGGCACCCAGCCGCTGTGGCAGCCCAGCGAACGTTTCAACCCGAGCGAGAATCCGGAGCAGGTGCAGGCACTGGATGCCTATAACGCGGCGAATGTGCTGGTATTGGATGATGGGCGCTCGCGGGCCTACTTCGGGCGCAATGCCCAAACGAATGTGCCGGTGCCCTACCTCTTTGCCGATAATGCCTCCGCCAAGGGCGTGCCGGTGCGAGTGGGGGCCGCCGCCACTCTCCAGGGCGGGCTCATTATGGACTTCCGTAATAATTCCTGGAAATTGCAGCCGCGTTTCCCGGTGACCCTGGAAGATGGGACGGATCGCTCCACCGAGGTCGTCACTTTTGAGAACACCCGCGCGGGCGCGCCCGGGAAACTGGACGGGGATATTTCCCTCGCCTCCTTTAATGTGCTCAACTACTTCACCAGCCTCGGTGAAAATGAGAAGGGATGCCGTTCCTACACCGACCGCGAAGGTAATCCCATCGCGGCGAATCGGTGCAAGGTGCGCGGGGCCTATACCCCGGAGTCCTTCGCACGTCAGCAAACCAAGATTGTGCGGGCTATCAATGAACTGGACGCCAGCGTGCTCGGGCTGCAAGAAATTGAGAATACCGCCCGGGTCTCCGGCGGGGATCGTGATACGGCGGTGCGGGAGCTAGTCGCGGCCCTCAATGCGGACGCGAAGGCGGAGCGCTGGGCTTATGTTCCTTCCCCGGCGAAGGTGGGGGAGAATGAGGACTATATTCGCCTTGCTTTTATCTACCAGAAGGACAAGGTGCGGGCGGTGGGGCCCTCGCAGATCCTCAATAGCGAGTGGTACACCGGAACCGCGCGCCAGCCGCTGGCGCAAAGCTTCCAGGCGGTTGTGGATGGCGAAGGCGTGGGCCCGGAGTTCGTGGTGATTGCCAACCATTTCAAGTCCAAGGGGTCGCTATCCAAGAAGATCGCGAATGACGAGGATGTGTACCAGGGCAATAACAACCTTTTGCGCACCAAGCAGGCGGAGACGCTGCGCGATTGGATCGCGGCGGAGTTTGCCGATAAACCGGTGTTCGTGGTGGGGGATCTCAACTCTTATTCGAAGGAAGATCCGATCGGGGTCTTTGAGAAGGCCGGGTATACCAACCTGCACGCGCATTTCCAGCCGGATACCTACACCTATCAATTCTCGGGGCTGGTGGGTTCGCTCGATCACGTGCTGGCGAATCCAGCCGCCGCGAAGCTCGCCACCGGCGGGCAGGTGTGGAATATTAATTCCCCCGAGGCAGTGGCCCTGGAATACTCCCGCTATAACTACAACATCAAGGATCTGTGGGACGAGAGCGCTTTCCGTTCCTCGGATCATGACCCCTTCAAGGTGGGGCTCAAGGTGATTCCGGAGCAGGAGGATCCCGCGCCGGTGCCAACTCCTACGCAGCCTGCGCCGGAGCCTACTCAACCTGAGCCTACTCAACCTGAGCCGGAGCCGACTTCACCGGAGCCGAGCGCGCCCGAACCGACTCAGCCTGCACCGGAACCCACGCGGCCGGAGCCTACATCCGAACCGGCACCTGTGCCGGCGCCAACATCCGAACCGGCACCCGCGCCGGCACCGAGCACCGGAAATATGTTCTACCTATCCAATAACTGGCAGACCACCGTGGCCGACCTCGTTTTCAGCTATGGCCGGGCCGGCGATGAGGTCCTGGTCGGTGATTGGGATGGTGATGGTGTTGATACGTTTGTGGTGCGGCGGGGGAATGTTTTCTATGTGAAGAATTCTCTGGCCAGTGGCGTGGCGGATGCCGTGTTCTCCTATGGCCGGGTTGGTGATGAGGTCCTGGTCGGTGATTGGGATGGTGATGGTGTTGATACGTTTGTGGTGCGGCGGGGGAATGTTTTCTATGTGAAGAATTCTCTGGCCAGTGGCGTGGCGGATGCCGTGTTCTCCTATGGCCGGGTTGGTGATGAGGTCCTGGTCGGTGATTGGGATGGTGATGGTGTTGATACGTTTGCGGTGCGGCGGGGGAATGTTTTCTATGTGAAGAATTCTCTGGCCAGTGGCGCAGCAGATGCCTCCTTCTCCTACGGTCGGACTAGCGATACCACCCTTGCGGGGGATTTCAACGGTGATGGCCGGGATACCCTCTCGATCCGCCGCGGCAATACCATCCACGTCAATAACTCTCTGACGAGCGGAAACGCTGATTACGCACTCCCGTACGGGCGCGTGAGCGACGAGCTCTTCATGGGCGACTGGGACGGCAACGGCACCGATACCCCAACGGTGCGCCGCTAAGATCCATATTTCCTACTAACACGGGTGGGTGCTCGGACCGCGTGTCTCCGGGCACCCACCCGTTTGCCACAAAGTGCAACTGCAAGTACGTTAAGAAATTGTTTCGGTGTCGTGGACTTGCATCCTGTGTGGCTCTCGGTTGAGGCGTTGCTTTTTACGGGGCTTCCCGTCGGGACGTTGCTTTTTGCGGTGCTGGTGGCGATGCGAGTCGTCCCACCGCGCTGGCGGGAGGGGTGTTTTTCTGGGGTGTACTTCGCATGTACGACATATGAAGTACAGCTCTGAAAATACATACTGCCCCGCTGCGGCTCAGTCAGTTCTTTGGTACCAGCGCACAGTTTTGGATCAATCTGCAAACCCGTTATGACCTTGAGAAAGAAGCGGATGCGCTGGGAGACGAGCTGGAGAGAATCCAACCCTTGCAAAGTGTGTGAGCGGAGTTCGCTAGCGGGAGTGACTATGGAAAGCGTCATCCGCAACCGCGGCTTACCGGACGCAATCGGATAGCACCTCGTGCAGGGCGTGACGTTCGTCGTCGTCGACCCGAAGCCCGTAAGCACGCTTGACCGCCACCTGCCGCGCGGCGTATTCGCACACAAAAGCCGGATTATCCGGCAGCCACCGCGCGGCGGTGGCGTGCCCTTTCTCCTTATTCGCCGCCCCGGAGACCGCGAGTAAATTGAGCGGGTCGGTGGCAAATCGCGCGCGAGTATCCGCGTCCCAGTCCTGCGCACCGGCCCGCCACGCATCATAAAGCGCGACCACGTGATCAATCGTCACGGCCTGAGGTTCCCGCGCGCGGTCAAAAGAAATCTCCGTTCCGGTATACGGATCGCGCAGGGTTCCGGTGGCGACGACGCAGCCGGGCGGCGTGGACTTCCCCGACCAGAAGGTAACTCCCGCAAGATCGCGGCGCAGCACCTCGTTACGAACAGTGCATCCGTCTCCATCGGTATCCGGCCAGCCGTCCTCCAGCCCGAACTCGGCGCGGGAATAGCCACGCCCGGAATCGGGGCGGCCTCCGGGTAGCTCGCTCAGGGCGGAAAGTGCCTGGGAGGCGGTGAGTGTGCCGCTGCTCGCGCTACCGATCCCACCCGGCTCCGAATCGGAACCGGTACGTGAGAGTTGCAGGAGTGCGGCGGCAAGGACCATCAGCAGCGCGGTGATGACCGTCCACATGCGCCGGTGCGGAGAAGAGGTACCGGACGCCTGTGTATCGCCGTGGCGCGCGCCGGAACGACCCATCGAAAAACGCATATCCAACCTTTCGGGACACCGGCCCGTGGCGGGCCTGCGCCTGCAAGGTAGCATAGTGAGGGACCTTGGCACAGTTACGACAATGAAGGAGTTATGAATGGCCCAGGCACTTGAGACCGATATGGTGAAGAAGTTTGCGGCGGATTTCGCGGCGGATCGCACCGCTCGCATCGTCCAGAACGCCGTCACCCAGACCTCGATCACGAAGGTCGCCCAGGATCGCGATGTTATTAACGCGATTGATCCGTCCATGTCGGTGAAGGTGGACACCTGGAAGGTGAATAACCAGAAGAAGTCCGGGCGCTGCTGGCTTTTCTCCGGGCTCAGCTCGCTGAAGATGCTCGTCAATCGCGCCACCGGCCTGAAGAACTTCGAGTTCTCCCAGTCCTTCCAGCATTTCTACGACAAGCTGGAAAAGGCCAATTATTTCCTCACCTCCATGATTGAGCTCGCGGACCGCCCGGTTGATGACCGCACCGTGCACTACCTGCTTTCCGATCCCATCGGGGACGGCGGGCAGTGGAATATGTTCGTGGCACTGGTGGAAAAGTACGGGGCCTGCCCGAAGTTCGCGATGCCGGAAACGGAATCTTCCTCCAATACCCAGCTCATGAACCGCACCCTGGAAATGCTGCTGCGCCGCGCCGCCCACGATATTCGCGAGGCAGAAGCCGGCCAGCGTGAAGCCGTGCGCGAAAAGTTCATGGAGCAGGTCTACCGGGTGCTGGCGATTCACCTGGGTACCCCGCCGGAAAGCTTCGTCTGGCAGTACGAAGATGAGGACGGAAACTTCCACCGCGAAGGGAAGATGACCCCGGTGGAATTCGCGCAGAAGTACCTGCCGGATCTGGACCAGTACGTGTGCATCGTCAATGATCCGCGTAATGAGTACGGCAAGCTCTACACGGTGGATCGCCTCGGCAATGTGGTGGGCGCTAAGCCGGTCACCTACCTCAATGTGCCCATCGAGGTGATTCGGGAAGCCACCATCGCCACCCTCAAGGACGGCCAGCCCGTGTGGATGGGGTGCGATACCGGCAAGCAATCGGATCGCGAACGCGGTATTTGGGACGGCCAGCTTTACGATTACGAAGGTACCTACGGGATTGACCTGGCCATGTCCAAGGCCGATGAGCTCTACTACGGCGAAGCAATGATGACGCACGCCATGGTGTTCACCGGCGTTGATCTGCGTGAAGACGGCAGCCCGCGCCGCTGGCGTATCGAAAACTCCTGGGGTGATGAGCACGCCGATAAGGGCTTCTGGACCATGAACGATTCCTGGTTCGACCAGCACGTTTTCGAAGTCGCGGTCACCAAGGATCGCCTCTCCGCGGAGCTGCTGGCGGCTCTGGAAACCGAACCCGAAGTGCTGCCCGCCTGGGATCCGATGGGTTCGCTGGCCTAAACCGTGGAGTACGGCCGCTACGCACCCTCACCGAGCGGAGACCTGCACCTCGGGAATCTCCGCACCGCGCTCCTCGCCTGGGCTTTGGCCCGGCGGTCCGGGCGCGGCTTCCTCATGCGCGTGGAGGATATGGACGAACGGTCCCGCCCGCAGTTCCAAGAGCGCCAGCTCGCGGACCTGCGGGCCCTCGGCCTCACCTGGGACGGCCCGGTCCAGATCCAATCCCAGCGCATCGGTGGGTACGACGCCGCCTTCGCGTCCCTGCGGGAACGCGGACTGCTCTACGAGTGCTATTGCACTCGGCGTGATTTGGCCGACGCCGCCCGGGCGCCCCACGGGGCGCCCGGGGTATACCCGGGGATCTGCCGGGATCTGAGCGCGGCCGGCCGGCGGGCCGGCCGCGCCAAACTCGCGGCGGTGGGCCGCCAGCCGGCTCTGCGGCTGCGCACCGAGGTGAAAGAACTAACCATTCACGATGAGGTGTGCGGGGAGGTGAGCGGCGTCGTCGATGATTTTGTGATTCGGCGTGGCGATGGTCGCTACGCTTACAATTTTGCCTCTGTGGTCGATGATGCGCTCGAGCATATTACCCAGGTGACGCGGGGGGCCGATTTGGCGCCATCCACACCCCGACAGGTGTATTTGCAGCGCTTGCTCGGGGCGCCCACCCCGGAATACTGGCATGTGCCCATGGTTCTCAACCGGGAAGGCGCGCGGCTGGCCAAACGCGATGGTGCCGTGACGATGCGGGCGCTCGCGGAGTACGGCTGGAGCCCGGCCGATGTGCTGGCCCTTATTGGGCGCTCGCTAGGGTTGGAAGTGCGCACGGCCGCGGATTTCGCCCAGCAGCTAGATGCCCGCGCGTTGCGCCGCCGCGGGCCCTGGTATGTAGATGTGGCGGCGCTCGAAGCCGGGCCGGATAGCCGGGCCAGCTAGACTAGCGGGCTAGATGTGCCGGCTAAAATCGGCCACCGGCGCGAATTCCGCGCGGGCCGCGGCCGCTAAATCCGCCGGCGCCAGGCGCACCGAGAGCCCACGTTTCCCACCCGAAACCACCATCGCCGGCAGCTCGCGCGCGGAGGCATCAATAAAAATAGGGCTGCGGTGTTTTTGCCCCAGCGGCGAAATACCCCCGGTCACATAGCCGGTGAGTTTCTCGGCATCATGCGGATCCATCATCGCGGCCTTTTTCCCGCCCGCCGCTTTTGCCAAGGACTTGAGATTGAGCATGGCGGCAGCCGGAACCACCGCGCATACCGGCTTCCCATCCACCTGCGCCAGCAGGGTTTTGAAAATAACACGGGGATCCATCCCCAGCTCAGCGGCGGAATCGAGGGCGAATCCGTGCTCGTGATGCAAACTTTGTTCGTACTCAAGAATCGTGAACTCCACGCCGGCTTTCGTGAGGGCGAGGAGGGCCGGGGTCCCGGCCGGCTTATTTTTCTTCGACGACATACGTCCAGGATAGTAGCCCTCATGTTCATATGGATGCACTACCATATTCCTACCGGGAGCCAGCCACCCGGAGACGGAGGAAACCGTGAGGAAACGCCAATTCGGCCGCCGGCATGATGACCAGCAGCGCGGCAGCGCCACCGGGGAAGATCCCACCATCGAATCCGAAGAAGAGCTGAGCGGCGGCTATGATTTCGGCGGCTACCAGCCGGGGCAGAGCTACTACCCGCGCCGTCGCCTCTTCTGGCAGCGTGCCACCATCATCGGCATCGCTTTCGTTATTTCGATGGTCGCTCTCGTGGCCTATTTCCTGTAACGCCGGCTAGCGCGCCGCGGGAGCGGCGCGGCGGCGTCGCTCTGAAACACGGTCAGCATTGGGTACGACGGCGCCGCCGGGCACGGGCGCGCAAGGCTAGTCACGGCCGGCCTGCCTGTGGGCGACACGCCGGCCGGGCAGCTACCTGTGGATAACATTTTTCGCCTCTCGACAAGCACCACTACCATCAGCCACCATAGGAACACCGGTCCTCACCGGCCGGCATCCGAAGCGCGGAATTCTCACCACCCGCGCGCCACCACCTAAGCATCTCAGGGGGATGTATGGCTGTATCTACCGCACAATTGCGGGTCAGTAACGATTCCATTCTCGCCGTTCGCGCGCTTCTTGCCCAGGCCCAGGAGGATTTGCGCGCCCACCTCCACTCCACCGTGGATCGCATCGCTGGCTGGCATGCCGGTTGGCGCGGTGCTGCTCCGGTGGCCTTCGCCGCCGCTCTGGAAGAATACCGCGCGGCAAGTGAAAAGTTGCTCGCGCTCCTGGCTGATTACGCAGTGCGCCTAGGCCGCGCGGATGCCACCGTTACCGAAACAGACACGGCCACCCGCGCGGATTTTTCCCGTATGGCCGCACTAGTTGGGGATCTGCCGGCGGCGTAACAGCGCCCGCGCCGGGTGTTCCCACGCACTTATGGAAAGGATTGTCATGACCGAACTTCGTGCACATTTTGGGGAACTTTCCGCGTGGGCAGCTGATATTGCTGCCCACGCTTCTCGCATCGAGGCGGTACTCGCGCAGCTAGATGCCCGTATCCGCGCCGCGATGGCGGATTGGGACGGGCAATCTCAGGCAGCTTACGAAGCCGCACAAATGCGGTGGCATGCCGCGGCCCGCTCCCTGAATGACATTTACGCGCGTATCGGCCAGCAGGTGGAATGCGCCTCGCAGAACTACCGCGCAGCTGACCGGGCGGTGGCGCGCCTCTTCGGATAGGGGGCGGCGGTTAGTTGCGGTTAGCTACGGCTAGCGGCTGTGCGCCGGTGGTAATTTTCTGCCCGCGTTTTCCGCATGCTCCACGTTCGTTACGCATGCACATTCGCCGTGTATGCAGATTCGCATGACTCTCTTCAGCATGCATAAAAATAATATTGTGAAAGGACTCGTATCCACCATGGCAATAACCACGGGCCCGAAACCCACCCCATATGTGATTCGGGTATGTCTTGCTTTTCTCATGGTGTTCGCTTTGGCGGGCGCCGGTCTTTTCGGCGGCGCCGGAGCGCGTGCCGATTGGGATCATTCTGTTGGCCGCGGCATCGAAATTAAAGGGGTGAATATTGTTGGCCACCTCCGCCTCGGGCCGCATTACGCGGAAACACAATCAATTAACGGGGTGGCGGTGGAGGGTTATCCCATTTGGTGTATCCAAGCGAAATATGCCGATCCCGGTCCCGGGGAGATGATCGATATTACGACCCTTACCGAATCCCGAGCGCTCGGCCCGGGAGAGTTGCAGCTGAGCACCCCGCAAATGGCCTGGCTGCTCAACCGCTATGAAGGAAATACCACGGACGACCTCAACCTAGCTGCGCTGAGCTACCTCATCCACGTTAATTTCGAAAAGGAATACCCGGGGCGTCCGGGGCGCGCTCAAGAGACCGTGAACGAGCTGGTGCAGGCGGTGCGTACCCAGCGTCCCGATATTGAGGAACGGGCCCAAAGCTACGTGCGGGAAGCGCGCGCCAGCGCCGCCGTCGGCTACGTGAGCGGAATCGTGGAAGGCGAAGGGGAGCGCAGCGGTGTTATCCGCGGTATTGGCGTGCACCCGGATAATTCCGAGGCGTGGCTGCCCGGGATCCCCGTGGCTATTACCCTCAGCGGCCCGGCAGTTTTTGACGCGAGCGGTAGCGCAACCTGGAGCGGGGTGACCGATAGCAAGCCGCTGGAGCTGGCGTGGTCGGCCACCGGGAATGGCCAGGTGAGCTATACGGCTGTTTTCGATACCCCGGTTCGCACCACCCTGACTATTTTCGGGGCCGATGGCACCGTTCAAGACACCATCACCTACGGCCACCGCCCGGTCAGCGATCCCCTCACCCGCAATGTCCCGGGGCGCACCTGGGAAGTTATTTATGATTTCCAGCCGCTGGGAACCTCGAAGGTAAGCACCCGCCCTATTAATACCGATGGCGTTATTCGCGATACTCTCACCACCGCCGTCAAGGAGGATTACGGGGACGGAAAATGGACCCAGGTGAAGGGGAAAAATGTGCCCGTCACCTACCGGGCCACCGCCTATTGGGCAGGGCGCACCTCCCCGCAACGCAGCGATACCGTCCCTGAAGGAGCCGAGGTTCTGGGATCGGTCACGGTCCAAGCTAAGGGCCCGGGGGAGACGCTCACCGCGGAACTTTCCACCCCCAAACGCGGTTTCGTCACCTGGGTGTGGGAGGTGCGTAAAAACGAGCAGGGGGAGAACTCCCGCTATATTCACGCGGACTGGGCTGATAGTTACGCCCTTCCGGAAGAAACCTCCCGGGAAGAATTCCCCTTCCGGCCTCTCGGGATATCCCACGTGGCCGATGCGAAAGTGGTAGATACCGGCACGGTCCTCAGCGATACTTTCGTGGCCCGCGCGGATGAGAATTTCCGAGATGGGGAGTGGAGCCGCCGCCCGGGAACCAATGGTTCTTTTGAAGACGGTCCCTTTATTCCGGTTACGTACCGGGCCACCGTGTGGTATGTGTCTCCCACGGCCATTCCCGAGCCGGGTGTGGTCCCGGCTAGCTCAGAAAAAATTGGCTCCGTGACAGTGGTGGCCGAAGGCCCGGGCCCGATCCGCGCAGAATTAAGCGAACCAGTGAGCAAACCTGGAATGTACACCTGGGTGTGGGAAGTCCTCGAGGAGGACCAACCAGCCGAGTTCGCACCCTGGATTGAGAGCGGCTGGTCGGATACTTTCGGGCTGGCCGATGAAACAACATCGGTGCGCTATCCCGGGAAGATTGATTCGGCTCTCTCGATTCGCCAAACGAAGTCCGGAACTTACCTGGTTGATGACGTCTGGGTGAGCGGCCTACCCGCCAACCATCCCGATTTCACCGGCGGAGCCGGATTTAGGGCTGATACTCAGACGTTAACCCACACTCTGCTCTTCTTCCCGGAAGGCCAGGCCGTAACCGATGAGAACCGCGCGGCCGCCCGCCAGATTGGGCAACCGGTGGTACTTCCCGCCCGCAACGGTTTCTACCCGAGTGTGGGCGATCCGTCCTGGATCATGGAGCAGGATCCGGCCGGGAAGAACCTGCCGGGTACTTACGTGGTGGTTTCCGATTTCGCGGGGGATGATCGGGCGGCTCCGCTGGCCACCAGCGTGACCGATGTGACCGAGCAGTTCACGGTGACCCGCGAACCGTCCCTTCACACCACCATGCACCATGAAGACACCCATATTGCGCCCAATACCGGTACCGTCACCCTGGTGGATACCGTGTCCTACCAGCACCTGATTCCCGGAAAGGAATACGAGGTCCACGGGGCACTCCTGGATCCGACCAGCGGCCAGCCGCTGCGCGATGCCAGCGGGAGCGCGCTCACCGGCACCAGCCGTTTCGTGCCCGAGCACCCCAACGGTAGCGTGGAGGTGGTTTTTGAGGTCGACGCCGCAACTCTGGCCGGCACCAAGGTGGTGACCACGGAAACTCTGCGCCAGGACGGCCGGGATATTGCGATCCATGCTGACCTGAAAGATACCAACCAGACGGTGACCTTCACACGCTTGGCCACCCGTGCCCGGGATGGCGCTGCGAGTGCTGCTGATCATGCCGGCGGCGATCAGACTCTGAGCGCCGTCGCGGATGCGGTGATTGTCGATGAGGTATGTGAACTCAGCGGAGCGCTTATCCCCGGGGAGGCCTACCGGATTGAAACGGCTGCCATGTTCCCCGATGGCACGCCGGTGCTCGGGAAGGACGGTGCCCCGGTACGCACAGTCAGCGATTTCATTCCCGGTTCGTCCAGCGAATGCGCCCGCATTAAGCTCGGCTTTGATGCGAGCGGCTTAGCTGGCCGCGAGGTGGTTCTATTCGAATGGGTGTACCTGGGCGACCGGCTCATTTCCGAGCACACCGATCCGCTCGATAGTGAACAAACGGTTCGTTTCGAAGAACCACCGGTACCTCCGACGACGCCGCCCGCTACGCCACCGGCCACCCCGCCCACCACTCCGCCGGCCACGCCCCCCGCGCCTCCGGAGCTGCAACGCACCGGTGCGGCGCTCGCGGGCTGGCTCCTGGCCGGGCTCACCGCGCTCGCCGGAGGCTTGACCTTGCGCTACCGGGCCAATTCCCGCTCCAGCGCCACCCGCTAAAGGCGGGGTAACCAGCTACCAACTATTCCAGACGTATGTCACTCACAGCCCGGGCCGGGGAGCAAGAATCTACACCCCGCCCCGGGCTTGTGCATGCGCGAAACGATGAGAACGCGGCGGATCATGGGCGATGTCGGGTGCAGGCAGCAATATCGGTTCGGGTAGTGCCCTGTGGATCGGTGCAGAGCGCATCCACGGAGAGAAGAGTGGCCGGATTGGGAAGGAGGATGCGCCAGGCGGGCGGGAGCTCAAGCGGAGTGATGTTTTCCCAGTTCGCGGCTCGGCGCAGCAGGTCAAGATCGGTGATGGCTACCGGGGTGCTTCCCTGGAGCAGGGTGGCACTCCCCGCATCCGTGCTGGCCACGAGCGCAGCACCAGCGTGCGATAGCGGGGATTCAGGTACGTGCACCAAGAACGAGTGTCCCGCGTGGAAAGCCGCGCATACCCGAGCGGAGCCGGGATCCGCGGTTTCGGTAGCCGCGCCGGCAGCCGGGTCGGTGAGCGCGGTGAGATCAGCGGGCCAGGCGGCTCCGGGGCCGGTTTCGCGGAAGTTCAGATGAGCACGAGCTGCCGGATCGAGGGCATACACTCGCGCTCGGGCACTTTGCTCGGAGAGTCGATACAGGTGGAACGCGGTGGGGGAGAGCGGTTCGAGCACGCCGCCCGAACTGATCTGGAACCAGGTGCGGGTGCCGGCACTGTCAGCAAAAGCAACCAGGTCACCGACCCGCGCCTCCCCGATACCGGGAAGATACCCGGCCGGCTCACCAACGGCGGGAACCTGGAGCGGCGTGAGAGGCGGCCCTTCCGCCCAGAGTTCCACCCACGCAGGTGGCGCCTCAAACACAGGTAAGCCCGGAAATTCACTACGGAAAGCCGCTTCTGGAATGTCCACCCGGTAGCGCTGGCCAGTAGCAATGAGCCACAAACTTCCCGGTGTTCGTACCAGCACCGCGCCCCGATAATCCGGGAGCGGAGCTGAGGCCGCCAGGGATAACGGCGTGGCCGTGCCCTGCATATTTTCTTTGTCGTCCTCCCGTGAAGCTGTAACAGTTGCGGGGCAAGCCACCAGCCACGGGTCACGCAGCTCGGCTGCGCTCGGTAAAGAATCGGGGGCGCCCGGAATTCCCACGGGCACCCCGCGCGGTACATCTGCGAGCCGCGAAGCTGGGAGCGCATGGGTTTCCAGCCCTTCGGGGTACAAAAGGTAAGCGGCAGCCAGGGTGGTGAGGGGATGGAGAATTCCACCGGAACTGAGATAGCGTGCCCCGCTATCCGTGGCGATCACAATCGCGCCATCTTCCCAACCGTCAGGAAGCTGCGGGGAGAGCACCCGCGCCGCACCGGTACCAGCCGCGGTTACGAGAGCAAGCCCAAGAGCTCCGGCTAGCCCAGCTAATCCGGGGCGGGGAGCTTCCTCATGAGCCGGCAGCCCCCACCATAACGCGCCCGCGATGCCGCGGCACCGGAAACGGCGGGAGCTCACAATAGTGCGCGCGTTTACCATGGGCTGACCGCAATAACTATCCCGACTCCGAGCAGCGCGGTGAGAGCCTGCTCAGCGATCTCTACCCGCTGGGTGAGAAGAAGCTGAGCCTCGGAACGCTCGCCGCGGTCCCGATCCTCGGTAGACTCCAGGATTTCCGAGGCTTCCCGGTGGCTCCCATACCCGAGGAAAAGAGCGGGAATACTCACCAGCGCTGGAGCTGCCAGGCATGCAAGAAGACCCGGTGCTGCGTACGTTGCCGGATTCCGCATGGCCAACACGCAGAGCTCCATAAAAAGAAGAAGAAAGAAGACAAGCCGAAGTACAAACGCGGCGTCGGCGCGCATAGTTATGGCACGCAGCCCGAGCACAGTTACTCCCGTGCAACATATGGCCGCGCTGAGAATATCCGGGCGGTAGGCCAGCGGTAGCAGCGCGGCGATCACGAAGACGGCGCCGGCTTCGCAGCCCAGGGCGCGCAGGACGAGGATGCGGGCCCAGTTTTCCGTACTGTGCTCCGCGGGTGATTCCGCTATACCGGTGGCGGGTATTTCCGGCGGGGGCGCGCTCAACCGCAAGACAAGCGGCGCAATCAGGCGGGTCGTGCAGACCAGGGCCACCACGATCACGAGGGCGGCCGGTTCGGCAAGCCGGGCGTCGAGCAGGGCGCTGCCACCCCAAGCCAGCAAAGCAAGTGCCCAGGGCAGCAGCATACTGCGGCTACCCGGCACGGGGACTACCATCCGGGCGAGCAGCGCGATGACGAGAAGAGCACAGCCGGCTGCTATCCCGCGTAGTCCCACGCCAGTTTCCGCCTCTGGTAATACCAGCGGGGCAGCCCGCCACCCGCAGGCGGCTCCCGCCCAGCCACTGGCTGCAAGCGGTGCTACCACCACCAGCTGTGCCCGTGCGCTCGCGCTCGGGCCTTCCCGCCTGCGAGCATGCGTCCAATTCATGGGGGCAAGACCGAGAAAAACGAGCGCAAGGCTGGCTAGCACAGGAAGTGCGAGCGCGTGGGGAAGCGGAGCCAGGGCGCTACATCCGGCCAGGCCCAGTCCTGCTACCGCAGCTGTTCCGGTAGCGCAGATACGGATCGTAGCCGGAGCAAGTTCGCCGCGCTCGGTCAGGGTGGAATGGCGGATACAGCTGAGAATCGGGTCGCTGCGCGGGGGCGTGTGCGGCGCGGGTCCGTCAATAAAAAGGCAGATTCCGGGGGAGAGCTGGTCGGCCGCCGGCAGGCTCGGATCCAGGCGTTTCCCGGTGGCGGTACGAACCGTCCAGCTGGGAGCCGCGAAATCCGGGGCGAGGAGGCGCAGCACCTCGGGAATGAGCGCGGTTAGTGAGAGCGAACTGGCCAGCTCGAATTCGTCGCGCCGGCCCGCGCAGTGCACGCAGACGGGAATCGTGGTATCCACCGGTCGCGCGCCGCGTATTCCTTCGAGCTCTCCGGCCATCTGCCCTCCTTTCTGCGCTGTTACTGATCCCGGCTATTCGCCTGCGTTCTCGCCACCTCGCACCCTCGCCCTCGGCACCCGGAAGCCTGCTCGCACGGCCGCAGGTGCGCGGGGTGAGGGCACGGTATCAAGAAGGCCGCAACCTGACCAGAGCTCATCCACAGGCCAGAGAGTTATCCACAAGCCCAGCTGGCCCGTTGCGAGAGAAGTGCGTCGTCGTACCGAAGCTGTGGATAGCACCTCGCCAAGAATCCATAGCCCCGCTAGGGTGTGCCGGAAGGAGAGCGCGCTCGCGGAAGGAGGAAGCCATGGAGGCCCTGTGTATTCCCGCGCCACCCGCGTGTTATCACGGCAGCGGGCAGAAAATGAATGCCGTCATGTTCCTCCCCGCGCTGCTATCCGTGGTGATGCTCGTGATTCTCACGTCCACTACCGGGCGCTCTCCCCACCTGCTTCTCCTCATGGGAACGCTCGGGGTTCTCATGCTCGCGCTCGCGCTGCTCAACGTGGGCCTGGGGCTGCGGCGTAACGCCGGGGAACGCGACGGCGCGCGGCGCGATTACCTCGCCGCCCTGGCCAGGTGCGAAGCCGAAGCCGAGCGCATACTGGAGGCTTGCGTTCGCGAGGAAACGCAACGCTATCCTGCCCCGCTTGTGCTCCCACTGCGCCTGGGCCGCAGCAAGCCAGCGCCGCCGGGACCGGTCCGGGTGGGGCAGGCGTTGCTCGCGCCGCCGTATACCGTCACGCTTGCGGAGGATCCACCCGGGGAGCGCGACGCCGCCGCCCGCCGGGCGCGGGACCGCTGTGCCACGGAGGTGCAGCGCCCGATTCCCGGCCCCGCACTCCTCGACCTGCCCTCGTATTCCACCGTGACGGTGGAGGGGGATGCGGCCTGGGCCTGGGCGCGGGCCCTCCTCTGCCAGCTCGCGGCGAGCATTACGCCTGGTGATCTCGCTATTACCCCGGGGGAGCACGTGCCCGCGGCCGAGGCGGGTTGGCTCAGTTGGCTGCCCCCGTACGCCGTCTCGGAGCCGGGGCTCGGAAAGGTCGTATACCTTATTATTAAGGGGTCTTTCGGGGAGCCTGATTGCCCAGGTTCCTCTTCCCACGTCACTTTGCATTTCCGGGAAAAATCCGAGCGTGAAAATCTACATCCGGAAAAACCTAGCCCGGTTGATCAACCTCGCACGCTCGCACGCGATTGGCTGGTGCAGCGCGAGCCGGGCCCGCTCCCCGAACCCGGCAGTCTCGTTGTGCTTGTGGATTATCCGGCCGGCGCCGAGCCAGCACATCTCAACCTCGCCGATAGTACCGGGGTGCGCCGGGGCATTCCCGATCTGCTCGACCTGGACGGGGCGGCTTATTGTGCCCGGGCGCTCTACCGGGCTCGCGGCTCGGCTTCGCAGGATTCCACCGGCGCGCAGGGTTTTGCGAAGCTGCTCGGATTGGCATCCCTCACGCCGCCTTCGCCAACTCACCGCACGGACTCCCCGCTGCGTGTGCCGCTCGGGCTCGATCCGCAAGGCGCCCCGGTGTGGCTCGATCTCAACGAGGCCGCGGCCGGTGGGATGGGCCCGCACGGTCTGCTCGTGGGCGCAACCGGCTCCGGGAAATCGGAGCTGTTGCGCACGCTCCTCCTCGGGCTTTGCCTCACACATTCACCCGAGCAACTCAACCTGGTTCTGATCGATTACAAGGGCGGGGCGAGTTTCCATCCTTTCGCCGAGCTGCCCCACACCGCGGCCCTGGTCACCAACCTGGAACGCGATACGTCCCTGAGCGAGCGCATGGAGGAAACCCTGCGCGGGGAAATGAACCGCCGCCAACACCTGCTTGCTGAGCATGGCCAGCACTCCCACCTGGGAGAATACGAGGCGGCGCGTGCTCGCGGTGCCCACAGCGGCCCGCGTCTTGCGCCACTCCTTATTATTATTGACGAATTCGCCGAGCTCCTCAGCGACCACCCCGATCTCATCGACACCATCGTGGCCATTGGGCGCCTGGGCCGCTCGCTCGGCATCCACCTGCTGCTCGCCACTCAACGCCTGGACGAAGGCCGGTTGCGCGGCCTGGATTCGCACCTGTCCTACCGGATCGCGCTGCGCACTTTTTCCGAGTACGAATCCCGCGCGGTGATCGGCACCCCGGATGCCGCCCACCTCCCGCCCCAGCCCGGTTGCGGTTTCCTTGCCTGCGGCGGCGCGCCGCATCGCTTCACCGGGTTTTATGTTTCTGCGCCGCTCGCGGCCCGCCCGGCTCAGGTTCCCGCGGTACGACGACGCAGCTCCGGGCCGCCAGCCACTCCTCCCATTAATGCCGTTCCCGGGCTGGGCGCTGTTCAGAACGGACCATCCGCACTCGCCGCGGCACTCGAACCCCTGCGGGGGATCGGGCCGCGGGCCCACCCGATTTGGTTGGAGCCGCTCACTTGCGCGCGTCACCTCACCGAGCTCATCGCGGTGCGTACCTCAGCCCGGTTTGGGATATATGCGCCGAGCCAGCGCGCCACCCCGCTCCGGCTCACGCTCGGCGAACGCGATCTTCCGCTACTCCAACGCCGCGAAGCGCTCCATATTGATCTCGCGGATTCTCATCTTTTGGTGCTCGGTGCACCGGGAGCAGGATGTGATGAAGCGCTGCGGACCATTGCCGGGGCCATCGCGCTGGGATTTACCCCGGCCGAAGCGCACTACGCCCTGTGCGATGCTTCGGGGGCGGAACTTACCGCGCTTATTAATGTGCCGCATATATGTTTCCGGGTAGATCATTCCGAGCCGGAGCGAATGCGCGCCGGATTGGTCGAGCTGAGGAACGTACTTCGCGCTCGCGAAGCCTCACGCAGCGGGGAAGCGCCCAGCTCTGATCCTTTCGGAGAAATATTTATTTTCCTGCGCGGTTGGTCGGCGCTACGGGCACGCCCTGAGGTGGACGAGGCCTTAACCGAACTCATCGAGCGCGGCCCGGCCAGCCGCATCCACATTATTACCACGGCAGCTCGCCCCACCGAGATCCCCGCGCACCTGCGCGATTTCTTCACTACCCGGCTGGAGCTGCGCCTGGCTGATCCCTATGACTCCCATGCCCCGCACCGGCGGGCCGCCACCGTGCCGGTGGGTTGCCCGGGCCGGGGGATAACTCCCGCCGGGGAACATTTTTTGCTCGCCACCACCCAGCCGCCCCCGGACTCACCCGGCCTCGGCAGGGGCGATCTCCTCGCCGAGATTCGCGCGGCTTGGTCCGGGCCGCCCGCACCCCAATTGTGGGAACTACCCGCCAACTTCACCTACCAGGAATTACTCGCAGGAGGAGGCCTCCACAAGCCTTCGCTACAGTCGCTGCAGCTGGGATTGAGCGCCCGGTATCGCGGGCCGGCCCTCCTCGATCTTGCCGCTACCGGGCACGCTCTTATTATTGGTGAGGCAGGTTCGGGAAAAACCGCGGTGCTGCGCCTCCTCGCCCGGCAATTCGCGCACGTATCCCCGCTCCCGCGGCTTTTCCTTATCGACCCGCATGGCCACTTGCGCACGTGCCTCCCGCCTGAACTCATCGCGGGAAGTTACCGCAGTGCCGCGCAGGCCCGGGCGGATATGGAAGCCCTCGCCCAGGTGCTCGCCGCTCGTCGCACCCAAGCGCACAGCATGGCGGATCGGCCCCACACTCCAGGCACAGCGGGCCGCATCGAGTCCGCATCGTCACCAGTTTCGTCACCCGTGCCGATTATTGTCATGGTGGATGATGCCGAGCTTCTCGATCCGCAAAGTTTTCCGCTCGCACCCCTCGCCGAGGTATTCGTGGATGCTGCGGAACTCGGGTGGCACCTTATCCTGGTCACCGCGGAACCGGCGCACCTCAGCCATCTCCCGCTGTGGCGGCGGCTCCTGGCCACCTCCCCGGCGGTCTTCCTGCTTTCCGGAGATTTTCGTTATCGCGGTGTGAGTTCCCGCCGTGATATTCCGGGCCGAGCCCAGCTCGTGATCGGCTCGGCAGTAGATACCGTACAGATTGCGTGGACCCCGCCTGCACCGAAAAACCCGCGGGCTAACGTTGGCAGCCCGGGCACCAGAAGAGGCGCCGCCCCGCCATGAGTTCCTCCCGGATAATTGCGCCGCAGCGCACGCACGGGCGGCCGGTGCGGTGATACACCGCGAAACGTGAGAGCTCCGGATCCCCTTCGGGAATCGGGTCGGGCTGGAATTCGGGCGGGATCGTCACAATAATCCCGGAATCCACATCGCGGCCCATGCACAGCACCAGGTCATCCCACAGCTCGCGATACCGGGATTCGGAAACTTTATTGGCCGGCCGCAGCGGGGAAATCCCGGTGCGCCACAAACAATCAGCCCGATAAATATTGCCCGGGCCCGCCACAACAGCCTGGTCCATCACCACCTGGCCGGCCGGGATTTTCCGGCGGCGCGCCCCGGCCACGAACCGCTGCCGGTCGCCCTCCTCATTGCGAATAGGATCGGGGCCGAGCCGCGCAATCACCCCCAGGACTTCCTCCCCGCTGAGAATCTCACAGCGGGCAGGGCCGGTGAGCTGGGCAACCGCCTCCGGCCCGGCGAGGCGCAAGCGAGTTGTCGGCGTCGTCGCCAATTCTCCCAGGACTTGAATATTGTCTTCCGGTAGACCATCGCGACCACCCGTAGGCGCGGCCTCCACCAGGCGCGTGGTGCCATCTTGCCCGCCATCAATGGTTTTGCGCATCCCCGAATCTTCGGTGGGGCTCACCCGAATCCCGGCGCCGTGCAAACCGGCCACCCCCGGCCCCGCAAAAGCCCATTTTCCGTAAAGGCCTAAATGAATATGGAGCCAGGTGGCCTGCGGGTCGCCAAGCTCAACGGCAGGAATACCACCCGCCGCGGCTTGTTCGGAAGTGGAAAGGAAAGGCCAGAAAAGATGCTTGCCCCAGGCGTGGGCCCGCCCGGCGCGCAATCCGTCCAGCAGGGCCGCACCTTCAGCGAAACGCCCCTGCGGGGAACTGGCGGCCACGGCGTCCCCGCCAAAAAGCGCCGTGAGAATACGTCCGTGACGATGAATAGCGTGACCTTCCGGCACCGCTCCTCCTCCATTCGGTATGCAATTCATCCAGTATAGGCGGACGGGTTTGGGTGCGTCGCTTGCAGGGGTAAGGAGAACAACGCAATTAGCACATCTTCTAACTTGAGTGGAATAGACTCAAGAAAGCTTGCGTTGCTATGAGTGGATCGGCGAAGTGGTGAACAGGTAGCCGCCGCCGATGTAAGGAGTTGTCATGGATAAACTAACAACGAAGTCGCAGGAAGCTTTGGCGCAGGCCATTCGCACGGCGACGGATGCGGGCAATCCCCAGGTGGAGCCGGTGCATCTCTTGAGCGCTTTGCTCGCCCAGGAAGGTGGGATTGCTCTTGCCCTGCTCGAAGCGGTGGGGGCTAATCGGGTGGAGATCGCGGAGCGAGTATCCGGGGCGCTGGCTTCGCTGCCGCGTTCGGCGGGGGATTCGGTGCAAAATCCCGGGGCTTCGCGCCCGCTCTCGCGGGTGATTTCGGAGGCCGGCAAGGAAGCAACCAGCTTGGGGGATGCCTATATTTCTACCGAGCATCTCCTCATGGCGATTGCGGCTTCGCAGTCCCAGGCGGGGGAGATCCTCCGGAACGCGGGTGCCTCGCATGAGGCGCTGCGGGCTACCCTGCCGCGCGTACGCACCTCGAAGGTGGATAGCGCGGATCCGGAAGGCACATTCCAGGCACTGGAGAAATACGGTCAGGATCTCACCGCGATGGCTCGGGAAGGGAAAATGGATCCGGTGATCGGCCGCGATAGCGAAATTCGCCGCGTGGTCCAGGTCCTTTCTCGGCGTACCAAGAATAATCCGGTGCTTATCGGGGAACCGGGTGTTGGGAAAACCGCCGTTGTGGAGGGGCTGGCGCAGCGCATGGTCAATGGCGATGTTCCGGAATCTTTGCGTGGTAAGCGGTTGATCCAATTGGATGTGGCCGCGATGGTGGCCGGTGCAAAATACCGCGGTGAATTCGAAGAACGCTTCAAGGCTGTCCTAAATGAGATTCGGGAGGCCGCGGGTGAAATCGTTACCTTCATTGATGAGATCCACACTATCGTGGGGGCCGGTGGAGGTTCCGAAGGTGCTATGGATGCCGGAAATATGCTCAAGCCGATGCTCGCGCGCGGGGAATTGCGACTCATTGGTGCTACCACCCTGGATGAGTACCGCGAAAATATTGAGAAGGATCCGGCTTTGGAGCGCCGTTTCCAGCAGATTTTCGTGGGTGAACCCTCGGTGGAAGACACCATCACAATTTTGCGTGGTATCGCCCCGAAATACGAGGCGCACCATAAAGTAACAATTACGGATGGTGCTCTTGTTGCCGCGGCGCAGTTGTCGAATCGGTATATTACCGGCCGTCAGCTTCCCGATAAGGCCATTGATCTTATTGACGAAGCGGCTTCCCGCCTGCGCATGGAATTGGATTCTTCCCCGGAGGAAATCGACGTGTTGCAACGCCAGGTGGATCGCCTCACCATGGAGGAATCCTATCTTTCTGAAACTCAGGACGACGACGCAGCTACCGCCGACCGCCTAGAAACCATCCGTGCGGAATTGGCGGATCGCAAAGAAGAATTAGCTGCCCTGACCGATCGGTGGGAAAATGAGAAGGCCGGGCGCAACCGGGTGGGTGATTTGCGGGTCAAGCTTGATGAGCTGCGCACCGAGTTTGAGTTAGCGGTCCGCGAGGGCCGGTATGAGGATGCCGGGCGGCTCCAAAATGGTGATATTCCGGAGGTGGAACGCCAGATCGCGGCGGCGGAAGCTGCCGAAGCGGATAGCCAGGCTCGCGATCATGAACCGATGATTGCCGAACGGGTCGATTCTGAGGAAGTCGCCGAAGTGGTGGCGGCCTGGACAGGCGTGCCGGTGGGTAAACTCATGCAGGGCGAAACGGAGAAACTCCTCCATATGGAAGAGGAAATCGGGCATCGCCTTATTGGCCAGCAGGACGCGGTGCGGGCGGTTTCTGATGCGGTGCGCCGTTCGCGTGCCGGGGTGCAGGATCCGAACCGGCCCGATGGTTCTTTCCTCTTCCTCGGGCCTACGGGTGTGGGGAAAACGGAATTGGCAAAGTCGCTGGCGGACTTTATGTTCGACGACGAGCGCGCCATGGTGCGTATCGATATGTCGGAGTACGCCGAAAAGCACTCGGTTTCGCGGCTGGTCGGGGCACCTCCGGGATACGTGGGTTATGAGGAAGGTGGCCAGCTCACCGAAGCGGTGCGGCGGCGGCCTTACTCGGTGATTCTGCTTGATGAAGTGGAAAAGGCTCACCCGGATGTGTTTGATATTCTGCTCCAGGTTTTGGACGACGGGCGCCTCACGGACGGCCAGGGCCGCACCGTGGACTTCCGCAATACCCTCCTCATTTTGACCTCGAATTTGGGTTCTCAGGCTTTGGCTGATCCCACCATGGATGCGGCGGCCCAATATGACACGGTCATGGCTGCGGTGCGGGGGCACTTCAAGCCGGAGTTCCTCAACCGCTTGGATGACGTGATTGTTTTCCATCCGCTGAGCATGGAGGAAATCGGCAAGATTGTGGATCTGCAAATCACGCAGCTGGAGCAGCGGCTGGGTGAGCGGCGTATGCACCTGGATGTGAGCCCGGCGGCGCGCGATTACCTGACGATGGACGGATACGATCCGGCCTACGGGGCTCGCCCGCTACGCCGGCTTATCCAGCGGGAGATCGGTGACCAGCTAGCTCGCATGATCCTCGCCGGTGACGCTCATGACGGGGATACCATCCGGGTGGATACCCAGGAAAATACCACGGCCAGTAGTGGGACTTTGGGCCGTAGCTATGCCCTGCGACTCAGCACTGAATCCTAATAACTAAATCGCCCTACCTACGTCCGGGGTGTGCCGAAGCGGCACACCCCGGACGTTCTGTTTCCGTGAAGTGTGGTAGCGGCAACGCCATTGAGTGAGATATTGCGACAGATGCGCCGTTATCTGCGATGTTGGTGCACGCGATGTGGTTGCCGACATTTAGTGGTGTCAAAGTATTGACAGATCGTCACGACGTCTTTTAGCGTAGCTTTAACGGCGCTTATCCGAGCGCCGTCAAGGGTCAGAAGTCCCAACCTTTCAACGGTGAAAAGGAGGCAGATCATGAAGACTATCCGGAAAGTAGGTGCTGCATTCGCGGCAACATTGCTATCAATCGTGGCGTTTATGCCATCGGCCAGTGCTATCCAGGTGGGTGGCTACAAGAAGTGCAACTTCAACCAGGCTCATGTTGGGGTGTATGCGGGTTGCGTCCGTTAGTGTGGTGTATCTGTATCCCGCGGTGATCCTCGTGTCGGCATGCACAAAGGCGACCATCGCGGGTACCTTTCGAATCAACTCTTACCTATCCTCGA